>JBDTNQ010000101.1:0-16666 GCA_039933635.1 Acidobacteriota bacterium
TCAACGAGCCCACAGTCTCCGCTGTGACTGCGTGCGCGGATGCCTCTTGAAAGAGGACGAAGGCATAAATGGCGGACTGGAAGATGCCGATGATGGCGCCAAACCCGAGGGACACGCGAACAAAGACTTCGAGAGCGAACATCGAATCTCAACCCTTCCGTGGCACGTATCCTTTGGGGCCGTGTCTATCGGCACGGTTGCGTAGATGCTGACGATGTTGCCGCCCGGCGCCGTGATCGCAAGCGGGCACGTTACAAACCGCGAAGGCAGACACCGGGTCGTGCGAACGGCTGGCCTTCGACGACAACCCGGTCAAAACTCAGCCAGGATCAGATTCACGTCGGCTCAAGGACAACGACGGGCCCATCAAACTGGACCACGCGGAACCAACTGCCAAATTTGGTTGTTTCACCCAGTTCAGCAAACCACAAAAACCGACCGTTCGCTTGAATTACCGCCCGCGCTCCGCGCCAGATGGACTCGTCCGGGCGCACGGCCCGCATCGTGACGAGGTCGGCTCGGCGCGCCCACGCGGGACGCTCAGCGAAGCGCTCGAACGTGTCCGCCTCGACGTGCACGTTGGCCAGCTCCAAGGTGCGCGCGACCTCGCGAAGGAATGCGGCCTTCCGCTCGCGGGCCTCAATCAACACGGTCTCGAGCTGCGGCTGCGCCAGGCGCAACGGAATCGCCGGAGAGCCTCCGCCGGAGCCGATGTCGACGGCAAGCCGATCGGTCGGCCGCACCAGGCGCGATGCGCGCAGCGGTTCGATCACGAGCCGATCGATCGCGGCGTCCGTCGGGACGTCGAGATCGAACGATGTCAGATTGATCTTCCGATTCCAGCGCGCGAGCAACGACACGTAGGCCGCGAGCGCCTCGCGGAGGCCGTCGGCCACGACCAGCTCGGCCGCATCGGCGCGGGCGCGCACGAGCGCCGCGAAACGCTCCGCCACGCTCAGACTCCCGGCACGTGACGCGACACACGCGCCGCAACGATCGCCACGGCCGCCGGCGTGACGCCGGGCACGCGCGCGGCTTGACCGATCGTGCCGGGCCGAATCTGCGTGAGACGCTCGACGATCTCCCGCGACAGACCTGGAATGGCGCGGTACGAGAAGTCGCCCGGAATCGCTCGCCCCTCGTCTGCCCGCGCGCGCGCGACCTGTGCGTCGTGACGTTTGAGATAGCCCCGGTACTTGAACTCCGCCGTCACCGTCGCTTCATCCACGTCCGCCCGCGCCTCATCGACGTCGAGCTCGAATCCCTGCGCGCGCAGTTCCTCGAGCGTCACGGACGGTCGCGACAGCGCCTGCGCCGCCGTCGTCCCCTCGTTCTGCACCGTCACCTTGGTCGTCCACGCCGCCGCCAGGTTCCGGTCGAGCCGTGCACGCCGCGCTTCGAACACGCGCCAGTGTTCATCGTCGACCAACCCGATGTCGCGCCCGATCGGAGTCATCCGCACGTCCGCATTGTCGATGCGCAGCCGCAGCCGATGTTCCGCGCGCGACGTGAACATCCGGTACGGCTCCAGGCATCCGCGCGTCACGAGATCGTCGACGAGAATTCCCACGTAGGCTTCGTCACGCCCGATCACGATCGGCGCGCGGCCCTTGACGCGTTGCGCGGCATTGATACCTGCGACCAGCCCCTGCGCCGCGGCTTCCTCATATCCCGACGTGCCGTTGATCTGACCGGCCAGGAACAATCCCGGCAGTGCCTTCACTTCGAGGGCGCGCGTGAGTTCCGTCGGCTGGACGAAGTCGTACTCGACGGCATACGCATGCCGCAACACGCGGGCGTGCTCGAGCCCGGGCAGCGCGCGCACGATCGTGTCCTGCACGTCGCGCGGCAGGCTCATCGACAAGCCGTTGACGTAGATTTCGTCGACGTCGAGGCCCTCGGGCTCGAGGAAGATCTGATGACGGTCCTTGTCGGGGAACCGCATCACCTTGTCTTCGAGGGAAGGGCAGTAGCGTGGTCCAATTCCCGCGATTTGGCCGTTGTAGAGCGGCGACCGGCCGATGTTCGAGCGCACCAGATCGTGAAGCTCGGCGGTCGTGTGAATCAGATGACAGCAGATCTGCTCGCGCTCGATCCGCGACGAGAGAAATGAAAACGGCACGATTGGGTCGTCGCCGCGCTCCTCGGGAAACCGTGTGAAGTCGATGCTGCGCCGGTCGAGGCGAGGCGGTGTGCCGGTCTTCAACCGGCCCATCTCGAGACCGAGTGCGCGCAAGGACTCCGCCAGCGCCTGCGTTGGTGGTTCGCCGGCCCGGCCCGACGGACTCTGCTCGTCCCCAATGTGCACCAGTCCGTTGAGGAACGTGCCCGTCGTCACCACCAGCGCGCGACACGACACTGCGGATCCGTCTTCGAACACGAGACCCGTCAGGCGCCCGTCGTGCTGGGCGATGCGGCCGGCGCGATTGATCAGCCAGGTCACATTCGGACAGGCCGTGAGCGCGTCGCGCACCCACGCGCCGTAGCGGCGCTTGTCGGCCTGCGCCCGCGGCGACCAGACCGCCGGTCCGCGGCTGCGATTGAGCATCTTGAACTGAATGCCCGTCGCATCGATTGCGCGCCCCATCAAGCCGCCGAGCGCGTCGATTTCGCGCACGAGATGCCCCTTCGCCGTCCCGCCAACCGCGGGATTGCAGGGCATCAACGCCACGGTGTCCATCGAGATCGTGCAAATGCCCACGCGGCAGCCCATGCGGGCCGCGGCCCATGCGGCCTCGCAGCCGGCATGGCCGGCACCGATCACGATGACGTCGAAATCGTTCATGGGCTGATGCTACTTGCCGATGCAGAACCGCTCGAAAATATGACGCAGCACATCGTCTGGCGTCTTGTGCCCCGTAATCGCCTCGAGCGCCTCCCGCGCTTCGACCATTTCCGCCAGCACGAGCTCCTCGCTCGCGCCCGACTGAATGGCGGCATCGATCCGGTCGAACGCTTCGAGCGCCTGATCGATCTGCGCGAGGTGACGGACATTCGAGATCGCCGGCACGTCACGCCAATCATCTCGCGCGCCGAGCGTGGCGACAATCTGATCCCGAAGCGCCCTCAAACCGTCACCGGTTTTCGTCGAGACCGCCATGGGCCGGGCAGGCCAGGCCGCAATCACCTCCAGCGGAATGGCGCAGGGCAGATCGGACTTGCTCAACACCACGACCACTGGTCCGTCGAGGTCCAGCGCACCGGCAAACGGCTCGGATTGGTCGATCACCACCAGCGTCAGCGCCGCAATCTCCTGGGCCTGCCGCGCGCGCGCCACACCTTCCGCCTCGATCGCGTCGGTGGCGTCGCGAAGCCCCGCCGTATCCACGAGGGTGATCGGAATGCCGAGAAGATCCACGCGTTCGGTCAACACGTCGCGCGTGGTCCCGGGAATGTCGGTGACGATCGCACGCGAGGCGCCAGCGAGCGCGTTGAACAGACTCGACTTGCCGGCATTCGGGCGCCCGCTGATCACGACGAGGCTGCCCTCGCGAAGCAATCGCCCGGCCCGGCCGTCCTGTCGCAACCGCACCAACGCCTGACGCTGTTGATCGATGTCGGCCCGGACGTCCTCGCGCGTGACGAAGTGAAAGCCCTCATCGGGAAAATCCAGCGAGGCCTCGAGTCTTGCCGCCAGGTCGAACAGCGCGGCATCAATGGCCGTGAGCGCTGTCGTCAGGGTTCCCTCCAGCTGATCCATCGCCGCGCGGGCCTGGAGCGGTGTCACGGCATCCACGAGATCCGCCACGGCCTCGGCCTGGACCAGATCGATGCGGCCATTCACGTACGCCCTGAACGTGAACTCCCCGGGATTGGCCAGGCGCGCGCCGCGCGCGATCGCCAACTGCACCATGCGTTCGAGCAGCACGGGACTGCCATGCCCGGCGATTTCGACGACATCCTCGGTCGTGTATGAATGCGGAGCCGGAAAGAAGGTCACGACGACCTCGTCAATCGCCCGCTGCCGGTCCGCGTCGAGGTCGACGACGCGCCCGAACGTCGCCATCCTCGGCACCAGCGGCTCCTCGCGCCGAAGGATCGCGCTCGCGATGTCGCGAGAGGCCGGGCCTGAGAGGCGCACGACCCCGATGCCGCCGCGCCCGGGGGCCGTCGCGATCGCGACGATGGTGTCGGAGGTGCTGAACACGGTGGTGGCGGCCAGTTGCCGCGGATCGTTCGCGCGGGTCTACTTCGGCGAGATGACGACGGTCTTCAGGAACGCGTCGCCGATACTTTCAGACGTCGCACCGGCGTCCTCGGAAACGGCGAGGTGCACGATGCGACGTGCGTACGGGTTCAGCGGACCAATCTCCTGTGGCGTACCGCTGGCTTTCGCCTTATCGATCAGCACCTGCGCCATCTGCCGCAACTCGGAGTCCTTGCCCTTGCGGAACCCGAGCGCGTCCACGACGTAGTGCCGGTCGCCACGGGCATCGCGGCGAAACGCGGTGTTGACGATCACCTGCAGCGCGTCGAGCGCGTCGCCCTTGCGGCGGAGCAGCACGTCCGCGCCGTCACCGGCGAGGTTCAGACGCACGTTATCCGGCGTCTCCTCCACGTCGACGGCGAGATCGAGTCCCATCGCGGAGGTGACCTTGCGGATGAAGTCGATGACCTGGGAATCGAGTTCGCTGCTCATGGAAAGCGCCTATGACTTGGTGCTGCCGGAACCGACGCGCTTGGGCGACGACGAGGAACGCGCGGGCGCGGCAATCATGCGATTCGTCAGATACTGCTGGCCAATCGCCAGCAGGTTGCTCGAGAACCAGTACACCACGAGTCCCGCCGGCGCCCACAGAAACGACACGGTGAAGATGACCGGCATCAGCAGGAACATCTTCTGCTGAATCGGGTCGGCCGTGGTGGGCATCATCTTCTGCTGCCACAACATCGACAGGCCCATCAGGATGGGCGTGATGTAGAACGGGTCGTGGCGCGACAGATCGTGAATCCATCCCATGAAGGGCGCGCCGCGCAGTTCGATCGCGCCGTACAGCATCGCGTAGAAGGCAAACAGGACGGGGAGCGTCAGCAGCATGGGCACGCAGCCGCTGGCCGGGTTGACCCCCTTCTGCTTGTAGAGCGCCATCATCTCCTGGTTCATCTTCTGGCGTTCGGGATCGGTGAGCTTGTACTTCGCAAATCGATCCTGAATCGCCTTCACTTCCGGCTGCACGGACTGCATCTTCTTCATCGACACCATGCTGCGGTGCCGAAGCGGGAAGATGAGCAGGTTGATGATGATCGTCAGCACGACGATGGACCAGCCGTAGTTACCGATGTAGCTGTTGATCCACTTGAGCGAGGTGAGCAGCGGCACGACGATCACGCGGAACATGCCGAAGTCGATGGTGTAGACCAGGTCCAGCCGTGGATCGACGTCCCGCAGGATGTCGAAGTCCTTCGGACCGAGGAAGAACGGCATCGCCATCGAGCCGGGCACCGCGATCCGGTAGTTGGTGAACTCGCGCAGCGCGTTGCTCGTCGTGCCGGGTACCGGAAGCGAAATCGGCTCGTAGTCCACCGCGACGCGTTGGGTGCCGGGCAGGGCCGCGTTGAGGAAATACTGGTCCGCCACGCCGACGAACTTCATCTCGCCTTCGTAGTGCCCCTGCTTCTGCAGGCTGCTCACCGTGAGGTGTTGCGCCTTGCCATCGACGTACAGCGCGGCGCCCACCGGCACGTGCCGCGATCCGTCGGGTTGATACCCGAGCCCCAGCGCGGGGCCTGATGCGAGCGTGACGGGCTTCGACGCGCCACCCAGATCAATCGCCGCCTCGACTTTCAGCACGTACGGCTTCTGCTCGGGCTGGAAGTAGAACGTCTTGCGCGCGGTGAGCCCCGAGGCGTCGCGATACTCGAACGTCAATTGTCCCGGGGCGGAGCCGAGGGTCAGACTGTCGGCGCTGGGCTTGAAGAGCGCGGTCGCGAGCGTACGCGAGAGCGCCGGATCGGCTGTGGACATCGCGAACCCGCGCGGCAGCGCCTCCGGCAGATCCGAAGGAACGAAGTCGAGCGGCTCACCGTTCTCGAGGTATTTCTTCAGCTTCCAACTCTTGAGCGTCGCGCCCTTCGTCGAAAACACCGCGCGCACGACGTCGGTCTCGACCACGATGTCGCGTGCCGAGGTGTCGGCCACGAGCGCCGCGGCAGCAGGCGTCTGGTCCGGAGCGGGAGGCGTGGCAGCGACGGGCGCCGATGTCGCCCCCATCGTCCCGGGGGTCGCGGTCGTCGTCTGGGTCACCGGCACCGGCACCGGCTTCGACTGCGGCACCAGCACCTGGTAGACGGCGAGCACGACGAACGACAGAAGAATGGCGAGAAAGACGCGCTTTTCCATTTAATGCAAATGCCTCAGACGCCTGGCGTCCGGGGGGGGACGGGATCGAAGCCGGGTCGCGCGAGCGGATGACATCGCATGACGCGGCGAATCGTGAGCAGCGCTCCGCGGCGCGCACCATGCGTCTCGAACGCCTGCATGGCGTATTCCGAACACGACGGCTGGAAGCGGCAGGCCCCGCCGGCAAACGGGCTCAGGGCGAGCTGATACGCCCGCACGAGCAGCAGCGCGCTTCGCACCGTCCAGGTCATCGAGCCCTTGCCCGATCGATTCGGCCGAGCGCTGCGCGGAAATCCTGTTCGAGGAGGTCGAAAGAGGTGCCGGTGAACTCCCGGCGTGGAATCACGACGAGATCCAGGGGACGCAGACGCCGGGCGGCGGCCGTATCCGGCTCCTGGAGCCGGAAAATTTCGCGCAACACCCGCTTGGCGCGGTTGCGAGCCACCGCGCCTCCAAAACGACGCGACGCGATGATGCCGAGCCGATCGTGGTCGAGGGTGTTGGGCATCGCGAGCAGTGTCAGGAACCGGGTCGCGACTCGACGGCCCTGCTTTTGGACCGACGTGAACTCCGCGCGCGAGCGCAGACGGACGGAGGAGCCAAACCGCACAGACATGCGCACCGCCGGAGCGGTGGACGACACAGTCCCGTCGCTAGGTCGAGGAAACGGTGAGACGCTTGCGGCCCTTGGCGCGACGGCGCTTCAGGACGATGCGGCCGTTCTTCGTGGCCATCCGGACAAGAAAACCATGCGTGCGGCTGCGGCGGCGACGATTGGGCTGATACGTGCGCTTCATGAGGCTCCCAACCAGGTGTCTTTACACTCTGGAGAAACACGGATCGTAATGGGGCACCGCCAGACGTGTCAACGTACCCCTGGGGGGCGGCGCCACCGGAATCCTTGAAATTCAGGCCCGATCGATGCCTCGTTGTCGGCCCGGGCCAGGCTGTGGTAGATTCGCCAGCTTTCCGCGGAATCCCTGGCGCGCAGGCCATAGTTTTCCACACCTGTGGAAAAACCTGTGGAAATCCAATAGTTTGGGGTGTCGACCGCGTAAACTATTGTAATTATTGAGCTTAGGCTGCTACGGTAGCAGCAGTACAGGGCCGAGACCGCGCGTTTTTCGGCCATTTTCCTGCCAACCGGGCGCCGTGGGGCTGACTCGTTCGTGGCCTTTTTTCGGGGTAGATCACCATGGCTGGCACCGTTTGGGACGACGTCCTTGCTCGCGTCGAGACCAAGGTCAACCGGTACAGCTACTTCACGTGGTTCCGGCAGACCTCTCTGGCGTCGGATCTGGGCGATACGCTCAGTATTCGTGTCACCGATCCCATGGTGGTCGACTGGCTCACCAAGCACTACGCGGCCATCATCGAGGAAGCCCTGAGCGAAATCGGGCGACCCGGCGTTCGTCTGCGCTTTCAGCCCGACACGCACGATTCAGTGAGTCCCAAAACCATCGAGATGCGTGACGATCCTGACCCCGTCCCGAGGGTGGAGGTGGCGTCCGACGACCCGGCAGACGTCTCGGACTACGGGGGATTGAGCCCGCGCTACTCGTTCGACACGTTCATCGTGGGGGCGTCGAACCAGTTCGCACATGCCGCGTGCCGGGCCGTCGCGGAAGCGCCCTCACGCTCCTACAACCCGCTGTTTCTGTATGGTGGTGTGGGTCTCGGCAAGACGCACTTGATGCACGCGATTGGCCACTACGTCCTCACGCAGAGCCCGGGCCTGAAGCTCACGTATATCTCCGCCGAACGCTTCATGAACGAAGTCGTGAACGCGATCCGGTACGACCGCATCATGGAGTTCCGCGAACGCTACCGCGGCGTTGACGTGCTCCTCGTCGACGACATCCAGTTCATCGTCGGCAAGGAACGCACGCAGACGGAGTTTTTCCACACGTTCAACGCGCTGCACGATGCCCAGAAGCAAATCGTGCTCAGCAGCGATTGCCCCCCGCACCAGATCAGCGAGCTCGAAGAGCGGCTGCGCAGCCGTTTCGAATGGGGCCTCATCGCCGATATCCAGTCGCCCGATCTCGAGACGAAGATCGCGATTTTGAAGCGGAAGTCCGACGCCGAGGGCGTCCCGTTGCCGGACGACGTCGCCTTGTACATCGCGGGACGGATCAAGTCGAACATCCGGGAGCTCGAAGGTTCGCTGACGCGGTTGCTCGCCTACGCGTCGTTGTCCGGGCGCGACGTCTCGATGGGCCTCGCGCAGGAGGTCCTGCGTGATGTGCTCAAGCACGAGGAACGCGCGGTCACCATCGACATGATTCTCAAATTCGTCGCCGAGTATTACCAACTGAAGCTCGTGGACATCAAATCGAAGAACAACTCGAAGTCGATCGCGCTGCCGCGGCAAGTGGCGATGTATCTCTGCAAGGCCCTCACGTCGGCGTCGCTCCCCGAGATCGGGAAGAGCTTTGGCGGAAAGCACCACTCGACGGTCATCCATTCCATCCGGAAGGTCGAAGATCTCCGCCGGAAGGATCCGGTTTTCAACAACCTCATCCACACCCTCACCGAGTCATTTCGTTAGGGATTTCGCGGGGATCAACCGACCAGACCGGGTCGTGCACAGGCCCGGGCTGTGGACGGCTGTGGACGGATCGTCCCCGGACTGTTTTCCGCACAGTTCGCCCACCGTACCGCGTGCCGCATCCACAGGCGCGTCCACAAGATAAACATCTGACAGCGAGAGGGTTATGAGCCTCGTTTGAGTTACCAACAGGCCTTTATTCTTGTTATAATTCTTTGTCTTGCTGATCGTTCATCAGGGAAGGATCTTCTCGCCCTGGTGATGCTCGACAGGCCCGGAACGTGTCGGGCATACCGCGAGGTCGTCCTGCCTATGGAACTTGTTGTCCGCAAGAACGATTTGCTGAAAGAACTCTCTCTATTGCAAGGCATCGTCGAGCGGAAGAACACGATTCCGATCCTCGCCAACGTGCTGATTGACGCGAGCAAGGACCAGATGTCACTGCTCGCGACGGACCTCGATGTCGGGTTGCGCAGCAGTTGCGCGGCGACGGTCGCCAAGCCGGGCATTCTCACGTTGCCCGCGAAAAAACTATTCGAGATCGTGAGCGCGCTGCCCGACACCGAAATTCGCATCGAAGAAGACAAGGGCGGCAAGAGCGTGACGATTGCCGCGGATCGATTCGAGTCGCGGATGCAGACGCTCCCCGCGAGCGAGTTTCCGTCGCCGCCTGATGACGCGGGTGCCACGGCGGCGTCGCTGCCGGCCGCCGCGCTGAAGCGCATGATCAACCAGACCAAGTTCGCGATCACGAGCGAAGACACGCGGTATTTCCTGAACGGCGCCCAGCTCGTGCTGCAGCCGGACTCGATGAGTATGGTGGCCACCGATGGGCATCGCCTGGCGTTCGTTCGTGTGCAGGAATCCCCGGGCAAGGCGGCGAAGTCCGAGGTGCTGTTGCCGCGAAAGACGCTGAACGAAATCGCGCGGCTGATCGATGGCGTCGACACGATTGAGTTCGCCCAGGGCGAGAATCACCTCTTCTTCCGCGCGGGATCGCGCCTGCTGATTTCGCGGAAGATCGACGCGAATTTCCCGGCGTACGAACGCGTGATCCCGAAATCGAACGACAAGCACATCGACTTCGACCGCGACCGTCTCGCCGCGGCGGTGAAGCGTGTGCGCCTGTTGTCGAACGAGCGATCGAAAGCCGTGAAGTTCGTGATGGGCCACGATCAGGTGGAGATTACGTCCAGCACGCCCGAGTTGGGCGAGGCGCACGAAGTGCTGACCGTCGACTACAGCGGCGCGTCGATGCAGATCTGCTTCAACGCGGACTACGTGGATAATTTTCTTGGCGCGGTGGAAACCGAACAGGTGCAGCTCGAGTTCAAGGATGAGATGAGTCAGGCCGTCATGAAGCCCGTGGGCGCCGACGGCTACGAGTACACCTACGTCATCATGCCGATGAGAATTTGAACGCGCGGTTTCCGGCTTTCGCAGAACCCATGTCGAACACTGATCTTCAGAATACGGGCCGTGGTGCATCCACGGCGTCGGCCAGCGGCGGCGTCGAGGAATACGGCGCGGACAAAATCAAGGTCCTCGAAGGCCTCGAGGCGGTCCGTAAACGGCCGGCCATGTACATCGGCACGACCGGCCCGCAGGGACTCCATCACCTCGTCTACGAGATCGTCGACAACTCGATCGACGAGGCCCTGGCCGGCTACTGCAAGAACGTCAATGTGACGATTCACATCGACGGGTCGGTCACCGTGATCGACGACGGCCGCGGCATTCCGGTGGACATGCACGAGAGCGGCATCTCCGGTGCCGAGCTCGTCATGACCGTGCTGCACGCCGGCGGCAAGTTCGAGAATTCGGCCTACAAAGTGTCCGGCGGTCTGCACGGTGTCGGCGCCTCGGTCGTCAACGCTTTGTCCGAATGGCTGGAGCTCGAGATCTGGCGCAACGGGCAGGTGCACCAGCAGCGCTACCATCGCGGCACGCCGACGAAGCACCTGGAGATTACGGGCACCACCGAGAAGCGCGGTACCAAGATCACCTTCAAGCCCGACCTCGACATCTTCGAAACCGGTGAGTACAGCTTCGAAACACTCTCCCAGCGCCTGCGGGAACTCGCCTTCCTGAATGCCGGCGTGTCGATCACGATCGAGGACGAGCGTGACGGCAAGAGCCACAATTTCCTGTACGAAGGGGGCATTCGCGAGTTCGTCGAATACCTGAACAAAAACAAAACGCCCGTCAACGACAAGCCGATCTACATGTCAGGCGAACGCGACATGATCGGTGTTGAAATCGCGCTGCAGTGGAACGACAGCTACAGCGAGCTGACGTACACGTTTGCGAACAACATCAACACGATCGAAGGCGGGACGCATCTCTCCGGTTTCCGTGCCGCGTTGACCCGCACGATCAACCACTACGCCTCGCGCAACAATCTTTCGGACAAGCTCATCGAGAGCGTGAGCGGCGACGACGTGCGCGAGGGCATGACGGCCGTGATCTCCGTGAAGATCCCGCAGCCCCAGTTCGAAGGCCAGACGAAGACGAAGCTCGGCAATACCGAGGTCAAGGGCATCGTCGAGAACATCGTGAACGACCGGCTGGGGGCGTTCCTGGAAGAGAACCCGGCCATCTCCAAACGGATCATCGCGAAGGCGGTTGATGCCGCGCTGGCCCGTGAGGCCGCGCGCAAGGCGCGGGACCTCGTGCGCCGCAAGGGCGCGCTCGACAACACGGCGCTGCCGGGCAAGCTCGCCGACTGTCAGGAGCGGGATCCGGCCCAGAGCGAGCTCTACATCGTCGAGGGCGAGTCGGCAGGCGGTTCGGCCAAACAGGGGCGGGACCGGCGTTTCCAGGCGGTCCTGCCGATCAAGGGCAAGATCCTCAACGTTGAAAAGGCCCGCTTCGACAAGATGCTCGGCCACGAGGAAATTCGCACGCTGATCGCGGCCCTCGGCGCGGGGATCGGATCGGACGAGTTCGACCCGGCCAAGCTGCGCTACCACCGCGTCATCATCATGACGGACGCCGACGTCGACGGTTCGCATATCCGGACGCTGTTGCTGACGTTTTTCTACCGTCAGATGCGCGAACTGGTGGATCGCGGGCACATCTACATCGCCCAGCCGCCACTGTTCCGTGCCAAGCGCGGGCGGCAGGAAACGTTCATCAAGGACGAACGCGCGCTCGAAACGTTCTTGCTCAAGCGTGCCGCCGAGTCCCGCACTCTGGTGATTGGTGACGGCCGGGAAATTTCAGGCGACGAGCTGGAACGCCGGCTCGAGAAGCTCATGCTCTTCCGGAAGCTCCTTCAGGTCGTCGAACGACGCGGACCGGCGAACCGCGCTGTCATGGCCTTGCTCGAGGGCGAAGCGCGGGACAAGACGTTCTGGGGCAATCGGGAGGCCGTCGTCAGTCTCGCGACCCATCTGACCCAGGGTGACGTCCACGCGGCGGTTGTCGACGACGCCGAGCACCAGGCGTATTCGGTGTTGCTCGAGGATCGAACGGCGGGCTATGCGCGCCGGCACCGCCTCGATCTCGACTTCGTCACGACCGGCGAGTTCCGGACCCTGGCGGCCACGTATCAGGATGTCCGTGACCTCATGGCCGGGCCGGTGACGATTCGCACGGCCGCCAACGCCGCCGAGGTGGACGAACCCGATGAGACCGCCGCTGAAGGGGACGCGGTCGCGACGCCGGCGACGGATGCGGAACCGAAGGCACGCAAGCCCCGCGAAGCGGATCGGCGTGTGGACTCGCTCGACGAGCTGGTCGAGTACTTCGTCGCGGCCGGGCGCCGCGGACTCGCCGTCAACCGCTACAAGGGCCTGGGCGAGATGAATCCCGACACGTTGTGGGACACGACGATGGATCCGGCGAAGCGCACGCTTCTGCAGGTCCGTGCGGAGGACCACACGGAAGCCGACCTGATGTTCACGACACTGATGGGCGATCAGGTTGAGCCACGGCGCAAGTTCATCGAGGACAACGCGCTCGACGTCAAGAACCTCGACATCTAGGTCCCGCTCGCGCCAGCCAATCAATTTCACATGGATCAGAATCTCTCCCGCATTCCGGTCAACATCGAAGACGAGATGAAGCGCTCGTACATGGATTACGCCATGAGCGTGATCATCGGGCGCGCGCTGCCTGACATCCGCGACGGCCTGAAGCCCGCGCATCGGCGCGTGTTGTACGGCATGAAGTCGATGGGGCTCTCGTCGACTCGCGGCTACCGCAAGTGCGCGAAGATCGTCGGCGAGGTGATGGGCAACTACCACCCGCACGGCGACGCCTCCATCTACGACACCCTCGTCCGCATGGCGCAGGACTTCAACATGCGCGCGCCGCTCATCGACGGGCAGGGCAACTTCGGTTCAATCGACGACGACCCGCCCGCGGCCATGCGCTACACCGAGGCGCGTCTCGAATCGCTCGGCGACGCGATGATGACGGATCTCGACAAAGAGACCGTCGATTTCGTGCCCAACTACGACGAGACCACAGAGGAGCCGACCGTTCTGCCGGCGCCGTTCCCGAACCTCCTGGTCAACGGATCGAATGGCATTGCCGTGGGCATGGCCACGAGCATCCCGCCGCACAACATGCGCGAGGTGATCGACGGTGTGATCGCCGTCATCGAGCGCCGCACGGCGTCGCGCGAGGATCGCTTCCGCGCCGTGCTCCAGTGCATTCCCGGGCCGGACTTTCCGACCGGCGGCACGATTGTCGGCCGCGAGGGCATTTACCGCGCGTACAAAGAGGGTCGCGGCAACGTGGTCGTGCGGGCGAAGACGTCGCTGGAGGAGAACAAGAAGGGCGACCGCGTCTCGATCATCGTCCACGAGATCCCGTTTCAGGTCATCAAGTCGAACCTGATCAAGGACATGGCCGATCTCGTCCGTGACAAGCGGATTGAGGGCATCTCGGACCTGCGGGATGAGTCCGATCGTGACGGGATGCGGATTGTCATCGAGCTGAAGCGCGGTGAGCTGCCTGACGTCGTGCTGAACAACCTGTACAAGCACACGAAGCTGCAGACGAGCTACGGCATCACGCTGCTGGCCATCGCCGGCAACCGGCCGCGCGTGCTGGGTCTGCTCGAGATCATCGAACACTTCATCGAGTTCCGTCGCGACGTCGTCCGTCGCCGGATCGAGTTCGAGCTGCGCAAGGCCGAGTCCCGCGCCCACATCCTCGAAGGTTTCCGGATCGCGCTCGATCACCTCGACCGTGTCATCGCGTTGATCCGCGGATCGCGCACGCCGCTCGAGGCGCGCACCGGCCTGATGGCCGAGTTCGCCTTCACGCAGATTCAGGCGCAGGCCATACTCGACATGCAGCTCCAGCGCCTGACCGGCCTCGAGCGGCAGAAGATTCTCGACGAGCTCGCCGAACTGGTGCAGCTCATCGAGCGCCTGCGGTCGATTCTGTCGAACGACGAGTTGTTGACGAATCTGATCGTCGAGGAGCTAAAGGCGGTCCGTGACAAGTACGGCGACGATCGGCGCACGGACTTCACCGAAGACAGTGGCGCGTTCAAGGTCGAGGACCTGATCGCCGACGAAGATGTCGTCATCACCGCGACGAGCACCGGCTACATCAAGCGGACCGCGCTCGACGAATACCGGCAGCAGCGCCGCGGCGGCAAGGGCTTGATCGGGATGCAGACGCGCGATGAGGACATCGTGCAGCATCTCTTCGTCGCCAACACGCATGCCTACATCCTGATCTTCTCGGATCGCGGTCAGTGCTACTGGCTGCGGGTGTACGACATCCCCGAAGTGGGCCGGAGCAGCAAGGGCAAGTCGATCGCGAATCTCGTGAACATGGCTGAGGGCGAAAAGATTGCCACACTGCTCCGTGTGCAGGGATTCCCCGAGGAGGAAGGCCACCGGTTCATCGTGATGTGCACGAGCCATGGCACGGTCAAGAAAACGGACCTTGCGGCATTCTCGAATCCCCGCGCAGCCGGCATCATCGCGATCCAGGTCGAAGACGACGATCGGCTGATCGCGGTCGCCGAGACCGATGGCCAGAAGGATCTCGTGATGGGATCGCGCAACGGCATGGCGATTCGCTTTGCCGAGGCCGATGTGCGGCCGATGGGCCGTACGGCCTTCGGTGTGCGTGGCATGCAGCTGCGCGATGGGGACGAGGTCGTCGCGATGGAGGTCGTCAGCGATGACGGCACGCTGTTGACGGTGTGCGAGAAAGGCTACGGCAAGCGCACCGAGGTCACCGAATATCGTCGTCAGACGCGCGGTGGCATCGGCCTCAAGAACGTGCAGACCAGCGATCGAAACGGGCCGGTCATCGCGCTGGCCTGTGTGACCGATCGCCACGAGCTGCTGCTGGTCACCGAGCAGGGCCAGATCATCCGGATGAAGGCCGGCGACCTCCGACCCATCGGCCGTGACACGCAGGGCGTCCGCCTCATGGATCTCGACGAGCAGGATCGCCTCGTATCGATTGCGACGCTGGCGGAGCCGGAAGGCGCCGTGCTGGAAGATGCCGTGCTGGAAGACGCCGCGCCTGAAGACGAGCCGAAGGCGGAGGAACCGAAGGCGCCGGAAGAGTAGGTCCCTGGCCCTGGACCTGAAGGTCCAGGGCTCCAAGAGAGCGAGGCGCCGGCCCCCTGCTGCTGCCTACGCTGGTTCCAGCCCCGCGAATTTCGCCAACAGCTTCTTGGTCCCGACGCTCGAAAAGCGCACGGTGACCTTGTAGTCGTCGCCGTGGTCTTCCACGTCGACCACCGTCCCGACGCCGAATTGCCGATGTCGGACGCGCATACCGCTGCGCATGCCGCTGGCGGATTGGTCCTCCGATTCGTACGAGAACCCGCGCGCCGGTTCCCGCTCCCGCAGGCGCGGGCCTCCGCGATTGGCGTAGGGGTTCCGCAGGTCGTACCCCGGCTGCTGCCAGCGTGGCGCCGGCGCCGCCGCTTCGACGCGCTTGATGAGCTCGGCTGGAATCTCGTCGAGGAAGCGGGACGGGGTCGTCGCCTGGTACTCGCCGAAAATCCGCCGTCTGGCCGCGCCTGTGAGAATCAGCTTCTCGCGCGCCCGGGTGATGCAGACGTAGAAGATGCGCCGTTCCTCCTCGACCTCTTCTTCGTCATCAGCCGATCGCGCGTGGGGAAACAGACCTTCCTCCATGCCCGCCACGATGACGATGGGAAATTCCAGGCCCTTGGCGGCGTGCATGGACATGAGCCACACGCGTGCGTCGCTGGCGCCGGCCACCTCGTCGGCCTCGGACAGCAGGGAGAGCCGGTCCACAAAGCCGCCGAGGGACGCTTCGGGGTCGCGCGATTCGTACTCGCCAGCGGCGGACACGAGTTCCAGCAGGTTCTCGATTCGAGCCTCTGCCTCTTCCGACCGTTCATCGCGCAACGACGACAGATACCCCGTGCGTTCAAGGACCATCGTGATCGTGGAGGACACGGACATTGCCGCGGCCTCGCTCGCGAGCGTCGCGATGAGATCGCGGAACGTCTTCCCGCTCATCGCCGCGCGCGCCGGCAGCAGGCGCCGCTCGACCGCCAGCACCAGGCGTGCCCACATTGATCGGGGCGACGCCGTTGGCTGCAGACCGGCGGTGAGCAGGGGCATGTTGGCTTCGCCGTCCGTGGGCTCGACCTGCTCGAGCGCATCCATCACACCTTTGGCCATACCGCGGGCCGGCACGTTCGCCACGCGGCGGAAGCTCACGTCGTCGTGCGGATTGATCAGCAGGCGGAGGTAGGCGAGGACGTCCTTGATTTCCTTGCGCTCGTAGAACCGGACGCCGCCGATGATGCGATA
>JBDTNQ010000102.1:0-16327 GCA_039933635.1 Acidobacteriota bacterium
CACCAGCGATTGCGGGGCATGTCGAGCGTCCGCGCGTTCCATCTCGATCCGCGGAACCCCGGCGTCACGATCGTGATCTTCTGACTACTTCGTGCCGAACAGCCGATCGCCCGCGTCTCCGAGGCCCGGCAGCAGATAGCCGAGGTCGTTGAGGCCTTCTTCGATCGACAGCGTGTAGATCTCCACGTCGGGATGACTCGTCAGCACTTTGTGCAGGCCCGTTTCGGCCGAGAGCAACGTGACCACCTTGATCGGGCCGACCTCGTAGTCCTTCAGACGATCGAGCGCTGCCAGGCACGTGTCGCCCGTGCCGAGGAGCGGATCCAGCAGCAGCACCTTCTTCCCCTTCATCTCGTCCGGCAGCTTGAAGTAGTACTCGACCGTCTGCTGCATTGTCTTATCGCGATAGATGCCGATGTGCCCGACCGACGCGAACGGCAGCATCTGCAGGAATCCACCGAGCATGCCCTCGCCGGCGCGATAGATGCTTGCCAGCACGAGTGGCTCCGACACACGTTCCACCGTGGTCCGCTGCATCGGCGTCTCGATGTCGGCGCGCGCGAGCGTCAGATCGCGCGTGGCCTCATAGGCGAGGATCTGGCTGAGCTCACCGAGGATCTGTCGGAACTCGTGCGGCTTGGTGTGCCTGTCGCGCAGGATTCCCAGCTTGTGGCGGGCGATCGGATGGTCGACGACGTGGACGCGTTTGGTCATAGCAGTGTTGGAGCCCCGGACCTTCAAGTCCGGGGTCCTAAAATACCGTCCCATCACTGACGATCCTCAGCGGCGGCGCGCCGCCGGGTCGCAGGCGATTCGCCACTTCACGGCCGGCCGCCCACGTGCCCCCTTGAAGCACGCGCGCGAGCGGCATCTCGTCCGGCGTCTTGCCGAGTGCGCGTCGCACCAGTTCGCCGACGTGGTCCAGCAGCTGCACGGTCAATGCCCGCCACTCGATGATGAGCGGGTCGCCGACGTCGAAGGTGCGCTGCGCGTCCGCCGGATTGCGGAGTTCCAGCACGCCGGTGTCGAGAAAGAGGCCGCCGTTGCGGTATTCAGGCAGGCCAGTCAAGGCATCGACCGCGACGACCGTAACGCCCGCGGATTCAATCGGCTCGATGAGCGAATAGGCGAGCCATTGCGAGAGCTTGTGAAAGGGCACCCAGTCGCCAGGCTCGGCGCCGAAGTAGGGCCACACGTCGCCGAAGCCGATGCCGTCGAGCGTCACACGCGGGGTCCACATACCGGAGAGGTTCACGAGCAACGAGCGAAGAAGGTCTGGTGCCTCGACACGTTTCGAGGATGCGGACGCGATCAATGTATCGACGAGATGGCCGGGCCTGGAGTGATCCCCGCCAATGCGCGGCCACGCGCGCATCGTGCGTCCGAGTTGACCGAGGAGGCGGAACCGGCCATCCAGTCCCTCCAAAGGATTCTCGGCCGTCACCTGGAACCCACGCGCCAGCGCATCGCGCGTCAATCGCTCGAGGCCGGCCGCGGACACCTGATACGGATGCCGGGCGTCGTGGGAGAAGGCCCCTCTGATGAACAGATTGAAGGAGGCCACCGCCAGTCCCTCAGAGCGCGCGAATGTGCCACCGCCGTAGTCCGATTCAAAGTACGTCCAGCCATCGCCGGCGCCGGCATCGAGCAGCACTGAGACCACCACCAGGTCGACGAGGCTCCTTCGTCGTTGTTCCGGCGTGAGGTAGCCGAGCGCGCGCTCGAGGTGCTGGATGCGGTCGATGCCGCCTGCCCGGAAGTGTTCGTACCGGCCGTGATAGGGCACCTGGCCGTCCGGATAGTTCCTCCGTGTGATCTCGAGCACCAGATCCGCGCAGGCGGGCAGTTTCTCGGGATGGACACTGAACGCCGTGCCGCCTGCCTGCGCGCGCTCGAGCACCCGGCGCGTCCGCTCGCGAATGGTCGCGGGGTCGAGCAGCACATCCAGGTCACTCATGCAGTCCGCGTCCCTTGACCTTCGTGAGCTCGTCGCTGTCCATGACGGCCGTCGTGTCCGCGAAGTAGCCGGCGGCCTTTTTCGCCTCCATCTCGACCGACGCATCGGCCGGAATCATGTCGGCCGGAATCTCGTAGCGCTTCTTGACGACGATGCCGGAACCGACGATCGCGTCGTGCTTGAGGTTGGACATCGAGATGAGGTTGTCGATGCGCTGCACGCCGAGCCAGTGCAGCGTGTCCGGCATCAGTTCCTGCAGCCGCATATCCTGGACGCCGGCGACGCACTCGGTGCGATGGAAGTACGTGGCGGCGCTGTCGCCTCCGGCCTGCCGCTTGCGCGCGTTGTACACGAGGAACTTCGTGACCTCGCCAAGCGCGCGGCCTTCCTTGCGGTAGTAGACGACATAGCCGATCCCGCCGCGTTGCGCGGTCTTGACGGCCTCGAGAATGCCGTGGATGAGGTACGGACGGCAGGTACAGATGTCCGAGCCGAACACGTCCGAGCCGTTGCACTCGTCGTGGACGCGGCAAGTGAGTTCCACGTCCTGACGGCCGATGAGCGACGGGTCGCCGAAGATGTAGATCGTCGTGCTGCCGATCGGCGGGAGCATCACCTTGAGGTCGGGGCGCGTCACCAGTTCCGGGAACATGCCTCCGGTTTCCTCGAACAGGAACTTCCGCAGCGCCATCTCGTCGATGCCGAAACGCTGCGCGATGCCCGGCAGGTACCACACGGGATCGATGGCCGCCTTGGTCACGAAGACGTCGCCCGTCGGCTTGACCACCGTGCCGTCGGCCTGAATCCGCCCCTGCTCGATGGCATCGTCGATTTCGCCCATCTTGAGATGCGCGCGCGTCACGGCAATCGTCGGACGAATGTCCATGCCCTGCTGCAACTCTGGCGCGAACGCCTCCGCGACCAGGTGCCCCCATGGGTCGAGCGAGATGATCCGGGCCGGATCGGACCACGACGGGAACGGGCCGATGCGCGCGACGGGATCGGTATTCGTCAGATCCGGTCGATGGTCCGGATCCATCTGGCCCGCGGCCATCGCCAGGGCGCGGTAGATCGTGTAGCTGCCGCTGTGTGACCCGATCGCGTTCCGGTGACGCTTGTTGGTGAAACTGCCCACCACCGGCCCTCGCACGCGCGGATCCGGATCGCCCCAGTGGATGGGCGGACTTTCCTTGTAGATGAAGTGCGGGTGCGACGTCAGCACGATGTGCGGCTTGCGCGTGATGTGCGACATGGTTCGGGTCTTTCCGGCCGGCGCTCGTGGCGCCGGATTCATCTCCCGGCACGCGCGCCGGACTGGCGCTGATCGGGAGACACTGGGAAGACTGTACCGCGTCCTGGCAGGAATGCGGCCAACGGCGCGCGGAGGGGCCCGGCCAGGCATCACCGCGGCCTGGCGGCCATGGGAGGCGTCGACGCGATGCACTACAGGACCGCCGAACGCCCGGCTCCAACCCAGTGGAACCTCGCCACCCGCGCGACTGCGTTGCCGTCGCCGAGGAACTGAAGGACACGAGGGCCGCGGCGCGCCTGAACACCGCCCGTCGTCTGCGCGGGGGCGGCGGTTACGACACGGTGCAGATGTCGATCGCCTTCTTCAGCGTCTCAATCGGATCGTGTCCCATCGCGGGCGTGTACTCGTGTGTCACGAAGCCCTGATAGCCGAGGTCCGCGATGGCCTGCATGATGAAGTGGTAGTTGATCTCCTGACTCTCGTCGATGTCGTGGCGGTCCGGGTTGCCGCCGGTGTGGAAGTGGCCGATCCACTGATAGTGCGTGCGGATGTTGCGGACGATGTCGCCGTCCATGATCTGGGCGTGGTAGATGTCGTACAGGATCTTCACCCGTGGTGAGTTGACACGCTTCATCACATCGACGCCCCACGCGATGTGATCGAACATGTAGTCCTTGTGATTCACCTTGCTGTTCAAGTACTCCATGCAGAGCGTCACGCCTTTGTCCTCGGCCTGGGCTTTCACTTTGTTGAGAAACGTGACGCAGTTGTCGGCCCCTTGCTCATCGGGCATGCCGTTGCGATTGCCGGAGAACGTGATGATGTTGGGCACGCCGTTCTCCGCCGCCAGATCGATGCCGGCGCGGACGGTGGGCTCGAGCCTGGCGTGGTTGTCCAGGGTGTTCAGGGCGCTTGCGATGCTGCCGGCGGTCCCCTGATACATGGATGGCACGAGGCCGTATTTCTTGAGGGTCGGCCAGTCGGCCGGGCCGATGAGGTCGAAGCCCTTGATCCCCAGGCGCGCCGCCTCGCGGCACATGTCGTCGAGGACGGTCATCCCTCGAAAGACGCCGCGCGTGACGCCCTGCTTGAACTGGCCCTTTAGATGCGTCGCCGCGACGGGCGCCGCGGGCGCCGGTGTCTGCCATGCCGCGGTCGACCGTCCGAGGGCGAGGCCTCCCGCCGCGAGAGTGCCGAGAAACGTCCTGCGTCGCATGTCCATGACGAAACTCCTTCGTTGCTTCGTTGCAAAGTGGCGTTGACGGCGCCATTCTGACGCGGAATCGAGCAGGCAGGTGTCTTATTAAACAAATAACGCAATCGAGCAAACAGCGCGTGTTGATCCGTCGCTGATTGGACCGTAGTCTCGCCCACAGCACACAGATTCCAAGCGCGAGGCAGGGCCCATGCGGGCGTTCTGCGGATCACCTGTGTGAACGAGGGGGACGAATGCGAAGGACAGCGTACGTTGTCGGCCGAAGGATGATCATCCTTGCGGCCCTGCTTTTGATCTGTGCTTCATCGGCATCGGCACAGGTTACCGGCACCGTCACAGGCGTGGTTCAGGACGCGTCGGGTGGCCGGCTTCCCGGGGCGACCGTCGTGCTGACCAGCGAAACCAAGGGCACCAAACTTCCGGACGCGATTACGAGCGCCGGCGGCGATTTCACGTTCGTGAACGTGCCCAACGATACCTACACCATCCAGGTCTCCATGAGCGGGTTCAAGACGACCAAGCGTACCGGCGTGGCCGTGAGCGCCGGGGACCGGCTGGCGTTGACGACCTTGACGCTCGAAATTGGCGGCATGGATGTCACCGTCAACGTCACCGCCGATGCCCAGATGATCCAGACGGAGTCCGGCGAGCGATCGTTTAACGTCTCCCGCAGCGCGGTCGAGAACCTGCCCGTGGCCAGCCGTGGCTTCACGGCGCTGGCGGCCTTGGCGCCGGGCGTCATCACCGCGGGCGGCACGACCGGCGCGACACGCATTGGCGGCGGCGGTGCGAACAACATTCAGATCGATGGCACCAACGGCGTCGACTCCGGGAACAACGGCATCCTCGTGCAGGTCAACACGGAGTCGATCGCGGAGGTCAAGGTGGCCACCTCGAGCTATCAGGCCGAGTTCGGCCGTTCGAGCGGCCTGCAGATCACCGCGGTGACCAAGAGCGGGAGCAACCGCTTCCATGGCGCGGTCTACGACGTCGATCGCAACTCCGACTGGAACTCCAACAGCAAGACGAACAAACTGAACGGCGACCCGAAGACGGTCTCGAAGCAGCGCGACTGGGGCTATTCGATCGGTGGCCCGGTCGGCAGACCCGGCGGGCGCAACAAGCTGTTCTTCTTCTATGCCCAGGAGTTTGAGCCGCGGACGCAAGGCCAGGACGTGCAGCGATTCCGCGTGCCCACCGCGCTCGAGCGCGTCGGCGACTACTCCCAATCCACGGACAACCTGGGGAACGTGTTCAGGACGATCAAGAACCCGAACTCGACGGCGACGTGCACGGCGACGAGCACCGGGGGCTGCTTCGCCGACGGCGGCGTCCTCGGGCGGATTCCGGCAAACCAGCTGTACGCTCCCGGTCTCGCGGTCCTCAACATCTTTCCTGAGGCCAACTGTCCCGGACCGCAGTGCCCGGGTGACTGGACGCCCACGTCGGCGTTCAACCTGGAGTTCACGCGACCCAAGGAGAGCCTGACGTCGATCCAGCCGGCGATTCGGTTCGACTATCAGCCGACCGCCAGTCTCCGCGGAACCTTTCGGTGGACCGGGTGGAACCAGAGTCCCAAGGAAGTGATCCTGGGCACGATTCCGGGGTGGAACGACAGCCGCCAGGTGATCTGGCTCGCGTATCAGATGAGCGCCTCGGTCAACTACAGCATCAACTCGACCACGTTCCTCGAGGCCTCGTACGGACGAGGCAGTGACGAAGAAGCGGGCTGCGCGCTCGGCACGTCGGGCGGCGCGATCTTCTGTCGGAGTGGGCTGGCCGTCAATCCGGTCGCGAACATCAATTCAGCCGGTCTGGGCAATCTGCCGATGCTCTTTCCGGACGCCGGCGTCCTGGACAAGAGCTACTACGCCTACCGAGGTCTGACCGCGGTAAACGATCAGATGGGTGGGAACCTGCCCATCTTCGATGCCACGACCGGCAAGCTCGTCGTGACGCCGTCGTTCACCTGGGGCAGTCGCGTCAATTCGTCCTTCGCACCGCCCAACGTCGGGTTCCCGGGCTTCTTTCTGGATCTGGGCATCGACGACTACAGCGTCAGCCTCACCAAGGTGAAGAACATCCACACGATCAAAGGTGGTTTCTACCTGCAGAAGAGCAACAAGCAGCAGCAGACGGGCGCCTGGCGTCCGACCTACAACTTCGGCAACTCCACCACGAACCCGCTCGATACGGGTTTCGGATTTGCGAATGCCGCGGTCGGGTCCTATACACAGGTCAGCCAGGCGTCACGCTATGTCGAGGGCGACTGGCTGTACTACCAGGCGGAGGGCTACATCCAGGACAACTGGAAGGTGAACAGCCGGCTGACGCTTGACTACGGTGTCCGGCTCGTCCATCAGCAGCCGCAGTACGACCGTCACCTCCAGTCGGGCAATTTTCTTCCGGACAAGTGGTCCAAGGGTGCGGCGCCGCAGCTCTATACGGCCACATGCGCCAACGGCACCTTCCCCTGCACGGGGACGAATCGGCAGGCCTTCAATCCGGTCACCGGCAAGGCCGTGGGCCCGAACACGACGGTCCTCATCGGCACCATCGTCCAGGGCACGGGAGATTCGTTGAACGGCATCGGCGTGCCCGGCAAGGACATCGTGGCGACGTCGTATAAGTGGCCGATGCTCGTGGCCGCGCCGCGCGCCGGTGCCGCCTACGATCTGCTTGGTAACCAGAGCCTGGTCGTGCGTGGCGGGTTCGGCCTGTTCTTCGATCGTCCCAGCGGCAACACCGTCTTCGGCAGCGCGGCGAATCCTCCGTCCGTGCAGAACGTCGCGATCAGCAACGGCCGCCTCCAGGACGGCTTGTCCGGTTCCGGCCCACTGGCCACCGTGGCCGCGCCGGCATTGACCGTGACGGACTACGACGGCCCGATCCAGTCCTCCGTACAGTGGAACGTTGGCATGCAGACGCTGCTCCCGATGGCCATTGCGCTTGACGTGTCGTACGTCGGTGTCCACAACTACAACGTGGACACGAACGTAAACATCAACTCCGTCGACTTCGGGACGATGTTCCTTCCGCAGAACCAGGATCCGACCGTGGCGGCGACCCTGCTCGGCTCCAACGTCCTGCCGACCGACAACCTGCGCGCGTTTCGTGGCTTTGCGGCCATCAACCAACACCAGTACCACGGCTGGAGCACGAACCACTCGTTTCAGATCGCGTTCAACCGTCGATTCAGGAACGGGTTCTCCTTCGGCTTCAACGACTCCATCGTGCTCGGGAACAGCGCGTCCACCGCTCCGCGTCTGCAGCACGCCGCCGACGGCTCGGCGTCCGTGCGCGCGGACCAGGCGGATGCGAACAAGTTGCTCGGCCGCGTCGTGACGAATCGGCAGCTGCTCAAAGCCAACTTCGTCTGGGCTCTTCCCAAGCTTCAGGGCGACGGGGCTCT
This sequence comes from Acidobacteriota bacterium, assembly GCA_039933635.1. Classification (GTDB taxonomy): domain Bacteria; phylum Acidobacteriota; class Vicinamibacteria; order Vicinamibacterales; family SCN-69-37; genus JBDTNQ01. The sequence continues at coordinate 7,838 of JBDTNQ010000102.1, forward strand.
CCGCCGGTCGATCGGCGCCGTGGTGAATGACTGGCAGTTGTCGGGCATCTGGACGGGCACGACGGGCTCGGCCTACAACGCCGGCTTCACTTACCAGAACGGCGCTGGCAACGCCAACCTGACCGGATCGCCGGATTATGGCGCCCGGATCATCCTGCTGGGCGATCCCGGCAATGGCTGCAGCAGCGATCGGTATCGTCAATTCAACACCGACGCGTTCAGCGGGCCGGCCGCCGGCAGCGTCGGGCTCGAGTCGGGTGCCGACTACGTGCGGGGGTGCTTCAGCAGCGTCCTGGATCTGGCGATTGCCCGAAACATTTCGCTCGGCCACGGCCGAAACCTGCAGCTCCGGGTCGACATGTTCAATGCGCCAAACCAGGCGGGCATCACCGGGCGTAACACGACGCTCATCCTCGCCAGCCCGGCCAATCCTGTCACCAACCAGGCTCCCGTCTTCGACCCGACCACGGGCCTGCTGAATGACGGCACGAACCTGCTATCGAACGGCGCCAAGAGCACGGATCGCGCGACGCCGAAGAACGCAGGCTTCGGGGTCGCGAACGGCTACCAGACTCCCCGCAACGTCCAGTTCCAGGCGAGATTCTCGTTCTAGGACCTTCACATACGACACGAGCGGATGCCAATCCGCTCGTGTCGTCTTTCCATGTCGTCCCCGTAAACCAATGTGGAGCGGATGTCGTCACGCCGCCCTGGAGCCTGACATCGCATGTCCGTGGTCCCGATGCATGGCGGGACAGGTGGTCGCGTGGTTGAAAAGAGAATCCGACGCGTGGCTGCGCCAGAGACGGGGGAGCCTAAGTGTGGAATCGGCGGCTGCGCGTGACGTCGTTCAGAAGGCCGGATCGGGTTCCTGGCTGGTGACGTGGGCCAGGCTTTGTACACGGTCCCTGGCTGGCGTCGACCCGAACGCGCGACGATAGAGGGTGGTCATGTACTGAACCGACTTGAAGCCGCTCATGGCCGCGACTTCCTTCATGGCGAGGTCGGTCTCGGCGATGAGACACCGGGCACGCTGCAGGTGCGCGCTCCGCACGGTTTCGCCGATGGTGGCATTGTGCACCTGCCGGAACTTGCCCTCGAGCTTCGAGCGTGAGGTCCCTACGGCGTGAACGACATCAGACACGTTGATCGTACGCGCCGCGTGGTCGCGAATGAACGCCAGGGCGAGGCGCACGTCCGAGTCGCAACACGCGGCGACATCGGTGGACTGGCGGGTGATGACGCGAACGGCATCGATGAGGGTGTCCGAAATGGCCGGCCGTCCTCCCTCGAAGAGCAGGCGCAAGCCCGCCGCGGCGGCTTGACCAAGCCTCGTGGCGCCGTGGTCGATGCTGCTCAGCGCGGGACGACAGAGCTGCGTCACCATCTCATCGTTGTCGACGCCCACCACGGACACGTCGTTGGGCACGCTGATACCGCACTCGCGGCAGGCCTCGACGACTTCGCGACCGCGCAGATCATCGGCCGCCAGGATCCCCACCGGTTTCGGGAGCTCCCGAATCCAACTCATCAAGGCGGAGTCGTGATCGCAACTCATCGAGGAGCGCGGGTAGTTGCCCCGAAAGACGGATGTCCGACGGCCAAGCTGACGCGCACGAATCACGAAGGCGGCTTCGCGATCGGCCGCCCAGCCCTTCTGCCCGTCTGACGGATAACCACAGTAGGCAAGCGCGCGAGGACCGAACTCCAGAAGATGCTCGGCGGCGAGCGCCGCGACCGACGCGTTGTTGATTCGAAAGTAGGGCATCGGCAACGTCGGAGGCTTGGGGCCGCAGCCGAAGCCGACGGTCGGAATTCCGAGCCGGCGCACCAGCGTCGACGCTTCAGGCAGGTCCATGTTGGCGACGATTCCAGCCACGTTCGACCAATCCAGCCCGCGCCATCGGTCAGGAGCCCAGGCCACGGCTTCCAGCCCGACGCTGTACCCGTCCTGGGCCAGCAAGTACTGCGCCGCGCCAGTCATGACCTTGACGTCAAAGGCGCGTTCCGGGTTGAACAGGAGCGTCACCCGATGTCGCCCTTCGCCAGGGGACGGGCGGTTGGGCAGCAGGAACAGGTCCGGGTTGCCCAGCGTTCGGATGGCTCGGGATCTCATGGCGAACGGAGCATAGGCCGCGCAGATTCTTCCTGTCATGGCCGGGGCCGGAAAGACGCGGAAATTGATTCGGATGAATTCGGAAAAGCGCGGAAGATGGGCCACTACCGCCGGCTTCGCACGGTGGTAGACTCTGTGTTCCAAGTCAATGGAGAAGGCCATGGCACCGCACGAGTTCGATTCGGGCGACCGTCGTTGGCAGTTCGGCACCTATCTCCTGGATCCGGCCAAACGGCTGTTGCTGAAGGACGGTAAGCCGCTCAGCCTCACGCCTCGTTCGCTGGACGTCCTCTGCTATCTCGTCGAGCACCACGAGCGGGTCGTCCTCAAGGACGAGCTCTTGACGGCGCTGTGGGGAGACGTTGTCGTCGAAGAAGGCACTCTCGTGCGGCACGTGTCGTTTCTCCGGAAGAGCATGCAGCTCAGCCCGGATGACCATGAGGTGCTCGTCACCGTCCCCGGCCGTGGCTACCGGTTCGTTGCCAAGCTGACGTCGATCGATGGCGCGCCCGCGCCGCTCGTAACGGAGCCTGAGCCCCCGCGCGCCCTGATGCCGCCCGCGCCGGCGCCCCGTCGCCCGCCGCCCATCATCTGGGCCGCCGCTCTGGGCGTCGTCGCACTGATCGTCTGGTTCGGTGCCGGATCCCTCCTGCGAACGGCCACGCCGTCCACTCGCACGTTGCGCCCGGTGACCTCCGGAGCCGGACTGAAGGTCGAGCCCAGTTGGTCTCCGGATGGGGCGTCGGTCGCGTTCACGTCGGATCCCGGAGGCAACAGCCATGTGTGGCTGCAGGGCGCTGACGCGATCTCGGAACGCGCGACCACGTCTCCCGATGCCGATTCCCAGCCCGACTGGTCGCCAGACGGTCGGTGGCTGGTCTTTCGTTCGCAGCGTGCAGGTGGTGGCATCGACGTCGCGCCCGTCGGCGGCGGCGCCGTACGTCGTGTGGCCAGCTTCGGCTACCGGCCCCGGTGGTCGCCTGATGGCCGGGCGATCTTGTTCGCACAGACGAACGCCCGGATCCTCCCGACCGCGAAGTACTTCGTCACAAGGCTGGACGGCGCGCCACCGACCGAAGTCCGGCCCGACGTGTTGTCCCTGTTTCGCTCGGCTCGGGCCGCCTGGCACCCTGACGGTCAGCGCGTGTCCGTGTGGGGCAGCACCACAAACGGATCGTTGGAATTCGTGACCGTGGTCCTCGATGGGAACGAGGTCGTTCGCTCCGTGCTGTCGGCGGAGGTGACGGCACGATTGGCCGATCGGTCGCTCTCGCTCAAGAGCTTCGCGTGGGCGCACTCTGGCCGCTGGATTGTTTTTGAGGGGCGGCAGGGAGCGACCCAGGACCTGTGGCGGGTGACGGTCGATCCTCGCACGCTCGCGTGGACCGGCGATCTCGAGCGCCTCACAACCGGCGCAGGCCGGGCGACCGATGTCGTGGTCTCGCCGAAAGACGACGCGCTGGCGTTCTCGATGCTCACGTCCCGGACGCGGCTCTGGTCGCTGCCGCTGAAGGCGGACGGTTCGGTCGCTGGTGAGGGGCGCGCCGTCACCGATGACGGCGAATACGAACACGGTTTCGACGTAGCGCCCGACGGCTCGAAGCTGGTCTACGGAGGCGGCAACGAGGATCGCGCGCAGTTCCGTGAGCGCTCGCTGCTCGATGGCCGCGAGCGGATCGTGGCGAACACCCACGGCGCGGCATCCGGCCAAGTACGCTGGTCACCCGACGGCTCCGCCGTGGCCTACGACCTGAACTTTTCAGGCGACGCCAGGTCCAATCGGCCCTCCATCGCGTTTGTCTCATCGTCCTGGCGCGAGGCGGCGCCGTTGCTCGTCTCGCCCTCGCCCGTCTCGTGGACCGGGACCTCAGGGTGGTCGACCGATGGCCGCAGCGTCGTTGGGACGTGCCGCGTCCGAGGCGTTGAGACGATCGGACTCTGTCTCCTCGCTGTGTCCAACGGCCCGCAATCGCCGCATCTGCTGGCCCAAGACCCCGACAGGAACCTGTACCAGGCGCGCTACTCTCCGGATGGACGGTTTCTCAGTTTCATGGCTGTTTCGAGGACCAACCGATCGGTGGCGACGATCTTCGTCATGGCCAGCGCTGGCGGTCCCTGGATTCCGATCACTGAAGGTGCGTACTTCGATGACAAGCCGCGCTGGTCACCGGACGGTTCGGCCCTCTACTTCGTTTCGAATCGCGGGGGCATGCTCAACGTCTGGCGTCGCCCCGTCGATGCCGCGACGGCGCGGCCCTCGGGCGCGGCGGTGCAGGTCACGGCGTTCAACAGCGCGAGTCGCGTGCTCGATCCGGAGAACGTCAGCCGGGTCGAGTTGAGCGTAACGCGGCAGGGGCTGATACTCCCCGTCACCGAGGTGTCCGGCCAGATCTGGGAAATGGCAGGGACTGACCGCAGCAAGTGGTAGCCGCCGCGAACCCGTTCACGGTTCGCGGCCCGTTCATCGCTTTCCTCCTCCTCTGAATCTCCCGCGAGCCCATCGCGCGGTACGCGTCGTGGGCGTCACCATTAAACATTTACGCAAACGTGCAACGCGCGCCCGTTGAGACGCCGTCTCGGGCGTCGTACGCTGCGTCACGTAGCAACACACAGGACGTTTAGCTTCCGTTCGAAGACGGGGCGAGGACGTCCGCCAAAGTTTGAGGTGCGGCACGGGAACGCCGCGCGTGGGGGACTCGCAGATGACGCGAGCGTGGACAAGGGTTGTGGGAGTGATGGCTGGCGCGCTGTGCTTCGGCGCGGTGATGGTGCAGGCTCAGGCGCCGCCGCAGGGCGGCCGAGAAGGTGCTCCGCCTGCAGGTCGAGGAGGGCGAGGGGCCCAGGGAGGTGCCGCGGCACCCGCACCGACAGGTCCGGTCGCGGCCTTTCAGGTCCCGCGAAGTCCGCAGGCGGACGCGGCGGCGGCCGAGGCCGGACGACCGCTCTGGGTGGCCAACTGCATCACCTGCCACGGCACCAATGCGCGTGGGTCGGACACCGGTGCCAATCTCGTGCGCTCCGAGGTCGCCAACTACGATCGATCCGCGCAGCGCGCGGGCATGGTCATCGGACCGTTCCTCAAGAAGGGCCACCCAACGCAAAGCGGCAAGCCCAGCGCGTCGTTCACCGACGACGAGATCTTTCAGCTCGCAAACTTCGTCCGCCAGAAGATCAACGACACGATGCGCGGGTCTCCGACGTACATCGTGACTCCTGAAAGCATCCTGACGGGCGACGCGAAGGTTGGTGAAGCGTTCTTCAAGGGCGAAGGCGGCTGCACCACGTGTCACAACGCGACGTCGAGAAATCTCGACGGCATCGCATCGCGCATCACCAGTCCGCAGACGCTGCAGGGGCGCGTGCTCTATCCGTCCCCGGGTGGATTGGGTGGTGGACGACGCGGAGGTGGCGGTGGTCGTGGTGCACCCGTCGCGGCTGCGCCGGTGGGCCCGCCGCCTGGGCCGCAACCCCCCAGTCAGTGGGCGGCCAAGGTCACGATTACGCCCGCCACGGGTCCCGCGGTCAGTGGTGCGCTGGTGTCGCAGGACAGCTTCTTCATCACGTATGCCGACCCGACGGGCATCATGCACACGGTGAGAAAGACCCCGGGGATGAAGGTCAAGACGGACGACCCGATGCAGTGGCACATCGACTTTGCCAATCGGATTACGGACAAGCAGATGCATGACCTGACCGCCTATCTCTGGAGTCTGAAATGAAACGACTGCTTCCGGCTCTGGCCTTGTTGGCGCTGACGGTGGGACTTGCGGCGCGACAGGCGCCGCCGATCAACGTCACGAACGAGCAGATTCTGCATCCCACGCCCGACTCGTGGCCGACGTACTTCGGTGACTACTCCGGCAAACGGTTCAGCGGGTTGACGAGGATCACCGACAAGAACGTCAAGAACTTGAGCCTGGCCTGGATGGTCGACGCTCCTGTCGCAGGCATCAAGGCGACGCCCGTGGTCTACAACGGCGTCATCTATCTCACGACGCCGGACCACGCGTGGGCGATGGATGCGCGGACTGGGAGGGAAATCTGGCACTACACGTGGACGCGCAACCGCGGCGGCATCCACATCGGCAACCGTGGCGTGGCGCTCTACGGCAACACCGTGTACTTCGAAACGCCCGACTGCAACCTCGTCGCGCTCGAGGCCAACACGGGCAAGGAGAAATGGTTCAAATCCATTTGCTCGACCGAGCTCATGTACTACGGCTCCGTGGCGCCGACCGTCGTCAAGGACAAGCTCATCGTCGGTGTGAGCGGCGACGACCTCGACATGCCGGCCTATCTGGATGCGCGGAGTCTGGAGACCGGTGATCTGATCTGGCGCTGGTACGTCACGCCTCAGAAAGCCGGCGATTCCGGTCTCGACAGTTGGCCAAGCCTGGAGGCCGCGCAGCATGGCGGCGGCATGACGTGGCAGCCGATTACCTACGATCCCGAGGCCAACCTGATCTACGTGACCACGGGCAATCCTCAGCCCGTCATCGCCTACAAGAATCGCAAAGGCGACAACCTGTATACGGCGTCGATCGTGGCGCTGAATGCGGATACCGGCAAGATGAGTTGGTACTTCCAGACGTCTCCGCATGACACGCACGATCTGGATTCCACGCAGGCCGCCGTCCTGTTCGACCTGGCCGGGGCACGCGGCAGCGGCAAATACGTCGCGCAGGCCAACAGAGCAGGCCGGTTCGTCGTCGTCGATCGCGCCACAGGCAAGGCCATCGTGTCGACCGAGACGATCAAGACGCTGCAGTTCCTGAGTATTGATGAGCGCGGACAGCCCGTGCCCAACCCGGCGAAGGATCCGTCGCCTGACGGCACGATTTCCACCAACAGCGCCACCAACTGGTACCCGCCGAGCTACAGCCCGCAAACGGGCTTGTTCTACGCCAACATCAGCCGAAGCTTCGGCATCTACTACGTGTACGACCTCACCGACAACCCGCAGGGCTGGGGTGGGGGCGGCGGTGGAGGTGGTGGTGGCGGTGATGAGGCGCAACTGAAGGCGATGGACGTCAAGACCGGACAGATCAAGTGGGCGACGCCGACGTACGGCGGCGGTAACGTCGGGGTGCTGTCCACGGCAGGCAACGTCGTGTTCACCGGTGGATCGGGCGGCTTTGCGGCGTTCAATGCGACGACGGGTGAGCCGCTGTGGGCCTCGAAGATCGGGAATGTGTCGGGTTCGCCGGTCACTTACATGCTCGACGGCAGGCAATACGTGCTGACGCCAGTCGGTGGCCGTGTGGCCGCGTTCGTACTGAACGAGTAGTGGCGGGTTGCAACGCGATCGCTTGGGCCTTGGGCTTCAGCGGCGGCTCGGTCTGTCCAGATAAGAAGTAGGAGTTCATGTCCATGAAGCATTCACAGAATCGGTCGAGCGTGTCCCTGCTGCTCACGGGTCTGGCGGTCCTCGCGTGGTTCAACATCGCGACGCCGGCGCAGCAGGTTCCCGCGCCGGGTGCCCAGGCTGGTGCGCCGGCGGGCGGCCGTGCTGGTGCGCCCGCTCAGCCAGGGCCCGGGCAAGACCCCGCCGCAGCGGCAGGGGCTGGACGCCGCGGTGGTGGAGCCGGCGGGCCAGGTGGCGGCAACGCGTTTCCTGGCGTGACGCCTCTGAACGTGCTCGTCGTGAGCGGCGGCTGCTGTCACGACTATCCCGGGCAGGACCGCATCCTGTACGACATCTTGAACAAGGTGGCGCCCATCCACTGGACGTTCTCGCTCGGCATGGCGAACATTCCGGACGGCCGGCTTCCTCTGTACAGCCAGCCCAACTTCGGCGCGAGCTACGACCTGATCGTGCACAACGAGTGCTGGGCCAACGGCGACTTCTCGCACAAGTTCCTGCAGGACGTTGTGGCGCCCCACCTGCGCGGCGTCCCGTCGATGGTGTTTCACTGCTCGCTCCATTCCTATCGAGCGGCGCCCGACGGCGAAGATGCGTGGCGCGAGATGCTCGGTGTCACGAGCCATCGCCACACGAGGGCGCATCCGCTCACGGTGAAGTGGTCAGATGACCCGATCACCAAAGGCCTCGAGCCGGTGACGACGCCCGTCGACGAACTCTACGTGATCGAGAAGGCGTGGCCCGGGACGATGGCCCTTGCGACGGTGATCAATGACGTCGATCAGGGGCTCACTGGCGCGCCGGGGTCCATCTCGAATGATGTCTATCCCGTCGCATGGAAACACGAGTACCCCGTGGACAAGGGTGGCGCGCGTGTCTTCGGCACATCGCTTGGGCACGCCAATGAGAGCTGGAACCTTCCGCAGTTCCAGGAAATGGTCATTCGAGGATTCCGCTGGGTGATGCGCAAGGACCCGCTCGTCGGCTGGCCCACCGCGGCACCGGCCGCTGG
>JBDTNQ010000103.1:0-16202 GCA_039933635.1 Acidobacteriota bacterium
TGGTCCCTTTAGATGTTCCCCTTCCGCCGTTCGTCCGCGATGTACTCCGACGTGCGCCAGGCGAGAGCCATGATCGTCCACGTCAGGTTCTTGTCGGCCTGCGAGACGAACGGGCCGCCGTCGGCGACGAAGAGGTTCTTCACGTCGTGCGCCTGGCAGTGCGCGTTGAGCGCCGACGTCTTCGGATCGCTGCCCATCCTGACGGCGCCGGCCTCGTGGATGATCTGTCCGCCAGTCGCCAGTCCGTAATCCTGCGCCGCCGTCGGCATGTTCCCCATCGTCACACCACCCATTTCCTGGATGATGCCGCGGAAGGTCTCCTGCATGTGCTTGCCTTGCAGGCGTTCCGTGTCGGCCCAGGTGTGATTGAACCGGAGGACCGGAATTCCCCACTTATCGACCACGTTGGGATCGATCTCGCAATAGTTGTCCTCGCGTCCAACCTGCTCCCCACGTCCCGAGAAGTTGACGAACGCGCCGTAGTAGCGCCGGTATTCGTCCTTGAGCCCGGCCCCGTAACCGCCACCCTGTGACTGCGGGTAGTTGTCGATGCCACCACTGAAGCCGTAGCCTGGCATCCCGAAGCCCCCCCCAAGCTCGACGTGGTACCCGCGTGGGAAACCCAGAGCTTTGTTGTCGCCCCACCAGGGGATGTAGAGATGCATGCCCCCGACGCCGTCCGCGTTGTAGCGCGGCGTGTCCATCAGCGAGGGGATGAATCCTCGAACGGCAAGGCCGGTCGAGTCGGTCAGGTACTTGCCCACCACCCCACTCGAGTTGGCCAGCCCATTCGGGAAGCGCGAAGACTTGGAATTGAGCAGCAGCCGCGCGGATTCACAGCAACTGGCGGACAGGACCACGGCGCGGGCGCGCACCTGATGCTCGGTGTTGGTCGTCGTGTCGATGTACGAGACGCCGGTGGCAAGGCCGTCCGTGCCCGTCATGACCTCGCGCGCCATCGCATTCGCGACGATCGTCAGCTTCCCCGTCTTGAGCGCGGGCGGCAACATCACCGAGACGCTCGAGAAGTTCGAATGCGTGCGACACCCACGTCCGCATTGACCGCAGTAGTGACACGCCGCCCGTCCGTTCAGCGGCTTCGTGAGGATCGAGAGCCGTGACGGGACCACCGGGATCTTGAGACGATCGCAGGCCTTCTTGATGAGCAGTTCGTGCGCGCGCGGCTTGGGCGGCGGCTGGAAGTAGCCGTCCGGCTCGTTGTGCAGCCCGGTTTCGCTCGCGTGGTTGGAGCCGAAGACACCGACGAACTGGTCGAGCTTGTCGTAGTAGGGCTTCATGTCGGCGTAGGTGATGGGCCAGTCGTCACCGTAGCCGTCGATCGATTTGTGCTGAAAGTCGTCGGGGCCGAATCGCAGCGAGATCCGCCCCCAATGGTGCGTGCGGCCGCCGAGCATGCGCCCACGGAACCATCGCCAGCCGCCGCGGCCGACGGTGTACGGCTCCCCTTCGATGTCCCAGCCACCGATGCACCCGTCGAATGAGCCGAACGGCTTCTTGTCGCCGCCCCACCCGCGCGTCGGCGAGTCGTAGCTCCAGGCGAACATGTCGCTGTCTTTGGCGGAATCCCACATCGGTCCGCCTTCGAGCATGACGACGTCGGCGCCCGCTTCAGTCAACACTTTGGCGGTCGTGCCGCCGCCGGCGCCGGAGCCGACAATGCACACGTCATACACTTTCGGCGAGCGAATGATTTGCATGGTTGTCAGGCGCATCTTACAGCAGGCCTGGCCGGTTCATCCCGTCGCAGTTTTCGCCCGCGCCCAGGTCCGTCTCCGTTATAAATGGACCCGATCATGACCACGTCACCTGTCAGACTGCTCCTCCTTGGCTTGGGCGCGCTTGTGTCGCTGGGTCCGGTCGCAGCGCACGCACAGGCGCCCACTGCGCCCGCCTCCCGGCAACTCGAGGTATCGCCGCTGGCCGACGGCATCCGCGTGCCGGTGCGCGACGGCTTCCTGCGTCTGCAGGTCAAATCTCCCACGATCATCCGCGTCCTCTTCTCCAAGGTGATGGCCCCGCGCGTCGATGAGTTGGTGGTTCTCGGCACGGGTACGGCGGCGCTGAATCCATTCACGACAACGGCGCCGCTGACGCCGCGCCCCCTCCAAACGCGATTCACCGTCGTGACGACGCCCACGACCACCACCGTCAGGACTTCGGCCCTGGCGGCGACGGTGCAGCTCAACGACGGCTCGGTGACGTTCGCCGATGCCGCCGGCAGGACGATCCTGGCCGAGGTCCCGGGCGCGCACGTGATGACGCCCGCGACCGCCCAGGGCGAGCAGACGTTCAGCGTGCAGCAACGCTGGCAGGCAAATGACGGCGAGTCGCTCTACGGGCTCGGACAGCGCCAGGAAGGCAAACTCGATCTCAAGGGCTACGACCTCGATCTCTGGCAGCGGAACATGGTCGTGGAGATTCCGTTTCTCGTCTCGAGTCGCGGCTACGGGATTCTCTGGGACAACACATCGCCAGGCAAGTTCGGCGACGTCCGGCCATTCGAGTCGATTCCCGCGGCCAACCTGTTCGACGCCCTCGGTCGGTCGGGCGGCTTGAGCCACGGATCGTATGCACCCGACGCGGCGATGGCTGAGAACGCCACGACGACGCCGATCATCGAACTCGACAAGGCCGTCCTCGGCGGCCGCGGCGCGGCGCCGCCTGTGACGGCCTGGCAGGGCCGAGTCCTCGCGCCAGTCTCCGGTGACTATCAGTTCCAGACCTACTCCAATGGTGGCGTCCACCTGTGGCTCGATGGCCAGCTGCAGATCGATCACTGGAAGCAGAACTGGGCGACCGAATTCGACCAGTTCAAGGTCCACCTCGAAGCGGGTTCGAAACACGACATCCGCGTGACGAGCGATGGCGCCGGCGACACGATGAAGCTGTTGTGGAAGACGCCCGCGGCATCGGCCGACACGGCGCTCTGGTCGGAGGTCGGCGAGGCGATCGACTACTACTTCGTCTACGGACCGACACTCGACGATGTCGTGCGGGGGTATCGGACGCTGACCGGCGCGGCGACGATGCTGCCGCAGTGGGCGTTCGGGTTCTGGCAGTCGAAGAACAAATACAACACGCAGAAGGAAGTGCTCGACACGGTCGCCGAGTTCCGCCGGCGGCAGATCCCCCTCGACAACATCGTGCAGGACTGGCAGTACTGGCAAGCCGACGCCTGGGGCACGCATCAGTTCGAAGCGTCGCGATATCCGGACCCGGACGCGATGATCAGGACCATCCACGACAACCACGCCCGCTTCATGATTTCGGTCTGGGGCAAGTTCTATCCGTCGACGGACAACGCCAAAGCGATGCAGGCCATCGGCGGGTTGTATCAGCCGACCCTCGCCGCCGGCACGAAGGATTGGCTGAGCCGCGACTACACGTTCTACGACGCGTTCCACAAGCCGGCGCGCAAGCTGTTCTGGAACCAGGTGAACACGGCGCTGTTCTCGAAGGGAGTCGACGCGTGGTGGATGGACGCAACGGAACCGGACATCGTGCAACCCTCGCCACCGACGCTCGAGTCGCTCCGCGCCGCCGTCGATAAGACCGCCATCGGCACGGCGTCGCGAGTGATGAACGCTTACGCGCTCGTGAACAGTGAAGCCGTCTATGACGGCCAGCGCAGCGTGAAGCCGGACCAGCGCGTCTTCATCCTCACCCGCTCCGGCTTCGCGGGTATCCAGCGTTACGGCACCGTGACCTGGTCGGGTGACATCACGTCCACCTGGTCCACGCTCCGCAAGCAGATCACCGCGGGACTCAATTTCTCGATCGCCGGCGACCCGTATTGGACGAACGACACCGGCGGCTACACGATGGAGCGCCGGTTCACGCAGGCGCGCGACGGTGACGCCCTCGACGAATGGCAGGAACTCAACGCGCGCTGGTTCCAGTTCAGCACCTTCTCGCCGATCCTCCGTGTGCACGGCACGGATCGACCACGCGAGATGTGGAACCTCGGCGCCGACACATCAGCGGTGTACCAGGCGGAACTCAAGTTCGATCGGCTGCGCTACGCGCTCTTTCCGTACATCTACGCCGTCGCGGGCCGCACCAGCCGCGAGGGCTACACGATGATGCGTCCGCTCGTGATGGATTTCACCGACGATGCGCGGGCACGAACCGTCACCGACCAGTACATGTTCGGCCCGGCGTTCCTGGTCAACCCGGTGACGGAGTACAAGGCGCGCAGCCGGCAGGTATATCTGCCGGCGGGGACCGCGTGGTACGACTTCTGGACAGGCAAGGACACTCGAGGCGGCGCGGCGATCGCCGCCGATGCGCCGTACGACCAACTCCCCGTCTTCGTTCGGGCCGGTTCGATCGTCCCCGTCGGTCCCGATCAGCAGTACATCGGCGAGAAGAGATTGGATGCCGTCACGCTGTACGTCTACGCCGGCGCCAACGGGACCTTCTCACTCTATGAAGATGACGGCCTGACCTACGGCTACGAACGCGGGCAGTTCTCCCAGATCCCCATCACGTGGAATGACGCTACGAAGGTGCTCACCATCGGCCGACGCACCGGAACATTTCCAGGTATGCCAACCGCGCGGACGTTCAACGTGGTGGTGGTGAAAGCCGGAGCGCCAGTGGCGTATCAGGGCGCCGCGGCGGCGGGACGCGGGGTGAAGTACAGCGGCCTCGCGGTGAACGTGAGGTTCTGACGACGCCTGGATCATGCCCTGGACCTGAAGGTCCAGGGTTCAGAATGTCGAGTACGACACGCTCCCGCCGGGCACCGCGACGTTCAACGGCCCTTTGAGCATGATGGCGATCGCGGAGGTGCCCGGGGGACGGTAGTCCACGGTTGGCGACAGCAACCCACCGGCGTAGTCGTTCACCCACCACGCCCAGCACGCGACGCTGCCGCCGTTGTCCAAAATGATCCCATCGTCGGCGCCGGCGGCGAGTAGCGCGGCGCCGATCTCCTCGACCGTGCCTTCCCGCTGAACGACCAGGAGCGCGTCGGACGAAAAGCCGATGGCGTTGTGGAAATACCGCGAGCGCGGGACGCCCTGTTCACGCCAGGCGCGCAGCACGTTCGACGCGAACGACTTCGGATAGCCCTCATACAGGCCTCGTCGAATGGCCTCACCCGCTTCACGCCTGTGGTCGAACGCCAGCACATGCCGCGCGTCGTAGAACTGTCCGGCGATTTCGTCGATGCCGACAAGCGCGCGATCGCGCAGTACCCGCTGGCCGAACGTCGCCCAGTCGATGTCGTCGCTGAGGTCGCGACCGTCGAACGCATCGAACACGCGCTCGTGCGTGAAATCAAAGCGAAGATCTTCGATGGACAGGCCGCCGCTGCGCCAGAGGGTCAGGCAGGAATAGGCCGGAGTGTCCGACGGATCATCCAGCACGCGAAACACGCGAGGCGTTTCTCCCCGTTGCCACGCCACGACGCCGATATTTGTCCCAAGGTTACGGTTGCTGATCGCAATCGCCCGCCGCGCGCTTCGGCCGTCCGCGCCGACCACACCAACCTGCCGGAGCAGTTCGGTCATCGGGACCTTCGCGTCCGATATGCCCTGCACTTCGGCCGGCGTCCCCTCGCGGTGCCGCAACATGCCGGGCAGGCGCATCAACCGATCGCGGTTGGCCACGCTCAGCAGCGCGGTCTCAATTTCGGACCGTTCGAGCCGTAGCAACAGATCGTTACGGCGGCCTTCGAGGCGGGTCAGTGTGAGCTGCACGCTCAGAACTTCGCCGGTTCGATCTTTCTCAACACCAGGAACACGCTGAGCATCGCGAGCACAGGCAGCATCCCGGCGCCGACGAAGACCTGGTTCCAGCCATACTGCTGAATGATGGCGCCCGTGAGCAGTACCGCCGCCATCGAGGCGCCGTTGTCACCGAAGCCGTTGATGCCGGCCACGCGCCCGGCGAGGTGCTGCGGCACGACGTCGCCGACCGTGCCGATGTAGACCGCGGCCACCCACTGGTTCCCGAACAGCGCCAGGCCCATCAGCAGCACGGCAAGGTAATCGTTGTGCACCCAGGGCATGGTCATGCTGAGGGCACCGAGGCCGAACGCGCACGCAAAGGCGATCTTGCGCCCCTTGTCCACCGATCCCGTGGACTTGACGAACCGATCGGTCAGGATGCCACCGACCACGTTGCCGCCCATCCCGATGAGATTCGGCACGGAGGCGAAGAACCCGATCTGGAGGAACGACATGCCGCGACCACCCGCATCGACGGGCGAGCGGAGGTACAGCGGCAGCCAGGTCCAGTAGAACGTCGTGATCGGGCCGGTAAACACGCGGACCAGGAACAACCCCAGCACCTTGCGGTTCGTCATCAGCTGCAGCAGGCCGATCTGCGGCCCGGTCGTCGTCGACGCCACGGTCGCGGCCGGCTTCAGCGCGATCGCGTTCATCCGCTCTTTGCTCGGGAAGATGGCGAACCACGGGATGAGCCAGAGCAGGCCGAGTACCGCCGGGATGATGAATCCGAACTGCCAGCTGACGTGGAACGTGTTGATCAGCAGGATGAGGACGAGCGGCGGCGCAATCACCGATCCGAACTGCGCACCCGCGTTGAAGAATCCGCCGGCGCGCGAGCGCGTGGCCGCGGGAAACAGGCCGGCCAGCGCCTTGATGCCGGCGGTGTAGTTGCCGCACTCGGCGAGGCCCATGAGGAAACGCAGGACGACGAAGCCCGCGAGGCCGGCGCCCGTGATGGCGGGCAGTCCGGGAATCGCCGCGTAGATGCCGCCGAAGATCGAATCGATCATCGTGCCGGGACCGGCCAACGCATGCAGCATGCAGATGATGCTCCACGCGGTGAAGATGGTCGCGAGTCCGATTTTCGCGCCGACCTTGTCGATGAAGGTGCCCGCAGGAATCTGGCCCACCATCATGCCGAGATTGAACGCGACCGCGATGAACGCGTACTGCGGGTTCGTCCACTGCCAGTGCGGGCTGCCGGCCGCGGTCGGATCGCGAAGAAACGGCGCCAGCACGGCAAGCGTCTGCCGGTCGAGCAGGTTGATCGTGATCGACGCGGAAAGCAGGCCGACAATCGTCCAGCGGGTCTTCGGTGTGATCTCGGTCGTCTGGGTCATAGCCATATCTGCGGACACTCCAGAGGTCGATTACTGGCCGGCGCGGCGGCGCATCGTCACGAGAGCGGCACCCACTGCCGCGACGAGGCGGATTGCTGTAACGATGCAAGGACTTCCTGCACGGCGAGCCCATCGGCGAAATTCGGATGGAAATCTTCGCCCTTCGACAACGCCTCGAGAAATGCCGCGAGCGTTGCGATGAAGCTGTGCTCGTACCCGATGATGTGGCCCGGTCGCCAGAAGTTTGGGAAGATCGGGTGCTTCATGTCGGTCACCATCAGATCACGCACCCCCTGCTCGGTGGACGGCTGCGTGAAGTCGAGGAACTCGAGGGAGTTCATGCGCTCGAGATTGAAGGCGACCATACCACCCGCGCCGTGGATGCGGAACGATTTCTGGTTCTTGCAGCCGATGCCGAATCGCGTGGACTGAATCGTGCCGGCGCTCCCGTTGGCAAAACGCACCAGCGCCAGGAAGGCATCGTCGACCGCACGGCCAGGCATGAAGGTCTCGGTCGCGGCGACGGCTTCCTTCAGCGGGCCGTTCAGGAAGAGCGCCGTGTCGATGACGTGCGTGAGCAGATCGTCGGCGACACCAGAGCCCGCCTGTTTCGGATCCATGCGCCAGGTAGCGGCGCGGGTCGAGTCGGCGCCCCACTGCTGCTTGTAGGCCGCGTCGTAATGAAAGATCTGGCCGAGACGGCCGTCATCGATCAGCTGCTTGGTGAACGCGATGGCCGGTACGCGGCGGTAGTTGTACCAGACGAGCGTCGGCACCTTGGCCGCCGCGCTCACCATGGCACGCGCGTCGCCGACGTTCAGCGCGAGCGGCTTCTCGCAGAGGACGATCTTGCCCGCGGCGGCTGCGGCAATCGCGGCCTCGGCGTGCAGGTGGTTCGGCAGCGCGATGTCGACGGCGTCGATGTCCTTGCGATCGATCGCCGCGCGCCAGTCCGTGGCGGTCTCTTCCCATTCCCACTGCGCGGCGGTGCTGTGGAGCAGCGGCGAATCGAGGCCGCAGATGAGCTTGCGGCGGATCTTGTACGGCAGATCGAAGAAGTGGCCGGCCTGGGTGTGGGCGTTCGAATGGGCCTTGCCCATGAAGCCATCACCGAGGAGCGCCACACGAAGTTCTGGTTTCATTGAGCGTTCAACAGACGAAAAAACGCGGGCCGTGCAAGGGGTTCATTCCTGCACGGCCCGCCTGATTCACGGTGAAAGCGTCGTTACAGAACGACAGCCTGACGCTTGGCGGCATCCCAGCCCAGCATCTTGCCCGTCTTCAGCGATTCCAGGGCCAGCAAGCACGGCAACGCGGAGTTGTGCCCGATCTCCATCGTGGCCGCCGGCTTCTGGCGCGACTTGATGCAGTCCAGGAAGTTACGCGTGTGCGCATCGAGCGGATAGTCCTCTTCAACGCCGCCGCGCGGGTTGATATAGAGCTGGTAGTCGAGGATCGGCGCATTTGCGGCCTGGGCAGGACCCTGTGGCGCTCCGCCCCCTCGGCCTCCACGACCACCGCCCGGGCCACCCGCCGGCGCGCCGGCTGGCGGCGCACCTGCGGCCGGCGCGGCAGCGCCAGCACCCAGGTTCACGTTGCCCGCCGTCGGAGGTGGCGGCGCACCCTGCTTGCGCTGGGTGGTCGGCACGGACGGACGCAGCGCGTAGCCCATGCGGTTGACCTGCAACGAGCCACGGCCGCTGATGAAGAAGACGCCCCAGCCCTCGATGTCGGATCCCGCGGGACGTGCCATCACGCCATTGGCGAACGTCACGGTGTGCGTGTCGTACAGCCACGAAATCGAGAACGAGTCCGGCACCATTTCTGGATCGGCGTCCGGGGTCTGCAGGAACGACCCGACCGCCGCGGTCTTCAGCGGCACCTTCTTGTCGGCGTTCATGAACCAGTTCGCGACGTCCACGTGGTGTGCGCCCCAGTCACCGATGAGCCCGCTGCCGTACTCGTACCACGCGCGGAAACCGAGGCGGCTCGGCTTGAAGTCACGCGGCGGAGCGCCGAACTCCATTCCAGCGAGCTGCCACATGTTCCAGTCAAGCGTCGTCGGAACCGGCTGCGCGGCTTCCTTCGAACGAGCGTACGACCCTGGCTGGCTGATGATGACCTGGGTGACGTTCCCGAGCACACCGCTGTCGAGAATCTTCTTGGCGTCCTGGAAGTGATCCCAGCTGCGCTGCTGCGTGCCGACCTGAACGATCTGCTTGCTCTTGTTGAAGGCGTCGAGCATCCCGTTGATGCGCGCGATGTTGTTCGAGGCAGGCTTCTCGACGTAGACGTCCTTGCCCGCTGAGACGGCATCGATCATGATGCGCGCGTGCGAGAAGTCGGGCGTGCCGATGAGGACCGCGTCCACGTCTTTGCGATCGAGGATGCGGCGGTAGTCCTTCACGTTGTCGAGCTTGTAGGTCTCGCGCGACGCGTTCATGAACCCCGCAAGACGGGCATCATTCACTTCGCAGGCGCCGACCCACTGCAGATCGTTATGACGCGCGAGCGAATCGAACACCCGACCCGCACGATTGCCGCAGCCAATGACGGCCATGCGCACCCGGTTGTTCGCGCCCTGCCATCCGAACAGCGGCTTGCTCGCCGCGACGGCGGCCGCGGCAGCGCCGGCTTTGATGAAATCTCGTCTCTCCATTGGTGCCACTACTCCTTGATACATCGAGCCGAGGGCATGCGCACGCGGGGCGGGCGTTGTCGACTCCAGAAAATGGTGAAATCGGTTGCGAGTCTACACCCGTTCCAGAGGGTGCGCAACGATCGGACCACCGCCGTCGTTACTACTACGAGCCGCGTAAACACTGGTCAAACCACTGGTTACGGGAACCGATTCGCCGAAACCGCCCGGCAGGTTCACATTGATCTCACGCGCCAAGTCCATCTACGCTGAAGAGGCCAGCAGCATTTACGCGGTGAGACGAAAGGCACGGACACGCTCATGAAGATCCTGGTTCTCGGCGGTGACGGCTATTGTGGCTGGGCGACCGCGCTCTACCTCTCCCGAAAGGGACACACCGTCTCCGTCGTCGACAACTTCCTGCGCCGGCAATGGGACTACGAGCTGGGGGCGCAGACGCTCACGCCCATCGCCCCGCTCGCCGACCGGCTGCGCGTGTGGCAGGCCAAGACGGGCCTGACGATTGAGTCGTTCGTCGGCGACGTCTGCGACTACGACTTCCTGTCGGAGGTCATCAAAGAGACCCGCCCGGACGCCGTCGTCCACTTCGCCGAACAGCGCGCAGCGCCGTACTCGATGATCGACCGCAAACACGCGGTGTTCACCCAGGTGAACAACGTCGTCGGCACCCTGAACCTGCTGTTCGCCATCAAGGAAATCGTTCCCGACTGCCACCTGGTCAAGCTGGGAACCATGGGGGAGTACGGCACGCCCAACATCGACATCGAAGAGGGCTACCTCACGATTGAGCACAACGGCCGCAAGGATGTGCTGCCGTTCCCGAAATCGCCGGGCTCGTTCTACCACCTGTCGAAGGTCCACGACAGCCACAACATCACGTTCGCGTGCCGGATCTGGGGGATTCGCGCGACCGACCTGCATCAGGGCGTCGTGTACGGGACGCTGACCGATGAAGTGGACCTGGACGAAGCGCTGATCAACCGCTTCGACTACGACGAGGTCTTTGGCACGGTGCTCAACCGCTTCTGCGCCCAGGCCGCCGTGGGACATCCGCTCACCGTATACGGCAAAGGTGGCCAGACCCGCGGCTACCTCGACATCCGCGACACGGTGCGCTGTATCGAGCTGGCCTGTCTCAACCCGGCCGCCCCGGGCGAGTGTCGGGTCTACAACCAGTTCACGGAGCAGTTCACCGTGCTCCAGCTCGCAGAAATGGTGAAGGCCGCCGGCACCCACATGGGGCTGAAGGTCGCCATCGATCACCTGCCCGATCCCCGCGTGGAACTCGAATCCCACTACTACAACGCGAAGCACTCCAAGCTGGTGGACCTGGGCCTGCAGCCGCACCCGCTCGGCAGCTCACTGCTCGACTCGCTGATGAACATCGCCGTCCGCTACAAGGACCGCATCGATCAGTCGCTCTTCCTGCCGAAGGTCAACTGGCGCAATCCGCACAACGACCGGCGGAAGGCGCAGGCGGAAACGGTGACGAAGTAGATGACGCTGGCACCCTGGACCTGAAGGTCCGGGGTACACGCTAGAACTTCAAGTCCTTCAGGTACCCATAGCTCGCTCTCAGACTCGCGAACGGGTCCTTGTTCTTCGGCTGATCGTGCTCGACGAAGTAGTGCCGCACACCACCCACGGACGACTGCGCAAAGATTGTCTTCCAGTCGATGATGTCGCCGTCGTGGCCGACGTCGGTCACATCAGGCAGGACATCTGCGATCGGCGTGGCCGCGCCCGTTGCTGGCTTCTTCCGCAGGCCCTTCACGTGCACCATCGGAAAGCGGCCGGGATACTTCTTGAAGAGCGCCACGGGATCCTGGTTTGCCGATGTCGCCCAGCAGAGATCGAGCTCAACATTCACGAGCTTCGGATCCAGCATCTGCATCAGCGATTCGAACGGTGACGTGCCGTTCACCGCCACGAACTCGAAGTTGTGGTTGTGGTACGCGATCTCGATGTTGGCCTTCTTCGCCTCCGCACCGGCCTTGTTCAGCGTGTCAGCCACCTTCTTGTAGATGTCCGGCTGGGCCCGCGTGGCGTCGTCCAGATACGGCATCACGATGTAGCGCTGCCCAATCGTGTGGCTGGCCTCCAGCGTCTGCGGCAGCTTGGTGCTGATGGTGGCCAGGTCGATGTGCGTCGATGGTGACGTGAGGCCATGCCGATCGAGCATCTGCCGAATCGCTTGCGGCGTCTTGTCGAAGTAGCCGGCGAACTCAATCTCCTTGTACCCGATGCTCGCAATGGTGGCGAGGGTGGCCTCGACATCTTTGGCCATCTCGTCCCGGGCTGTGTAGAGCTGAACACCGACCTTCTTGAGCTGCTTCGCCATCAGCGACTCCGGAATCCCGACGCGCGCGGCGGCGATGGCCCCAACAGCGATCTGTCCCATGAACCTGCGGCGATCCAACGTCATAGACGCTCCATCGAATAAGAGACCGGGTCTCCTCGATCCACGCGGAGACCCGGTCTCTTACGTCTCCGGTTGATAGAATGAGTTGGCGTCAGTATGGCCGCGAAAGTCCAGGTCCGCAATCTCCGCAAACGATACGGTCCGGTCGAGGCCGTGCGCGGCGTCACCTTCGACATCCAGGATGGCGAGATTTTCGGTCTGCTCGGCCCGAACGGCGCGGGCAAGACCACGACGCTGGAATGCGTCATCGGCTTGCGGGAGCCCGATGGTGGCACCATCGAAGTGTGCGGTATCGACGCGCGCGCGCGACCGCGCGACGTCAAGCAACGCATCGGCGCCGCGCTCCAGTCGACGGCGCTCCAGGACAAGATCACGCCACGCGAGGCGCTGGTGCTGTTCGGGTCGTTCTACGCGCAACGCGCAGCACCGGAGACGCTGCTCGAGCGCTTCTCCCTTCGCGAGAAGGCCGACGCGACCTTCGACACACTGTCCGGCGGCCAACGGCAGCGACTCGCGCTCGCCCTCGCCTTCGTGAACAAGCCCGACCTCGTGTTCCTCGATGAACCAACGTCCGGCCTCGATCCACAGGCCCGCCGCGAACTCCACGGCGAAATCATCAAGATGCGCGACGACGGTCACACCGTGCTCTTGACAACGCACTACATGGACGAAGCGCAGACCCTGTGCGACCGCATCGCCATCGTCAATCACGGCGAGGTCATCGCATCCGGCACGCCGGAAGCCCTCACGTCCCGGTCGAGTTCGCGGCAGTTGGTCACGGTCGTGGCGTCGAGACCGCTCGCGGCCGCCACGTTCGAGACGCTGGGCGACGTCGACGACCTGGTGGTGGATGGCGAACGCGCGCGGTTCCATGCGGCCGCGCCGACGCGCACGGTGCCGCTGCTGCTCGCCCGGCTGGAACAGCGCGGCATCGAACTCGTCGAGCTCCACGTCCAGAAGGCGACACTCGAGGATGTCTTCATCGAACTCACCGCCGCGGAGCGGAGCGAGTAGGCCATGAACGCCTTCCTGCAGCAGCTGCGCATGAGCCTCCGGTTGTACTTCCGCAACCCGATGGCGCTGATCTATGGCTATGCGTTTCCAGCCATCTTCCTGATCGCGTTCTGGGTGCTGTACCGATATGACCGCGTGCCGCTCATCCGGCACATGGGCGAACTCCTCACGGTGACCGTCCTCGGTGGCGCGTGTTTCGGCCTGCCGACGACGCTCGTGAGCGAACGTGAACGGGGCGTCTGGAAGCGGATTCGCCTTGCACCGGTGTCGGCCATCAGTGTCGTCAGCAGCACGATCGCCGCGAGGTACGTGCTCCTGGTGGTGGGCGGCCTGCTCCAGGTGGGACTGGCGATGGCGTTCGGGATGCCGTTTCCGCGGCATCCGATCGAGTTGTTGATCGCGTTCACGGCCGTATCAGTCGCGTTCCTCGGGCTGGGGCTCGTGATCGCAACGCTCGCCGACAACGTGCCGGCGGTCCAGGCCCTGGGCCAGTGCATCTTCCTGCCGATGTTGATCATCGGCGGCGTGGCCGTGCCACTCGCGAGCCTGCCAGATTGGGCACAGCATCTTTCGGCATTCTTCCCGGGCCGCTATGCGGTCGAAGCCATTCAGGCCACCGTGAACGGCTCGGGTCTCCAGGCCACGCGCTTCGCGTTGCTCGCTCTCGTCACGATCGGTGCAGCCGGCGCGCTCGCCGGCGGACGCCTCTTCCGCTGGGATGCGCAACAACGGTTCATGTCGCGCGGTGGCAAGGGCTGGGTGGCCGTCGCGCTCGCCGCGTGGATCGCCGTCGGCGTGGCCGCTGAGGGCCGCGGACGAATTGCCACAACCTCGACGGTCGCGGAGGCGCTCCCCACTCCGCCGCCGGCCGTCACGCCCACTGACGTTGTCGCGTCCGCCGCCGGGCCAGTGCCGACAGTCGCGCCTCCCGTACCAACCGGACCGATCCCGCCGGCTGTGCCAGCAGCAACTCCCGAAACCGGGCCGAGGACGACGCAGCCCCGAGCGATTCCACCCGAAGGCGCGTCGCCAATGGCTCATCTCCCCGTGCCGCAGGCGGGATCGACCGCAGCTCCCCTGGCATCGCCGCCCGAAGCGAGAACCTCCGTCGCCGCGCCGGCGCCCGCACCGACCGGCCCGTCGACGTGGCAGGCCGTCGCCATGAAGAACATCGAGGAGGACATCCTCTTCAACCGCGTGCCGCCCGACGGCGGCGTCGTGATACCCGTCGCGTCGGCGGATCGGCAACCCGATCCGGACGTGCAGGCCGACCTCGATGAACTCTCAGCGGCGTTGCCCGATTGGGCCCCAGGCAAGGTCGCCGATCCCGTGCAGCGCGTCCGCAACCTACTGTATGTGCCCTCGGTCGTGGACGTGTTTCAGCTGCCGACCGAGCCGTTCGTGCCGCTGCTGGTCTTCGATCAGATCCAGGCGTCGGTCCCGAAAGACGATCTGATCAAGATCCTCTACTGGATCGCCGTGCACGCCGACGAGGGCGACGATTCCGCCATCGCCGCGCTACAGCCGCTCGGCGTGCGGCAGGGTTCAGTGGACCGCGAAGAGGTACGCGGCCGTTCAGGTGCCTACGCGGTGAAACTGCTGGGCCGGATCACGGGCAAACGGCCGGGGAACTGAGCCAGCCAACAGCGCGGGTGCCCGGGCTGCGGATTGTCGGCTACTAGTCTCCGATCGAATCCGGCGGCGCGGAGTCCAGCACGACAGCCTTGTTGTCGTCGAGCACGTCACGGTACGCGGCGGCGAAGATCGCCCAGGACGTGACGAACAGGCCCGCGACAATGGGCCCGATGACGACACCCACGGGCCCGAACACGACCAGGCCGCCCAGCGTCGAGAACAGAATCAACAGGTCGTGCATCTTCGTGTCACGTCCCACGAGTCTCGGTCGGAGGACGTTGTCGACCGACCCGACGATCAGCGAGCAGAAGGCCGCAAGCAGCACGGCCTTCGTGACGTGTCCGGTCAGCGCCAGGAACACGCACGCGGGGACCCAGACCAGCGCGCCGCCGATCATGGGCAGGATGGACAAGACCATCATCACGACGGTCCAGAACAGGGCGTCCGGCACGCCTGCCACGCGCAGGGCCAGGCCGGCCAGCGCACCCTGAATGACGCCGATGACGACCGTACCCTTGACCGTCGCGCGGGTGATCGAGACGAAGCGCTCTTTCATGCGCTGCTTGTCGGCCTCCGGCAACGGCACGTGGTGCAGGATGGCGGTCAGCATGGCCGGCCCGTCGAGCAGGAGAAAGAACATGCTGTACAGCAGCAGCACGACGTCGACCACCGCGCCCAGGGTGCTGCGCGTCGTCGTGGAGATCCAGCCGAGCAGCGAGGCGCCGGCCGCATTCACGGCGTCTCCGACGCGCGTGACGATTTGCGTTCGATAGGGCTCGAGCCAATGCGCGCCGGGCAGGCGATGCCACAACTCGTCCACAAACTCCGGCTCGTTGAGCATCCGCGTCACGATAGGCCGGACGCCCTCCGCGATCCGCAGGCCCTGGTTGACGACAAGCCCCAGAACCGCGATGAGAGGCAGGACCACGAGCAGGCTCACGAGCAGGACCGTGATTGCAGACGCGATGTGGCGATTGCCCCGTACGCGCGGCACGAGCCACGCGAACACGGGATAGACCAGACCGGTGAACACGGCCGCCATGAGGATCGTCAGGAGAAACGAGCGCAGGATGACGAGGAACGCCACTGATGTGGCGGCAACGAGCACAAGCAGGAACCCCTTCCGGATCCGCTGCTCTCGCATGGGCTGATCCCCCCGCATCACAGGCCTAGTCACCGCTCCCTCTGAACTGATCCTCTTCGTCCGCGAACAGCACATTGAAGCTGGTGAGCGATCCGTAGCAGCCAGTCACGTAGGTCTGCAACTTGATCTTCGCGTCTTCGGGCAGGTCCGACGAGTTCACCTGCTGCTCGAGCGTGCGCAACCTGTTCCGCAGCATCACGACCTTGTGGAAGAAGGTCTCAATCGGCCA
>JBDTNQ010000104.1:0-16184 GCA_039933635.1 Acidobacteriota bacterium
TGGAGCCCCGGACCTTCAGGTCCGGGGCAACTCCCGCCCGCCGCGCACTGCTCACCGTCCGATCCGCAGGTCCTGCACCTGCTTCCCGCCATCGCTGATCGTCACACGCACGGCAGCACCGGCCAACTCGTTCAGGAAATCCGGATCGAACTGGCTTCCCGGCTCGATGTCCGTGACCGCGGCGACGAGGTAGTCGCCGGCCGGCAGTCCATTGAACATGTAGCGTCCATCCAGGCCAGGCCGGCCTGTGAGAATGCGCCGCGATGCCGGCGTCCAGTAGCGGCGATCCGCCGCGACCACGATGATCGTGCAGTCAGAGGAGGCCGTGCCGGTCGCGTCCGTGAGGACACCGCTCAATTGCGACAGTTGGTTGGTCAGCGTGATGACGATGCCGGTCACGTCGCGGTCGCCTTCGACCACCAGGGGCACGTCGAGGAGGTCCTGTCCGTTGAGCATGGCTGACTTCATCGGACCACCCCCCGCCCGAATCGAGTACACACCTGCTGCCACGCCGCCGATCGTGAACTGCCCATCAGCCGACACCACCGCCTGAACCGGTGGACCGAACTGGGCCACCTGCTGCGCGGACGGCGCGGGAAACAACGAAATCATCGCGCTGCGGCCTGCCGCCGGCGCGTCCGGTGGAAACTCCACGGTGCCGGACACGGAACGAGGCGGTTGCAGCGTCAGGACCACGCGAGGCGGATCCTGGTTCCCATCGACGACCAGGCGCGCGCGCCCCCACAACCGCGATGCGGGATCGATCTGTTGTGGCGGAGATGTTGACTGAACCGTGCCGTTGATGATCTGGAAATTGGGTCCCGGCACGACCTGCGCCACTAGCGTGTACTGGCCGGGCGGTACATTGCGCAAAGAGAAACTGCCATCACTCTGAGGCCGCGCGCCCTGCCCTCCCAGATCAGCCATCGGGTCGTCGCTCACCAAGGACAGCTGCACCATCGCCGGCGGCGCGGGCATCCCAGCCACCAGACCGGTGATGTTCACCGCGCGATTGAACGTGACCGAGATATCCGCGCCCTGGCGCTCTTCACCAGCGGCCACCGTAATCGCCGATGCCGTGGCGATCGTGCTCGCGCTGGGGTAATAGGTGCTGAGAAAGCCGGGCAGTGGGCCGGTCGACACGACCGGAGCCGGCACGGCGAAGGTCACTGACGTCGGAGCGCGGCCACCCTGACGTGCGGCCTCCAACGCCTCGGCGAATGCCCTGGCTTCCGTCAGCGTGTTCTCAGCCATCTGCAGGTCATTCGAACTCGGAACGGCACCCACGACGTAGTCGCCCGGCATCAGGTTCGTGAGTCGATACATGCCGCGGTCGTCGGTCTGCGCGAAGGCCGAACCTTGCGCACGCTTGAAGCCGTTTGCGTAGGCCAGACGGAAGCCTCGGACCTGGGCACCCGCGAGCGGCTCACCGTCCTGGCCGTAAACCATGCCGGCAATCACTCCGCCGCGCGCGAGACTCATCGCAATGGTGATCCGCTGACCGTCGCTCAGCGGAATCGTCGTCCCTGGGCGGTTGGGTTTCACGGCGCCGTAGGCTGTCGAAACGAATTGGTCCTTCGATGCCGTGAGCGTAAATCGACCTGCGGGCAGGGCGTCAAAGACGTAGCGCCCCTGCTCGTCCGACAACACCATCCGGCTCAGGAACATGACGGCCGTGGCGCCCGCGCCGACGGCGGCGGCACCCGCAGCCGCGCCTCTCGCGGGGCTCGGCACACCACTCTGTCCGGCGAGCATGAGCCGCACGTTCGCGACGGGACGGCCCGTTGCGGCCGATGTGACGACGCCGCTGATCGCCGCGGTGCCTACCGGGACCGTGCGCACGCCGCGGCCCTGGATCGTGGCGACATCGCGCGTGGCCGGCGGTGGCGGAGCCTGCGCGACACCGACAACCGCTTGCCACACGGCTCCCGTCTCCGCACCGAGTGCCACCAACAGGACGCCGGTGCACAGGGACAGATGTCTCACGGAATTGCGACTGTCTGGTGGTTGGACACCGATGGGCCCCAGCGGCCGGCCTGCGTTTCCGTTCCTTACGAGATTCGATCGCCCGGGATCACCGGCGCGGCCCGCCGCCGTCGTCCGCGCAGGCAAAGCTCGCTGCGGTATCCGTACTGCCCGTGCCTTTATATCGCGCTTTCTGTGGATACGCACACAAAGGTCTGGACCGATCGATCTGTTGCCCGGCCGTATGTGTGGCCACGATCAATCGAGGCGCCTCGCCTTGTTCCACCCATTTCTCGAGGGTTCCAAGGGCGTCGAACGTATTCGGTCCGACGCCGCCGTTGCAATGCGCCATGCCAGGTGTTGGAAAGAAGCGGAAGAACGCGGCCGTTTGCGCCCGACCGCCCATGGCCGCCGTCACGCGCTCGTAGTAGTTGATGACGTCCTGAGGGGGCACCACCGGATCGGCCAGTCCCGTGTACATCACGAGCTTGCCGCCGCGCGCCTTGAATGCCGAAAGATTCGTCGCCATTGCGCTGACCGACGGAAGCGCGGCATCGACGAACGCAACGTCGCGATCCCAGTCGAACGACCGCATGTCCCAATTGGGATCGTGAAACGCCCAGTCTTTGAGCAGTCCTAGCCGCACCGGCTCGCGGGGATTGGTGATGTACGAGCCCCACCCCTGTTCGCTTCCGCGTGCCCACCCCGGAAAGATCTGCGCGCCGGTACGGGGATTCTTCGGACCGTCATACACCTTCTTCACCGCGTCAATCTGCTTTGGCGTCAAGCACCCCGGGCCATCATCGCCCTTGCACGCCATCGATGCGGGATCGAACCGGCACGCGCGTGGGTCGTCGATGATGCCGTCCCTGATCCCATCCGCCGCGTCACACGCGGCCATGGATGCCGCGGCAATGGCCGGGAGCTTCGAGGTCGGCAGAATGGTCTGCCCGGCAGCATCGTGCGTAACGAGCCACGACCACAGAAACCCGTAGATCAGGTGGAGACGATTGTTGCCGGGATCGCCGGCCACGATGCCGTCGTAGTCCGCCGGATAGCGTTGCGCCTCGCTCAGGGCCTGCTGGCCGCCGGTCGAGCAGCCGCTGAAGTACGAGCGATCGGGCAGCCGTCCCTGGTGACTGCGCACCACGACCTTGGCGACGTCGGTCATCACGTGAATCGCGCGATGCGACCAGTCCGTGATCTTCTCGGGATGGCCCACACCAAAATCCGTCTGATCGCCGGTGTGCCCGGTGTCCGTTCCGACCGCGGCATAGCCACGATTGACGGCGGCCACCATCGCCGCATACCCAATGGCGCCGGAAAAGCCGCCGTTGTACGTACCCAGCAACTTGCCGTTCCAGGCGCCGGCGGGTGGCATCCAGATCTCAATCGCAATGTGCGAGTCGGGCGTCGGCGTCGCGACTGCCTGCACGCGACACATCGCAGGAACGTTCATGCCGCCGCGTCCAACGCTCAACGGACCGGAAGGGAGGGCCGTCGCGGCCGTCACCTGCACGTCGGGGATCGTGAGCGCCGCGAGGCTCTCGCACGATGCCACTGTGGCGGACGTGGCAATCGACCGCGTACCACCTGACACCAGCGTGGCGGCCGCGCACACGCCGGCCGCAATCGCCCGCCTTCTCCATTGCTCGTTCATGATCCACACCTCTGGCGGGCGATCGCCACGTTGGCTGGACTGCTCGCCGCGTTCCCGGGCAACACGCTGCTGGCTGACACTTCCGTCAAGAGACGCCGCGCATCATCGGCCAACAGGAAACGCTCTCGGACGGCCACGTCAACGGCCTTGCGAACGGTACAGACATACCCGTCCTGGGTGCCGTAGCGTTCTTCCACCGAGGGCCGCGGGTCCTTCGTGGCCTCGCGATCGGCCCTCGTCTTCGCGAACGGCACGTAACCACCGGTGTAGCCGCAACCCTGCCCCGCCAGGACTCCGGCTCGAATCGCATTCCAGCCCAGGTAGGTCCCGAGCGGCGCCTGATAGAGCACGGACGCGACGCCAACCGTTTCGTTGCCGTCAGCATTCACACGCGGCACGTACGTCGGCAGCACACCAACCACGCGCGGAGGCATGCGCGTGATCACGCCGGAGAGATCGGGTCTGTGGAATGACGACCCGAAGTCGTACCGCAGCACCGGATTGAGGATGTTCTCGTTGAAGGACAGCCCCGGGATGGCCGGCAACCCCATCGCCGCGCGTGTGGCGGGCACGAGATCGCCGTTGGCGAGTGTCGGATAACGACTGGCCGGCGGAGGCGTGCCGCTCGTCACCCACTCGACGAGCGCGCGCGTCAGCGCGCGCGTCGTGTCGGCTTCTGGGTTCGGATTGTCGGCCAACGAGCATCGCGCTGCCGGATTCGGAGCAGCCTCGATACGAAATCCGCCTCGCCCGCCTCCGTGCGTCGTGCCCGGATAGTAGTAGCGGCGCACGTTCTCCGGTAGCGGGATGTCGGCTTTCGCATCGGTGCCGATGAGATCTGGCGACATGCGCAGTCCCCAAAACTCTGACGATCCAAAGGCCTCAATGACTTTCGGACATGTCTTCGTTGCGGTGCACCGGTCGAGCAAGCTTGCGCGCGGGAGCCCACGGACGCGATCCGCATACGCCCCCCACCAGACCACCCCGTCGCTCCCGACTTCGTACAAGCTCGCCGCGCCACCCGGCAGGGCAAAGCGATGGTTGAGGGGCGTCTGTCGCGCCGCAATCCGCGGAAAGACGCCATCCCACACGATGCGGTTCGCTTCGTCCTGATTGAAACCGAGGTGCACGAAGCTCCGGATGAAGTTGCCCGACTGCGAATCGCCGATGCTCACGGCCTTGTCGATCGCGCCGGCAACCGGATTCGGGGTACCCGATCGATCACGCTGCGCGTAGCGGAAAAACGAGACGATGTCGCGCGTGGCCGCCAGGCCCAGACCGAGCACGAGCGGATCCTTGGCCGTGTACGTCAGCTCGTAGATGCGATCCGCGCGAAATCCATCGCGGACGCAGATCTTCGTCGGGTCGGGCGTGCCAGGAAACGGCGTCGCCGCGCAATCCGCGAATGCCCACGCGGCGCGAGGCACCGTCGTCACGACCCCGCTGATGCCACGCGGCGTCTCCGATGCGTGCATGGTGAGGGCGGCGCCTCGTTCGTTCAGATCGACGGGCGGGTACTGCTCCGGCGTGTTGCCCATCGAGCTCAACCGGATGGGCATCGTGAGCGTACCGGCCGGCACGTCGATGAAGCGCGCAATCATCGGTCCAGTCAGGGGCGCGCCGTTCTTTCCCTTGGCGACGGGCACGACGATGGTCTGGTTGGCGGGCGTGGACGCCACGTCGCCTTGCCACCCGCTGATGAGCGAGATGTACCCGTCAGCGCCGATCGTCACCTGCCCGTTGCCGCGGTTGACGACCTGATACAGGAGAACCCGCGCGGCTTTCGTCATGTCGAGCGGCTTGGCGAGCGCGAATGTCGCGACGTACTCGACGAGTCCGCGAGCATTGCGCGGGGCTAGTGTGAGGTCCTGAATGATTCGATTGTGCGGATCGTTCGGATCGACTTCGCCGTGGATCCGGCCTCGAATGATCTCGAAAGGGCCGACGGAGCCGACCACCTGGCCGTTGTTCGCCGGTTCGCGAGACAGGATTTCGAGGCGAATCACGTCGGCCCGCGCCGGCGCCGGTCGCAGCACCGCCAGCGCGGTCAGCAGCGCGAAGGAAATAGCTGATGCCTGTCGTCTCATGGGTCCTGTCTCTCTCCGGTGATGCTGTCCCCGATCTCCATGCCCATCAGGGCTGAACTCAGCGACTTGCCGTGTGCGTCGAGCGCCACCGACCGCGTGACGCCACCGCCAAGCGCCCGCGTCATCACGAAGTTCAACGCCCCGAGCTGCGGCAGTTCGTACCGCACCACATCGCCCTCGACGATGCCGGCGAAGAAGGCGCAGACGCGCGCGGCGGTCACGTCCCGCACGAGGCGCGGATAGTCTCTCGGATCGCGGGCGATCACGGAGATGTTGCAGGTATCACCCTTGTCGCCGGTCCGGCCGTGGGCGATTTCGCGCAGCATCATGGAATGGCCTCGTAGTCGACGCGCCAGGATACGTCGCCGCGAGGCACGAGCGTGGACCGCATCGCCAGCACCTGGCGCACCGTGGCGGTCGCCCCGCCACCGCCGGCGGGTCCGTTCGTATAGAGCGCCTCGACTTCGCGCGCCACGCGCCAGGCGTCCGCCTCGGACGGCGTGCGAGCGGCAACACGCAGGCGCACCTCGTACGGGTCGCTCGACGATGTCGAGCGCGCGGCGCCATGCAATGCGTCGATGCCGATGAGGTCGTAGCGGATGTCTGAACACGACACGCCGATCAGTTCGAGACGCTTTGCCACCACGTTCGCGGCAAGGCGCGCCCGCGCAACCGCACCGGGCCCCGCGTACGAGATCTGGCCTTCACCGATCCACCCGTCGAACTGGCCGACGGATACCTTCAACGTCGCCGGCCGCGCGCGGCCCGACGCGCCGCTCACGCGCACCCGATCGGCTCCCATCGTCGTCATCGAAACCTGACTGAAATCGGCCGACACGTCGGGTGTCAGATACGCGGCGGGGTCGTGGACTTCGTACAACAACTGTTCCGTGCAGGTGGCGGTGGTGACCAGACCGCCCGAGCCGGATACCTTCGTGATCACGACGCCGCCATCCGGTGAGATCTCGGCAATCGGAAATCCCAGGCGTTCGAGACCCGGCACATCTTTGACGCCCGGGTCGGCAAAGTAGCCGCCCGTGACCTGTCCCGCGCACTCGAGCAGATGTCCCGCCGACGTGGCAATACCAAGCCGGCGCCAGTCGTCCAGGGTCCAGCCGTACGTCGCGACAATCGGCGCGACGAAGAGCGAGGGATCCGCAACCCGGCCGGTGATGACCACGTCGACGCCATGCAACAGGGCCTCGACGATCGGTTCGGCGCCGAGATACACGTTTGCCGAGACGATCGATCCGGGCACGAACATCTCGCCGGTCTCGAGCGATCGATACTCGCCCCCCGTCATCATCGCCAGCACATCGTCGCCCGTGACGATCGCGATGGTCAGGTTCGTGAGCCCGGCCTGAACGCCGACATCGCGCACGCACGCGGCCGCCGCGTGCGGGTTGGCCGCGCCCATGTTGGTGATGATGGTCACGCCGCGCGCGTGGCAGCCGGCGAGCACGGCCTCCATCCGCTCACGCAGGCGCGGATCGAATCCGGCGTTCGGATCGCGCGCCTTCGCCTGCTGCGCGATCGCGATCGTGCGCTCGGCCAGGCACTCGAACACGAGGTAATCGAGGTCCCCCTGCTCGACCAGCTCGACCGCCGGCTCGATGCGATCCCCGGAGTAGCCGGCGCCGCAGCCGATGCGCAGCGGGCGGTCGGTCGTGGGCACGCGGCGGGCCGCGGCTCGACTCACAGCGCAAACACTCCAAAGAGGACCGCGGCAATCGTCATGACGATCGTCGCCGCGAACAGCCACGGCCCGGTGAAGCGCTGGTGCTCACCGAGTTCGATGCCCGTGAGCCCCACGACCAGAAACGTGGCGGGCGTGAGCGGACTGACCGGGAATCCGGTCGTCATCTGTCCCAGGAGTGCGGCCTGTGCCACGTGCGCGGGCGGGACGCCGAACGTCCCCGCCACCTCCGCGACCACTGGCAACACACCGAGATAGAACGAATCCGGATCGAAGAGCAGGCTCAGCGGCATGGACACGAGCGCCAGCCCAAACGGGATGTGCTGGGCCATCCCGGGCGGCACGAAGGCCACGGCATGGGTGGCCATCGCGGACAACATGCCCGTCCCTTTCATGATGCCCGTGAACGCGCCCGCCGCCAGCAGAATGCCGGCCATCATCAACGCGGCACGCGCGTGCGCGTCGATCCGGTCGCGTTGTACCGAAGGGTCCGGGTAGTTGATCATCAGCACGGCCGCGGTCCCGATCATGAACATCACGCCAGGATCGACGATGCCCCAGATCATCACCGTGAGAATGACGATGGTGACGAGGCCGTTCATCCAGAGCCGTCCAGGCCGTCGCAGCCGCTTCTGCTCGTCTGTCAGCACGCGGCCGCCACCTGGCTGCGCGTCCACGTCGAGACCGCGCGCGCGAGCGTTGCGCTCGGCCTGATGCCCGAACCGCCATGCCACCGCGAACACGAAGACCAATCCGACAATCTGCACCGGAATCAACGGCCTGAACAGATCGGACACCGGAATGTGCAGGCCGGCGGACGCGCGGACCATCGGTCCCGTCCAGGGAAGGAAGTTCACGCCCGCGGCCAGCGACACGACGCAAGCCAGTACGCGGCGGTCGATTCGGAGACGATCGTACAACGGCAACATCGCCGGCACCGCGATGAGAAACGTCACCGCGCCGGAGCCATCGAGATGGATCAACAGCGCCAGCAGCGCCGACCCCATCACCACGCGCGTGGGCCGGGCGCCAACGATGCGCAGGATGCCGTCGATGACGGGATCGAGGGTGCCCGCATCGCTGATGATGCCGAAGTAGAGGATCGCGAACACGAACATCGTCGCAACCGGCGCAATCTGTTGCAGTCCTGCCACGATGAACTTGGCGGTCTCCAGGCCAAAGCCGCCGATCAGGGCGCTCGCGGTGGGAACGACGATCAGCGCAACGAGTGGCGACATCCACCGGCCGACGATCAGCACCAGCAGCGCGATGACGGTGAGCAGTCCGAGGAGAGCCGGCGACATCAGGAGGCTGGATCGAAGTCCGGCGGGGCGGTGCCACGCTCGGGCTTCGACAAGTGTCGGAAGTATAGACGCACGGGCAGCGTGCCGCACGTCGCCGAGCCCCCCGGCGCCGGACTCCTTGTCCCCTTCGTCCCCTCGTCCCCTTCGTCCCTTCGTCCCCTCGTCCCCTTCGTCCCCCGTCCCCTCGTCCCCCTGGTCCCCTGGTCCCCTGGTCCCCTGGTCCCCTCGCGTTCCGTTGTCGGTAGAATCCCCCATGCCTCGTCGCTCGCCGCAGAAACGCGGCCGTCCCCAGAAATATGGTCAGGCCGCGCGGATTGTCGCGATCACGCTCCCCGTCAAGGTCGTCGAGATGCTGCACGAGCTCGACGATGACCTTGGGTGGGCCATTGTGTCGCTCGCGGAGAAGACGCAGGGTCGCACTGTGAGGCGCCCGGTGCTCGAGGCCGAGCTGGTCGAGATCGGGGGCGGAAAATCGCTCATCGTTGTCGATACCTCGATCTTCCGGTCGCTGCCCGGGGTGGACATCGTGCCGTTTTCACACACGCAGGCCTTTCTCGCGCTCGAAGCCGGCCGCGGCATGGCGGATCTCGAGCTGGCGGTCCAGGATCGGGTGGCGCACCTGAAACCGGGCAGCCGCGTGCGGCCACCTCTGCAGCGTTTACTGACGCAACTCCAAGCCTGGCGGCGCAGCCGCGCCCTGCGGTTCGACACGCGCTCGATCATCCTGGTGTCCCGCGCCAGGCGTCGAGCGTAATTTTTTGTAAATTAATATTGCCAGGGTGGGAGGCCGCCTTTACCATGTTGGGATGGGCGGGAGCGTCCGATAGTTCTAGCGTCCGATAGTTCTACTGATGTGCTCACTGGAGTCTTGATGTCTGCTCGTACTCGCCTCGCCTGCCTGTTGATCGTCTGTCTCGCAGCCGCGTGCGGCAAGTCACCCACGACCCCATCGGTTCCCGCGCCTGCCCCGGTCTCACCCGCCAACGGCGCAGTCCTGGCAAGCGGCACGCAGCCGATCACCTTGACCGTCACCAATAGCGCGGCCACATCAGGCACGGTGACCTATACCTTCGAGGTCGCCACCGACGTCGCCTTCACGTCGGTCGTCTTCTCCAAGGACGCGCCGCAGGGATCCGGACAGACGTCGCTGACCCTCAGCGTGCTCGCCGCGGGACGCGACTACTACTGGCACGCCCGGGCCAACAGCGGCAACACGGCCGGCACGTTCTCGAGTGCGACCAAGTTCACGATCAGCTCGGGCGTCACCCTCGGCAGCCCCGTGCCGGTGTCACCCGCGACGGGCACCACGGCCGATCAGAAACCGACGCTCATCGTCTCGAACGTGTCGCGCACAGGTCCCGTCGGCAACGTCTCCTATCGCTTCGAGATCGCCTCCGCGCCATCCTTCGCAACGATTCTGTCGAGTGGCACCGTGCCCGAAAGCAACACCGGCTCCACTTCGTTCACCTCGTCGACATCGCTGGCCGCCGACACGACATTTTTCTGGCGCGCGCAGGCACTCGACGCCACCAACAACGCCACGAGCAGTTTCTCCACCACCCAGACGTTCACCACCGTCGTCAGCATCGATCTGACGACCGTGAACTATCAGCGATTCGTGAACATCTCCGCCTGGCCGGTCACCAACCGCATCATCGAGGTCGATCAGGACGGCGGCGACGGTCACATGTGCATCAACCATGAGAAGCGCGGGCAGTGGCCCACCTCGTTCTTCGAAGACAACCCGCTCGTGCCCGTCGAAGCCACCCAGTGGTACTTCGCCCGGATCAACGGCCAGTGGTACGGCGGCGCCGGTGAATGGCTGCGCCCCAACCAGATCTGCAAGGAAGGCCAGAAGTCCGAGGACATCGGCAAGGACGGCACCTGGGGCGGGCCGATGGACTCGTGGATACCCAAGCGCGGCGAACTGGTTGGCTACATGATCTCCACGCCGGCCCGCGCGTGGCCCACTTGGCGCACCATCGACCAACGCTCCAACGTCGTGGTCCAGCCCTGGAAGGTCAACGGGATCACGACGCCGTAAGCACAGGAGTGAAGGTCGGCTTCTAAAGCACCAGTTCTTTGAAGCGCCGCACCTGCTCCGTGATCGCGACTTCCACGGGCAGCCGCTCCATGCTGCTCGCGCCATAAAACCCGACAATCCCGCGCGTGCGCGCCATCACATACTGCGCGTCGGCCGGCTCGCTGATTGGGCCACCGTGACAAATCACGAGCACATCTGACCGGACTGATTTGGCCGCGTCGTGAATGCGCTGGATTTCCTCGACGCACACATCCAGTGTCTTCGTCGTCTTTGCGCCGATCAACCCCTTGGTGGTGAGACCCATGTGCGCCACGAGCATGTCCGCCCCCGCATCCGCCATCGCCATCGCGTCGCCCTCGTTGAAGACGTAAGGCGTCGTGAGCAGATCGGCCGCGTGCGCCACGCGAATCATCTCGACCTCCTTCGCATAGCTCATGCCCGTCTCTTCGAGACTCTGCCGGAAGAGACCATCGATGAGCCCCACCGTTGGGAAGTTCTGCACGCCGGCAAAACCCAGGCGAGCGATCTCGCCAAGAAAGACCGGCATCAGACGAAACGGATCCGTGCCGCACACGCCCGCCAGCACGGGAATCGCGCGGACGACCGGCAGGACCTCGCGCGCCATCTCGATCACGATGGCGTTGGCATCCCCGTACGGCATCAGCCCGGATAACGAGCCGTGGCCGGCCATGCGGAAACGGCCGGAGTTGTAGATGACGATGAGGTCCGCGCCGCCAGCCTCGGCACACTTGCCGGAAATGCCCGTTCCAGCCCCCGCGCCCACAATGGGCACGCGGCGCTCCACGAGCGCACGCAATCGCGTCAACACCGCTCCGCGCGTCATGTCCATCCGACCTCCCACACCCATGAGGCCGGCATTGTCCCACGAGCCGACAAGGGACGCGCGCTACTGATGAGTGACGTCGATATTGCCGCC
Source organism: Acidobacteriota bacterium (assembly GCA_039933635.1). GTDB lineage: Bacteria > Acidobacteriota > Vicinamibacteria > Vicinamibacterales > SCN-69-37 > JBDTNQ01. Next base: position 11,694 of record JBDTNQ010000104.1, read on the forward strand.
TATCGCCCCACCACACGTGAACGCGGAGTACGTACCCGTCATACGGTTCCCACTCACCGTCATAGTCGTACTCACGGTCCCCGAGAGCGTGACTCCAGGCGAGCATACGAGCGGTGCCGTTGGCGTGAGCGTCATGACCAGGACCGACGCCGCAAGCGTACCGCCGGCAGCGCCCGATCGGTTCTGAGAAACGTCCGCAAAAGCCAGCACGAACGTGCCCGCCACCCCAGCGCTCGTCTGCGTCAACACGAGCTTCAGCGTACCGGGACCAGAGACGCTGTCCGTCATGGTGCCCAACCATGTGCCGTCGAGCCCGCCACTCGGCGCCGCCGGTCCCGACGAACACGCCGCAAGCGACACCAGCACCACGCCACACACCACGACCCGCCAAAGAGCTCGATGCATCAGTTCCCTCCCCCCGTGCGCAAAGCCACGAGACCACCCGCAGCGCCACTCAGAAAGACGTCCGCCCCACGCACCAACGGCAACCAGCGAAAACCCTCGCCCGCATCGCCGAAACGCCAGCGCTGGCGTCCGGTCGCCAGGTCCAGTCCCACGACGTGCCCCGAGACGTACGGAACCCACACCGTGTGCTGCTCCAGACCAAGACCAAACGCAATCGACGCCTGCACCGGCCAGGCTCGCCAGCGCTCACGTCGCGTGGCAAGGTCGTATGCGACGAGTTCCCCCGTCAACGATCCAGCCACAAGCATGCCGCCGCCACTCGCGAGCGGCCGGAAGTCCTCGACCGGTGCCCGGGCCCGGGCATCGCTCACGGTCCAACTCGGGCTCCCGGATCGACGATCGAGTGCGTGAATGACCCCGGAACGGTCCACCGCAAGAACCAGATCCCCCGCCAGTAAGACCGGGCCAATCACCCCCGGCCTCGTCGTCTCGCCCAATGACGTTTGCCACATGAGACGCCCGGCAGGATCGAAAGCCACGACTCCACCGGTACGGTCGCGGAATGACGTGAACGTTGCCACCACCCCCAACGCGTCGGCCCTGGGTGCAAATACCGTCGCTTCCCCCTGGAAACCGAGATCCGCCGCCCATCTCAGCTTGCCCGTTGCAGTCTCGATCGCGAAGAGCCGCGAGACATAGGAACCGGCAAAGACGAGGTCGCCACCGACGCCACCGAGCTGAATGCCGGCTCCGGTCCCCTCCCCAATGTTCGCCCTCCACAACCGCTCCCCCCTCATCCACCCAAACCCTTCCAGCCCATCGTCTCCCCCCATCACCACATCGTCAGCCACCGCGAGCCGGCCTCCGGTAACAACGCCGGGACTGGTCGTCAGTGGAGTTCGCCACTGTGCGACGCCCGAACGCGCATCTACGGAAACGATGTCGCCGGCAGCGGTTCGCGCGAACACCCGGTCGCGAGACAAGACCGGCACGCCGCGAAACTTGCCAGGCGACACCCACAGAACCGGCGGGCGCAGTTCGGCGACAGACGATACCGAGGCAATAGAGGCAATCATGGGTACACTGAGAAGCAGCGTCACAACCAGGGAAGCCGCGCGATGCCCCCGAGTCACTAGAAGGTCACCCGTGCGCCGGTCGGGCGGCTACCGACGCCCCTTTCGCTCGCCTGGCCGTTGGCTGTCAGGTCTGGAGTCGCCCACTTCGGCCGACTCCACGACCCGCGACCCGCGCGTCTTACGGCCTCCACGTGTTCGTCGCCCACAGAGGCGCGCCATCGATGTCGTAGATCACGACGTTGCCATCCGTCTGCAACGCGAGAAACGCCCCAGGATGGTTGTAGGAGACGCCGGACGCCCAGATGGGGACGCCCAGGGCGTCATACATGACGAAGTTCCCATCGCCCTGCATCGCCACGAGCCCAGCAGCCGTTCCCGCAGTCTGAGAATTCCACATTGGCGTCCATCCCTCGTCGTAGAGCACGAGATTGCCGTCGCCTTGATAGACGAAGAGATACCGACCGTCAGCCGAACGAATCCCCTGATCCGGATAAAGGATGTCGCCAGGCCACAGCCGCCCGGGATCGTTGTCTCGCGGCAGAGGAGACGACGGTTGAGGTGACGGATCAGGAGTCGGAGCCGGCGACGGCGCTGGGGCCGGCGCGGGCGTCGGTGCCGGACCCGGCGTTGGTGTTGGCGTTGGCGTTGGTGTTGGCGTCGGTGTGGGCGCCGGTGTGGGCGCCGGAGTCGTGCGAGGAGACACATTGAGGTACCACGCGAGCGCATCCCCGAGCACACCCTCAGCCCAGTCCCTCTCCTGTGAGTGCGCAGGGCCATCGTTGTCGAGCCCGAGATACACATTGGGCGCGCCAGGATATTCCTGACTCGTGTACGGCACGACCCCATCATTCGGAATGCAGTCGCCAAACGACGTGCCCGAGACCACACTGCAGTAGAAGGGATCGACCGACAGAAGGAATCCCCCGATGCCCATCAGCGACAGGCTCTGCCGCAACGCAGGCACGTCCGTCGGATCGGACTCCGCCATGATGTAGTTGCCCCAGTACAGAAGCCCGTACGCCGTCGCGTAGAGCGCAACGGCAATTTCGTCGGCACGATCCGGCACAATCGCGCGCGCGGGGCCCGCAAAGTAGAAGTTGTGCGCCACGCTGACCAGACCGACACGGCCCGGCACATTCGCAGCCTCACGCTGCAGGTTGCTTCCGGAGTTGAGCCCATTCAGATACGCCGACCCCGGCTGCATCTCGCCCGTCACCGGCAACGCAGCCTCGAGCCCCATCGAGGTGCCAAGATACACAACAGACCAGATGCTGAAGTCGGACGCCCAGCTGAGCGCGCCGAGCACGTAGGCAAACGTCCACGACCAGTCGGAATAGGCGGTGAACGCCGACAACACCTCGTTCAGCAAGGCCGGCGTCGAGGCCTGGAACGTGAGCCACTGCCCGAATCTCGGCAGAATCGGCGCGCCCCGGTGCGGCGTGCCAATCGTTGCAATCCCCGCCACGCCGCGGAGCCGGCTGAGCTCGCGCCCCACAATGCCGCCATTGCTGTGCCCGACCGCAATCGGATTCTTCGCGAACGACCTGACCAGACTCGACTGCGCCAGCGACTGCGCCTGCTGCTCGTAGGGCTGCCTCCACGGCAGATCGGGCGTCTTCGCGTCGATCGCGAGACGCTGCTGCAGTCGCGATGCCGTCGAAGCCCAGTCCGATCCCGCCGACTGCAATCCATGGAGGAACAGCGCCGGTGTCGTCCCCTGCGCAAGAACAGACGATGCCGCCAGGCTGAAGACGCTAGCCCACGCCGCAGCTCGACGTGCCACGCCCACGGTCCTCATCGCGCACCCCCGTCGACCACGAGGTTCGCCATCTCGACGTCCGTGACCAGACGGGCACCGCTGACCTCGTTCGATACCTCCTCGCCATGGAGAAGGCGGCGGACAAAGCCAACCGCGGGGTTGCTGTCGTACGTCAGCCGGATGTGCGATGCGAGACTTCCACCCCGGGCCACATTTACCTCCACGGGTAACGCCGAATCGGTCGTCACCAGCGCCTCTTCCGTCTGGCTGCCCGTGACCAGCACGAACCGATCGAGCCCGCGAACACGCCCCACCACGCGCCCGTAACGCGCTTCGAGACGCTGCCGCCGCGTGGGCGCCTGACCGGCCTCAGCCACCAGACCGGTCGTCATCTGACGTCCGCCCGCCGGAACCGCCGCCCGGCCAACCTGACCAGCCAGCACGTCAGGATCCCAGGTCGTTCGCCGCAGCGACGCCGCCACGCCGAGCCTGCGCCGCTGCTCCTCCGTCGCAACACCGATCCGCCGGCCCGCGCGATCGTAAAGAAGCGGCTCGCCACCCGCATCCTCGTCGTACTCGAGCCGGCTCACGACAAACGGGTTCTCCAACATCGTCGTTCCCCTCGGCGTCGTCACCGTCGGCCGATCGACCCCGCTCATCGTCATCGTCAAACGCCAGTGACCGGCTTGGAGACGCCGATCGACGTGGAGCACGACGCCCGGCGCCGCCACGCCGAGAGGCGTGCCGTCAGCCGCAACCTGGATCTGCCGAATGCGCAGGTCCGCCTGCATGGCCCGTGGCGCCGGCGCCCGAACGACGCCGGTCGGCGCCGCGTGCGCAACCTCGCGGCCAGACCAGGACGCCGAGAGCCCGATCACCACCAGCCCACCCATCACCCACCGCTTCCGCCGCATCACCCACATCGCCGTTCCGCCTCCTGCACGCTCTCGCGCAAGGATTCCGCTCCCACGCGATCCGCGAACGCACAGGAACAGAGCAACGGCCATGCCCGTTGTGGTGACAAGGGCGTCGCCGACGCAAAACGGTCAAATGTCTAGGAAATCAGGACGAAAGAGCGGAGGGCGACGATTGGACGAGTCAGGAGGGATTGCAGATTCCGCAATGATGCTGGCGCATCACCACGCAGATTTTCGAATGCCCTCCGGCACCAACGCGCCGCGCGTCAAACGCGGCGATCGCTGGTGCCGGAGTCGTACCTAATCTTGGCCTGAAGCCTGAAGCCTGAAGCCT
>JBDTNQ010000105.1:0-16066 GCA_039933635.1 Acidobacteriota bacterium
GTCGCCCGGCGTGCGCCGGGCGACGTGGCCCGCACCGCCAGCGCAATCTGCCGCGTGTGTTCCGGCGTCGTGCCGCAGCAGCCGCCGACCAGCCGCACGCCCGCCGCCACGAAGCGGCGGGCGTAGCTGGCCATGTACTCGGGAGAGCTCAGATAGAGATTGCGTCCATCCACGTCGCGCGGCCGTCCCGCGTTCGGCTGCGCGGCCAGCCGACTGGAGGACGAACCCGCCATGCGTTCGATCGTTTCAAGCATGGCCGCCGGTCCGACGGCGCAGTTCAGTCCGACGACATCCGCGCCGGCCTTCTCGAGCGCCGGCGTGAATTGCTCGGGCGGCGTCCCGTCCAGCGTCGGACCATCGTCGCCCGTCGTCATCTGAGCGACGATCGGGAGCGCGGACACGGAACGCACGGCGCGAATGGCGGCAAGCAGTTCGGACAGGTCGCCGAATGTTTCGAGGATGAAGAGATCGATGCCGCCGTCCACGAGCGCGGTTGCCTGCTCGCGGAACGCGTCCTCGGCCTCGGCGAGGCTCGTGCGTCCCCACGGCTCGATGCGGATGCCCAGCGGTCCGATGGCCCCTGCGACCCAGGCCTGTCCCTGCGCCGCGCGGACGGCAATTCGCGCGCCCTCGCGGTTGATGGCCGACACCTGATCCGCCAGGCCGAAGTTGGTGAGTTTGACGCGGTTCGCGCCGAAGGTGTTCGTCTCGAGTACGTCCGCGCCTGCGCGGACGTACTCGCGGTGCACTTCCGCCACCAGTTCGGGCTGGATGACGTTCAGCTCGTCAAAACACCGGTTGAGGAAGACGCCTTTGGCGTACAGCATCGTGCCCGTGGCGCCGTCGCACACGAGCACGCGCTGATCGAGAGCTTCAAGAAACCCCTGCATTGGGGAGGCGCTGAGGATCGCGCCGGGAGAACTCAACAATTAGAGCCAGGAGCCCAAAGCGCCGACGGTCAGCGCGCGGCCTCAGACGACGCAGGAACCAGCATGTCCTGCTTGTCCCAGATGAAATCCTTCTTGTCGTAGACGGCCAGCTCGTAGTCCTTGCCCATGAAGATGGCCGACACCGGGCACGCCTCTTCGCAGTAGCCGCAGAAGATGCATCGGGTCTTGTGGATCTGGTACACCGACGCGTAGCGCGGGCCCGCCATGATCGACCCGTCGTTTTCCGCCGCCTCGAGGTAAATCGCGTCCGCGGGGCAGGCCACGGCGCACAGCCCGCAGGCGACGCACTTCTCGAGGCCATTCTCGTCCCGCATCAGCACCTGTTTGCCCCGGTATTTCGGGAACATCGGCATTTTCTCGGCCGGGTAGTTCAGGGTGATGGGCTTCTTGAACATGTGCTTGAAGGTCGTCGCGAAGCCAATGAGAAACGGGCGAATCATGCCGGCCATCATAGCAAAAGGCGCGCGAAACCCGACTTAAGAAACCCGGTTTCAAATGTGACTCCGGGAACCGCAGTCCACACGAACATGGGCCGTAAATTGCTGCGGATGCTATTGTTAGACTCGATCAATGCCGCAGTCCGTCCCGTCGATTACGCACGAGGTCCTGCTGCTGACCCTGATGGCCAAAGTGGCCGTCGCGGCCATCCTGGCCACGATGCTCGTGCGCTTTTCCTGGTTTCGCCGGATCCTCCTGACCGAACGTCGAGATTGGCCCGAGCGGCTCGTCTTCGCGGCGGGTCTCGGCGTGCCGCTGGTGGCGGGCGTGATTGCCCGGATGTTCCTCGACTACAAGGCCGCGGACCTCACGTTGTCCGGCTCCTTTCTCGCGGGCCTGATTGCCGGTCCCTTCGCCGGAGCACTCGTCGGAGCGAGCGTCGGCCTGCCGCCCACGTTCGCCCACCAGTGGGCCGCGCTGCCCTTCGCGATCGGCTGCGGCTTCGCCGGCGGCGGCCTGCGCGAGATCTGCCCGAAGGAAGAAATCTGGAAGTTCTCTCCGTTCTTCGTGACCTCGCTGCACCGCTCGGCGTGGAAGCTCCTGCGGAACTTCCAGCTCGACTGGCAGGTGATCCTCGTCATGGCGCCCGTCATGCTCGAGTTGCTCTCGCAGTCCATCACTGGGAAATTTCCGCGGAGTCTCTTCCACTTCACGCCCGATACTTGGTGGCTCTCACTCCTGGTGGTGAGCGCAAGCGTCCTCGCCGTCGCCATTCCGATCAAGATCTGGAATAGTGCCCGCATCGAACATCGTCTCGCCGAGCAGGAAAAACTGCTGATGGCCGCCCGCGTCGAAGCCCTGGCCAATCAGATCAACCCGCACTTCCTCTTCAACACGCTCACGTCGATTTCGTCGCTGATCCGCTCCAAGCCTGAAACGGCGCGCGTGCTGATCGTCAAGCTCTCCGGACTGCTCCGCCGCCTCCTCCGGAGCCAGGAGCACTTCGTGACGTTGCGCGAGGAGCTCGCCGCCATCGACGAATACCTGGACATCGAGCGCGTGCGGTTCGGGCCGAGCCTGGTCGTCGAGAAAACGATCGACGACAGCAGCCTCGACATCATCGTGCCGAGCATGATCCTGCAGCCGCTGGTGGAGAACTCCATCAAGCACGGCCTCGGCAAGAAGGTCGGTGAGGGCCGCATCACGATCCATGCGTCCCGCCGCGCGGGACATGCCGTGATCGAAATCCTCGATAACGGCATCGGTATGCCCGCCGACCGACTCGAGGCGACCTCGGACCACGGCATCGGGCTGCGTAACGTCAACGAGCGTCTGCGCGTGATCTACGGCGCGAACTACGCGCTGCATCTGAGCAGCGTCCCGGGCCAGGGCACGCTCGCCCGCATCGAGATCCCCGAACTCGTCGTCCCAGAGCGGGCCTCTGCCTAACCCATGACGCCTCTTCGAACCGTCGTCGTCGACGATGAGCAGCTCGCGCGGGAGGAGCTGTGCTTCCTGCTGGAGCAAGCGGGCGATATCGAAATCATCGGCCAGGCCGGGGACGGCATCACGGCCCTGCGGCTGGCCGGCGAACTGAAACCGGATCTGCTGTTTCTGGACGTCCAGATGCCCGGCCTCACCGGATTCGAGGTCGCGCGGCGTCTGATTCAGACCGACTTACCACCCCAGCTCGTGTTCGTGACCGCCTTCGACCAATACGCGGTCGACGCGTTTTCGGTGAACGCCGTCGACTACATCCTCAAGCCGGTGGACGCGACCCGGCTCGAACAGGCCGTCGACCGGGCCCGCAGACGCCAGGCCTCCCAGCAGGTGGCGAAGATGCCGCTCAGTCCGGCCGATCTCGAAAAGGTGATCGAGGCCGTCCAGGCGCGACAGGTCGGCCGGCGGGACCAGTTGGCCATCCGGGTCGGCGAACGCTTCGTCCTGGTCCAGGCCGAAGAGGTGGTCTATGCCTCCCTGGTCGATGAGGCGATAATGGTGGTAACAAACACGGTGTCCGGGACGTCTAACTATCGGACACTCGACGAACTCCAGACTCGTCTGGATCCTGCGGTGTTCTGGCGCGTCCACAGGTCGCACCTCGTAAACATCACGAAAATCAAGGAGATCGTCCCCTGGTTCAGCCGCAACTTCCTCCTGAAGATGAAAGACGCGAAGACCACGGAGATTCCGGTCAGCCGCGCGCAGACGCGCCGGTTGAGGGACTACCTGCAGCTCTGACGGCAACGTCGGATCCGCCGCCGTGGGCTGAACGGCCGATCACGGCCGCCTCGCATGAGGTCGACGCGTCGGCCTTGCCCCCGGGGCCGCACTACCTGCCGGAGCCCCCACGGCCCAAGGTGTCGGCCGGGCAGATGCTGACCCGCGTGGGCGAGGAACTGCTGGCGTGGTTCAAGACGCTCGTCTCCGCGGCGGTCTACGCCACGCTCATCGTGACGTTCGGCTTCCAGGTCGCGCGCGTCGAGGGCCAGAGCATGGCGCCCACCCTCGAAGATCAGGATCGGCTCATCGTCAACAAGCTCGAGTACCGCCTGCCGAATCACTCGCCCCGCGTCGGCGACATCGTCATGCTGCTGTATCCGAACGACCCCGAGAAATCGTTCGTCAAGCGCGTGGTCGGCGAACCGGGCGACACGATTCGCAGCGTCAACGGACAGGTGTACCGCAACGACGTGCCCCTGCAGGACGACTTCATCCCCGAAGAGTTCAAGTCGTACGATACCTGGGGGCCGGAAGTGGTACGCGAGGGCTACTACTTCGTGATGGGTGACCACCGGAACAACAGCTCCGATAGCCGCACGTGGGGCTTCGTGCCCAAGAAATACATCATGGGCCGCGTGCAGATCCGCTGGTGGCCGCTCAGCCAGGCCAAGATCTTCGCGGAGTGGAAGTAGTTCGGCGGCCCCGGGCCTGAAGGCCCGGGGCTCCACGGACGCGCGGGCCGCTACACGGACCGGTAGATTTCGTCGATCACCGCACGAAACTGTTCTTCCACGACCCTGCGTTTCACTTTCATGGTCGGCGTCAGCGCGCCGCTGGCCATCGTCAGCTCCTGGTCGAGAATCACGAACTTCTTGATGCGCTCGAACTGCGCGAGATCGCGGTTCACGTCCTCGACGATGGCGTCGAACAGCTGGTGAACGTCTGACGCGGTGGCGCGCGTACGGGCGGCATCAGGGCTGACGCCGAGCCGCGCGCCGAGAACACGGAAGTCGGGCACGATGAGGGCAGCCGGAAAGTGGCGCCGGTCGCCGACGAGGATCGCTTCGGCCACGAGGTCGGCGGCCCGAAGACGCTGTTCGATCGGTTGCGGCGCGATCTTCTTGCCGCCGGACGTCAGGAGCATCTCCTTTTTGCGATCCGTGAGGCGCAGGTAGCCCTCGGCGTCGATCGTGCCGATGTCCCCCGTGTGGAACCAGCCATCGCGGAGCACCGCGGCCGTATCCGCCGGCCGGTTGTAGTAACCGAGCATCACATTCGGTCCGCGCACGAGGAACTCGCCATCCTCGGCGCTCTTCACCTCGACGTTCCGCAGCGGCGGACCGACGGTGCCGAAGCGGATGGCCTTCAGCGGCATCACGGAGATCACCGGCGCCGTTTCCGTGAGGCCGTAGCCCTCGAGAATCGGCAGGCCGACGCCAAGGAAGAAGGTGGCCAGCGTCGGATCCAGCGGCGCGCTGCCCGACACGGCATAGCGGAGCCGTCCGCCGATGCCCGCACGAATCTTCGAGAACACCAGGCGATCCGCGATCGCCGATGCGGCCCTGAGCGACGTGGGGAGCGCGGTGCCGGCCGCGAGGTGCTCGCCACGCCGCCGCGCGACCTTCACCGCCCACCGGAACATCGCGCGCCGCGGCGCGGACGCCTCGGCCGCCCGCTCGTGAATCCGCGCGTACAGCTTCTCGAAGACGCGCGGCACGCCGCTCATGACCGTGGGTTTCACGGTGAGCAGGTTGCGCGGGACCGCGTCGATCGACTCCGCGAAGATCATCGAAATGCCGGTCGACAGATACACATACGCCACGATCCGTTCGAGCGCGTGACACAGCGGCAGAAACGACAACCCGACATCGTCGTGATACAGGTCGAGCACGTCGAGGGAGCCGCAGAGATTCGCGGCGAGGTTGCCGTGCGTGAGCATCACGCCCTTGGGCTCGGCCGTCGTGCCCGACGTGTAGATGATCACGGCCAGATCTTCAGGACGAACCGCCTTCGCGGCGTTCTGATACTCGCGCGCCACGCCCCATCCGCCGCGAATCCGCTGATGTCCACGTTCCGCCACGTCGGCCAGCGCCAGAATGGGCACCGATGCGGGCGGCAGTTCGATGGGATCGATGACGACGATGGTCTTGATGGCCGGTGCACTGGGCAACGCCACGAGCAGTTTGTCGAGCTGAGACGCGGAGGACACGACAACGATCGAGGCACTGCTGTCGCGCAGGATGAACGCAATCTGTTCAGTCGAGAGCGTCGGATAGATCGGGGTGCTGATGGCGCCGGCTGTCAGAATGGCCAGATCGGTGAAGACCCACTCCGGCCGACTCTCTGAGAGGATCGCCACGCGGTCACCGCGCGACATGCCGATGGCGCTGAGGCCCAGGCTGATGTCGCGAATGCGCGGCACCAGGTCCCGACCGCTGATGTACTCGACGGCGTCGCCGCGGCACTGTCCGATCAGGTCAGGCTTGGGAAACCGCCCGCCCGAAAGAAACGGCAGCTCGGCGATCGTCCGCACGCGGAGCGAGCCGTCAGGCGCCGTGCGCGTGTCCAGATCGAGATCGACGTCAGGCGTGGTCATGCGTTTCTGGAAACGAGCGTCGCACGCGTGTCAGCCCCGGCGACGATAGACGCCGCTGCGACCGCCACGTTTTTCCTCGAGCTGAATCGGGCCGATGACCATCGCGCGGTCCACAGCCTTGAGCATGTCGTACAGCGTCAGCGCCGCGGCGGACACCGCGACGAGCGCCTCCATCTCGACCCCCGTGCGGCCGACGGTGCCGACCCGGGCGGTGATCGCGTAGCCGTCGCGACGCGGCGTCAACTCGATCTCCACGTGCGTGAGCGGCAACGGATGGCAGAGCGGGATCAGGTCCGACGTGCGCTTGGCCGCCATGATGCCGGCCAGACGCGCGGTCTGCAGCGGGTCGCCCTTGGCCACGGTGCGTTGCCGGATGGCGCGCACGGCGGCGGCGTTCATGCGAATCGCGCCGGACGCCACGGCTTCGCGTGCGGTTTCGGCCTTCGCGCCCACGTCGACCATGCGTACGCGCCCGTGCGCGTCGACGTGGGACAGCGACTTACGCGGGGCTGTCATCGGCAGCATCCTCGCGCGCCAGGAAGAACGACAGACTCTCCATCGAGACGGTCAGATCCACGTTCTTCAACTTCACGCCCGGCGGCACCTTCAACGAGCCCGGCGAGAAGTTGAGCACGGCTCGAATGCCGGCCTGCACGGCGGTGTTGACCACGCCCTGTGCGGAATCGGCCGGCACGGCAATCACGGCGATGTCGATGTGATCCTGTTTGACCAGCCGGCGGAACTCGCTGATGTCGTGAATCCGCACCCCGCCACGCGACTTGCGGCCAATCTTGCGGCGCTCGGCGTCGAAGAGAGCCACGATGGCGAAGCCTTCCTGACGGAAGCCCGGGTAGTCCGCCAGAGCCAGGCCGAGGTTGCCGGCGCCAAGAATCGCCACGCGCACGGTGCGGTCCAGGCCGAGGATGACGCGCAGGTGCTTCTTCAGTTCCTTGACGTAGTAGCCGACACCCCGTACGCCGAACTCGCCAAAATACGCGAGATCCTTCCGAATCTGCGCGGCGTTCAACTGGAACTGCTCAGCCAGGGCCTTCGACGAGATGGTCTTGACCCCTGCCGCGTCCAGGGTGTTCAAGCACCGGAGGTACACGGAGAGGCGGCCGGACGTGAGCTCCGAAACCTGGTCGCTTGACGCGCGGGGATTGATCCGCCGAGTCACAAGGTGAGGATTTTAGTCCGAAAAAGGGCCAGCCAGCCGCGCGGCGATCGCCTCGCGGACCTGATTGATGACGAGGTCGCGGTCATCGAAGGCCCGGCCGGCCGTCTGGACCGGCGCGAGAAACGAGACGACCACTGTGGCAGGCCAGATGAGGGCGCTGCCCTTCCGCATGGCGGACCGCCCTCCAATCACGGCCACGGGCACGACGGGCGCCTGCGCCTTGAGCGCCATGACAAAGCCGCCCTTCTTGAAGGGCAGCAGTTCTCCGGTCCGGCTGCGGGTGCCTTCAGGAAAGATGAAGAACGAGTTGCCGCCGCGAAGCGCCTCGGCCGCACGATCGATCGCGGGCCAGCTCTGGTCCTTGTTGCCGCGCTCGAGCGGGACGAATCCCGCGGCGTCGAAGACCCACACGAGCACCGGGAGCTTGCGCAACTCTGCCTTGTACAGGACGCGCACGCGTGGAAACCTGGACCGCAACGCCCAGAACATCGCCGGCGCCTCGATGTTGCTGCTGTGGTTGCAGGCGTAGACGGACCCGCCCGGGGGCATGTGTTCGAGTCCTTCGGCGCGGACGGCGATACCGACGAGCAGAAATCCGAGACGCACGCCGAAGGCGCCGGCCGCGTAGAGCGGGCCGGTCTGGTGTGTCAGCAGGGTCCAGAGGAGGAGTGGCGGGCCGGCGAGGAGGACCCAGCCCGAAACGACACACGCGGCGAGGCTGGTGCGAAGAGCCGCAACCAGCCAGGCCGCGCGTGCAGGAGCGATAGAACGGTCGGTATCCGTCAGGATGCGCGAGCGGCGCGCCGAGGCGCCACTTTGGCCGCAGGCTTCGGACGAGCCGCCGCGGCGGCCGCGGCCGTCGCCGCCACCTTCGCCTTGGCCGCGTTCTTGGCCTTGGTGGCGAAGCAACGCTCGAGCGCCGCTTCGACCTTCACCTCAACCTCAGGCGTCTTCTCGCCGAGGACTTCGGTGATCTCCGAGACCACGAGGAACTTGGCGCGATCGAGCATGCGTTTCTCGCGAAACGACAAACTCTTGGTCTTGGCCAGGAACGTCAGGCTTTTCAGGACTTCCACGACGTCGTAGATCGACCCCGTCCGCATGCGGTCGGAGTTGTCCTTGAAGCGCCCTTTCCAGTTCTGATGGCTGTCGATCTTGCCGTCACCGAGTAGCGTAAAGAGCCGTTCGACCTCTTCGTCCGTGATCGCGCGTCTCAGGCCCACGCCATCGACGTTGTCCACCGGAACGAAAACGGTCGTCTCGTTCGCCATCCGAAGTTGATAGAACCCGCAGGTCGTGCCCATGATGGTCTTGGTCTCGATCCGCTCGATGATGCCCAAACCATGATTCGGGTAGATGACCTTGTCGCCGATCTCGAATGCCACGTGCCCCCCGAGGTACTGCAGGATTGCGTAGGTTGACTTTCTGAACGCAGGAAGCTCCAGTCATTCTACCCAAACCGGCCCCTCGACGCAACGAAAACATCAAGAAATACACGGGTTTAGCGTGCATTCGCCAGATGTTCGCTTCACAGGATTTCCCAGGGTAACTCGCAGCGTACATGCGAGTTAAGACAGAAGAGACCGGGACAGAAGAGACCGGGTCTCCTCAAAGCCCGTGGAGACCCGGTCTCATTTCTCCCTACCGCCCCAATGTCCCGCCCGAGAACCCCTTCCCCGCGCGGGGGCCCAGGTTGTCCCGCTCGAGGGCCCTTTCGGAGTTGGCGATCGCGAAGCCGGCCTGGTAGATGAACTGCGCAATGCGCACGAGCTTCGGGAACAGGATCTTCTCCACCGAGTCCGTGTTGGCGTGGTAGTCCGGGTGCTCACCAGTGAAGAAGAACGCGATGGGGATGCCCTTCGAGGCGTAGCTGTAGTGATCGCTGCGCGTGTAGAACGAATTGGGATCGGCCGCGTCGTTGAACTCGTAGTCCAGCGTCAGCGGGCGCTCCGCGCGTCGATTGGTTTCGACGAGCAGGTTGTGCAGGTCGGTGCTGATGCGATCCGCACCAATCACGTAGAGCGTGTCGGCCTGCGAAGGGTTGTTGTCCCGGTTTCGCCCGATCATGTCGATGTTCAACTCGGCCTGAATCGTGTCAAGCGGCACGACCGGGTAGTCCGCCATGTAGGTCGATCCGATCAGGCCCGCCTCTTCTCCGGCATGCCAGACGAACACCACGGACCGCTTGGGCTTCGGCCCCGTCACGAAAGCTTTGGCGATCGCCAGAACCCCCGCCGATCCCGACCCGTCGTCATCCGCGCCGTTCCAGATGGCATCCTGCGTCACGGGGACGTTCACGCGCCCGTGCGCTGACTCATCCTCGTTCTTCACGTAGCCGACATGGTCCAGGTGCGCCCCGAAAAAGACATACGTGTTCTTCAGCACGGGATCCGTGCCTTCGACCATGCCGACGACGTTCTCGGTCCGCTCGGTTGTGATGACGTCGAAGGTGTTATCGACTGTCACGGTCACATTCACGTCACGCAGCGTCACGCTCGGCATCACGCCGCTCGACGCCTTGCCACGCAGGTCCGTCCACGATGTCGGCGCCTTCGAAAAGAGCCACTCGAACACCGTGTCATCGGCCGTGACCGACGGCGGGACGATTCGGTCCACCCGCTGGACGCTCGTGAGGTCGGCCGCGGGGCGGCCGCTCCGGCTCTGATCGTCACGGCGCACGGGTGGCGCAACGATCGCGCCGAACCCCATGACGCCAGCCCCGCCCGCAGCCTTCATCAGCGCAGCGTCGAGGTTGGTCGGCCTGCGAACCCTGTCGCCGGACATGATTCGGGCCGGCAAGGCGCTCGGATAGTAGACGGCGAGTCGACTGACGCCGGGCGCCGGCTTCGCCGCGTCCGTGTCGAACGCGTGGTCGTTGCCGACGAACTGGACCTCCGTGAACCGCAGCGTCTGGCGTCCGCCGCTGCGGGTCGACATCGAGATGTGCTCGCCCTGCCGGAACGTCTTGGCGACGCCTCCGACTTCGATCGTGACGGTCGAGTTGCGGGTCACGCGATACCCGCGGCGCGTGACGGCCTGGAGGTAACTGCCGTTGTCGCCCAAGGGCTTGACGCCCAGCGCCTTCAACTCCCCCGCGATGTACGACGCGGCCAGCCCATAGCCTTCGGTGAACACCTGACGGCCCTGCATGAGATCGGACGACAGATACGTGAGCCACGTGCGCGCATCGGCTTCGCTGATCTGGGCAAACCGGACGCCCGTGGCCGGCGCCGGCGCCTGCGCCTGCAACCCATGAGGCTCATGCAGGCCAACGACGGCCGTCGTCACGAGCATCAGCGCGATTCGAAGTCCCCGTTGTCTCATGCGCGTCCCTCACCTGCTATCATGCCCGACCACTATGGCCAACATCTACGAGGTCGCCAAACGGGCCGGTGTATCAACGGCGACCGTATCGCGCGTGATGAGCGGCCAGAAGAACGTCGTGTCCCCCGCCACCCGCCGCCGCGTCCTCAGGGCCGTGGAGCAGCTGGGCTACACGCCCAACTCCGCCGCGAAGAACCTGCGCACCCTGAAGACGCGCAAGCTGCTGGTGACGGTGCCCGACATCGCCAATCCCTTCTTTGCGCTCATCCTGCAGGGGATTGAGGATGCCGCGCAACGCGAGGGGTACGCGGTGCTGCTCGGGGACACGCAGCACGATCCGGAGCGCGAGGATCGCTACGCGCAGATGCTGCGGCGCAAGGAGGCGGACGGGCTCATCTTCCTCGGCCACCGGTTGCCGCCCGAGGCTGAACAGTTCGCGGCTGCCTGCGCGCCCAAGTGCCCGCCCATCGTCAACGGCTGCGAGTTCAGCCCGCAGCTCGGCGTGCCGAGCGTGCACATCGACAATACCAAGGCGGCGCACGAGGCGATGGACTACCTCTATAGCCTCGGCCATCGCCGAATCGGGGTGATCAGCGGTCCACTCGTCAGTCCACTGAGCCGCGATCGCCTGCGGGGCGTGATGGCGGCGGCCAAGGCGAGCGGCTTTCAGGACCGCCTGGTCACGGTGAACGGAGACTTCTCCATCGGGTCCGGTGTGACCGGCGCCGAGCGCCTGCTCCAGGCCAAGGTGCCGCCGACCGCGATCTTCTGCTTCAACGACGAGATGGCGATGGGCGTGATTGAAACGGCACGCCGACGAGGCGTGAAGATTCCGGATCAGCTCTCGGTCGTCGGCTTCGATGACATCCGCTTCTCGCGCCACACCGATCCCCCGCTCACGACCGTGGCACAGCCGATGCGCGAGATCGGCGAGGGCTGCGTTCGGCTGCTGCTTGAGATCCTGCAGGGACAGGTGGTCGACCCCGTCTCCATCACGCTGCCGCACGAACTGACGATTCGGGGCACCACGGGTCCGGTGAAGAAGAGCTAGAGCAACGCGTCCTTGCAGAACGCCAGGCACTTGGCGATCTCGGCGACGCGCGTCGACCCGGCGGGCACCGGGTACTCCAGCTCGATCGTCGCCTGAAACGGATATTTCTCGCGTTTCATCAGCTGCAGGATTTCGCGAATCTCGGTGTCACCCTCGCCCCATGGGACGTTGGGCCCCTGGTTCATTCGCCGATCCTTCAGGTGAATGTTGGTGATGCGATCGTGGTACTCGCGGATGAACGCGAGCGGCGAGCGGTTGTTCCCGGCGGTGAAGTGGCCGATGTCGATGTTCGCGCCATTGAACTTGCTGTAGAAGAACGCCTGCTCCCAGGCTCCCGGACGACCAAAGGCGTCAACGCCCGTGACGTCCGAGTGGCCGTGGAAGCCGAGCATCAGCTGGTGCTTGTCAGCGAACAGCCCGAGGCGCTTCGTCTCGCGCACCGGCGGCTCACAGGTGATCGCGCGCGCACCAAGCGTCTTCGCGACCTGGAAGCAGTAATCGATCTCCTCGTCGACGAACGTCGGACCCAGATCGAACTTGACAATCTGAATCGCCACGCCCGCATCGTCGAACTTCTTCTTGAGATCCCGGTACTTCGTCATCGCCTGCATCAGGCGCCAGCGCCGCAGGGTGTCCGCCGTCTGCTGTTCCGGCGTGAGGGTGCGCGCCTGCGTCGTTGTGGCATCGGTCGTCGAGGGCGGTGCCGGCGTCGCAGTCGCCGGTGCTGGCGTCGTAGCCGCGGGTGCAGGCGCGGCGCCTGCGCGTCCACCGCGGCCGCCCCGGCCTGTCGCAGGCGCGAGTCCCGGTGCGCCCGCGAAACCTTCGATGACGGAACTCTGTAACTCGACGGCGCTGATCCCGAGCCGAACGACGTGCGTCAGGATGCTGTCGACGTCCGTGACCTCGTTCATGAAGCTGTAGGGAGCGATGACGCCAATCTGCACGCCGCCGAACACGGAGTTCGGCTTCGTCACCTGCGCCGCGGCGGTCAACCCAGACATCGTCGTGGCCGCCGTTGCCGTGGCGGCCACCGAACCGAGCGCGAGTTTGTGAAAGTCGCGGCGTGTGAGGTCCATGACGTCTCAGCGTTGCGGCGCCTGGTAGATGCGAACCTGCGCCACGCCCCAGAACTCGGTGCCGATCGCCGTGCCCGTTTGCGTCACGCGCACGAACTTCGCCATCGTCGGGCGGATCGGGATGACGGTGGTCGGTGTCGCGCCAGCGCCCTGCGCCAACGGCGCGCTCCACGACGTCCCGTCGGTCGAGACGGTCAGGCTGTAGGCCACGGGGCCCGGCGCGGGCGGTCCACCGCCCCGGCCGCCGCGCCCACCACCGCGTCCGGGAGCCGCGGCTCCCGGTCCGCCAGCGGGACCTGCACCTGGCGCTCCGGCAGGCGCAGGTCCCGCGACCGGACCTTGTGGACCAGCGCCAGGTGCGCCGGCACCAGCTGGACCACCCGCTCCGCGCGCCGCGCCGACCGCAGGCGGAGCACCTGGGCCAGGAGCGGCACCGGCGCGACCGCCGCCGCCACGCCCGCCGAACGGCGGCGCCGGCACGGTCGCGTCGATCTGCACTTCAGCAACCATCGTTGGTCGCGGCAGTTCGATCTGGAGCCACATACCGGGCTGCTGTGCCACGCCTGTATCCCACCGCGTCGCCGTCGCACCGCTGATCGCACCCGGCGCGGCCGCGGCGTTGTGGCTGGCGGTGATCGTCCACTCGGTGCTGTTGGTGAGCAGCGTGGGAATCGTGGGCAGCAGCTCGGCTTCCGTCCACGGGTTCTTGCGGGAGACGGCCTTGCGCACGGCCGCCACCTGTGCGGGCGTCACGAATCCGGCGCTGTTTCCGAAGCTGTTGCGGACGAACGTCGCAACGTTGGCGATCCACTCGTCGTCATTGGCGCCCATCGGGACCATGACCGCGCCGCCGTTGTAGGTCGTGCCGCCGACGGGGCCCTGCAGTCCCGCCAGGAGCACCTTGATCACGTAGTCGCGGTGACCCTGAACGCGCGGCGATCCGGCCAGGGGCGGTGCGAGCGTCGATCCCTCGGCCGCGCCCGCGATCGGCGTGCCCTTGCCGTCGGTGCCGTGGCACGAGAAGCACAATTCGCGATACGTCGCGTCACCGCGGGCCATCACGCTGCGTTCAGCGGGCGACAGATTCAAGGTCGAGGAACCGGCATCGGCAAGCGAGGGCTGCTGTCCCTGTCCGGCTCCCGGCCGCAGGAGCTGAGCGCCGATTTCCTTGACGCCGCGGCTGCTGCTGGTGTCGACCATCGATCGCACCAGCGCCGGCGCGTCGGCGAGCCTCAGCACATTGATCGTCAGCATCGCCTGAATGGCGACGTCGACGTTCGGGTCCTTCAGCAACGCGCGATAGTCCGTCGCAAACGTCTTGTCCCCGGCTTTGTAGAGCGACTCGCTGACCCGGATGGCCTGAATGCGCAGCTTCTGATCCGGGCTCTTCACCATCTCGCGCACGAGCGGTGCGTCGGCCGAGCCCAGCCCTTCGAGCGTCCACAGCGCGTGAATCCGCGCGAGCGAATTCATCGACGTCTGGACGATGGTCTTCAGCGCCGGCACCACGGATTTGTCCTGTTTCAGCACGAGCAGCTTCTGCGCCGTGTCACGCCACCAGCCGTTCGGATGCGACAGATGCGCCACGAGCTGAGCCGGCGTTTCGGAGTACATGCGCGGCAGCGTGCGATCCGGCGTCATGCCGTCGTACGTGATGCGCCAGATGCGGCCCAGGTTGTGCTGCTTCTCGAGGTCGTACTGTTCGTTCTTGCGGCGCAAGTACGAGCCCGGTCCGCCGACGAACTGGGCGTCCTGAATCAGACCGACGTACATGTCCATCAGGTAGAGCGTGCCGTCCGGCGCGCCCACGATGTTCACGGGGCGGAACAGCGGGTCGGTCGATTTGATGAACTCGGATTTCGGATACGCGTTCTGGAGTTGCGTCAGGCCGTCCTTCACGACGATCTTCGCGCGGCGCACGATGCGTCCGACGGGCTCGTTGAACAGCAGATCGCCGACGAGATCGGCCGGCAGGCGATCGCCGCGAAAGATGGCGGGACCGGCGGCGGCGGTGAAGTGGTTGAGGACCCCATCGGGCAGCCGCACGCGGTTCATGCCGCCCTGCATGTCGGCGATGCCGCCGGGTTGTCCCCACGGCGCCTGAAAGTCCGGTTCGAAGTTGTCCGGCGCGTTGATGGCGCCGTAGAGGATGGGCACCTGGAAGTTCACGGGGCCGATCTCGCCACCGCCATCCACCCACCAGACTTTGCCGTCGTTGTCCTGCGCGGTTCCCCACTGGCCGCCATTGGCTGCGGTCTCTTCGCGCAACACCTTGCCGTCGGGCGCGATGCGCAGCCGGTACGGGTTGTAGGTGCTGTACATCCAGTTGTCGAGTGCCCACGTGATGGCGCCGCCGGGCTGCCACTCGAGGTTCTGGACGCGGCCGAATCCTGGATAGAAGACTTCCTTCTTATCAGCGACGCCGTCGCCGTTCGTGTCCGTGTACTTGTAGAAGTCGCGATTGTCGGTCTCGAGCACCAGCACCACGCCGTCCTGCAGCGGGAACGCAATGCGCGGCAGCACGAGCTTGTCGGCGAACACGGTGTGCTTGTCGTACTTCCCGTCGCCGTCCGTATCTTCCCAGCGCGTGATGCGGCACACGGGGTCGAGTGCGCCGGTGCCGTCGGCATCGCGCATGTAGGACGGCATCTCGAGCAGATACATACGCCCATTGCCGTCGAAGCTCACGGAGACCGGGTCTTCGATTTGTGGATCGGCGAGGACGTTTTCGATGTGATAGCCGTCGGGCAGCAGGAACATCTTCTGCTCGTCTTCGGGCGTTTGGCGGACGACGGCGGGGCGTTTGACGAAGTCGGCACCGGGCGCATCGACGGCGCCGCGTCCACCGCGACCGGCAGGGGCGGTGGGCTGACCGGGGCCGGCCGACGGCGTCTGGGCTGCGGCCGGGGCTGGGGCTGGTGGTGCTCCCGCGCCGGCTGCCGGCGCTTGCGCGCGCGGCACGAGCGTGGTCGCGAACAGGATGGCCACGGTCGTCGCGACCAGGGCTGTGGATCGAATCAGCAACGAGCGCTTCTCACGTGACACGTCGAACTCCCTCCGAACGAACCCGTGTGCGGCGCAAATCAGACCGCGCACGGCCGCCGAGCGTACGGGCGACGCAGGATGTTAACATTGCGATTCGCGTTCGACCGACCTCCGTGCCGGAGTGGCGAAACTGGCAGACGCGCGAGACTCAAAATCTCGTTACCTTGACGGGTAGTGTCGGTTCGA
>JBDTNQ010000106.1:0-15864 GCA_039933635.1 Acidobacteriota bacterium
ATACGTACGGAAGGATGGCACGACGATTGACGTCAACCTGGTCGTGACGGAATTGCGGACGGCCGACGGTGTGCTCACCGGGTATCTCGGCGTGTCCGTCGACATCACCGCCCGCCGGCGGCTCGAGGCCGCGGCCGAACTCAACAGCAGGAAACTCGCCGAGCAAACCCGCCGTGCGGAAGATGCCAGCCGCGCCAAGAGCGACTTTCTCGCGAACATGAGCCACGAGATCCGCACGCCCATGAACGGCGTCGTGGGCATGACGGAACTCCTGCTCCAGACCGACCTGACCACCGAGCAGCGTGAATACACGGACCAGGTGTCCCGGTCTGCCGACCTGCTGCTGACGATCATCAGCGACATTCTCGATTTCTCGAAGATCGAAGCGGGTCAGATGGCGCTCGAGTCCATCGATTTCGTCCTGCGCAGTGCCCTCGAGGAGACCGTCGACCTGCTGGCGGCGCGCGCTCAGGCCAAAGGGCTCGAAATCGCCTGCCTCATCCCGCCGGATATGCCCACCGTCGTCCGTGGCGATCCGGGACGACTGCGGCAGGTCCTGACGAACCTGGTCGGCAACGCGATCAAGTTCACCCAGACCGGCGAGGTTGTGCTCCGGGCCAAGGTGGTCGCGGAATCGGGAGCACAGGTGACGCTTCGGTTCGAGGTCGTCGATACCGGCATGGGTATTTCAGCCGAGGGCAAGCAGAAGCTTTTTCGATCGTTTTCCCAGACGGACGCATCCACCACACGCAACTTCGGCGGCACAGGTCTGGGCCTCGCCATCTCGAAGCGGCTTGTCGAACTGATGGGCGGCACCATCGGAGTCGAGAGCACGCCGGGCCAGGGCAGCACGTTCTGGTTTGCGCTCACGCTGGCCACGGCGTCGGCCGATCAGGCGACGGCCGTGGCCGTTCGGGACGATCTCCGCGGGCTGCGCGCGCTGATGGTGGACGACAACCCGACGAACGCAGGACTGGTGCGCGTCCAGGTGCGTGCATGGGGAATGGAGTGCGATGTGGCCACGGAAGGCGCCGAGGCGCTGCGGATGATTCAAGCCGCGTCGCGCACCCGGCCCTACGACGTGGCCGTTCTCGACATGCAGATGCCCGGCCTCGATGGACTGGCGCTCGCGAAGGCCATCAGGCTCGAGCCCGCGTACGACAAACTGCAGTTGATCCATGACCTCGATCGCCGAGCGCGGTCACGCGGCACGATCCGAACAGGCCGGTATTGCGGCCTTCCTGAAGAAGCCCGTTCGCCAGGCGCAACTCTACGATTGCCTGCGCACCGTCTTGGCCCCGCGGGCGTCGGCCGGTGGCGGTACCTCTCCCGCGCCCCGCATCGTCACGGTCCACTCTCTGAGGGAAGCGAACGATCTCCGCCGCCCGCGTGTGCTTCTGGCGGAAGACAACCAGACGAACCAGATGGCGGGCGCGCGCATGCTCGAGAAGCTCGGCTACCGGGTCGACATCGCGGTGAATGGGCTGCAGGCGGTCGAGGCGTGCCGCGCACTCGACTACGGTGTGATTCTGATGGACAACCAGATGCCCGAGATGGACGGGCTCACGGCCGCACGCGCGATCCGGGCCTTCGAGGTATCGCACGGGAAGCGGCCTGTGCCAATCATCGCGCTGACGGCGAACGCGATGCAGGGCGATCGGGAGGCCTGTCTGGCGGCCGGAATGAACGACTATCTGGCCAAGCCGTTCAAGCTCCTGCAGCTTCGACGAATGCTGGAACGGTGGGACGTCCGTTCGGATTCAGAGTCGGCAGGGCCGGACATCGATGCCGTGCCGTCGAGTACCGCAAAGGCGATCGACTCGACAGTCCTCCAGGAGTTCAGGAGCCAGGGCCTGAGTAGCGGGCCGGGCGATTTCGTTCCGCAGCTCATCGATGAATATCTGCTGGATGCGAGTGCTCATATGGCGACGATCCATGACGCGATCGCCAGAAGGGACGCGCCAAGCCTGGCCCGCGCCACTCACAGCCTGAAGGGAAGCTCCAGTGCGGTGGGTGCGATTGGCATGGCCGCGATGTGCGACCGGCTCGAACAACTCGCACGTGCGGCCACCCTCGACACCACACCTGCCCTCGTCAGTTCCCTCGAGTCCGAGTTCGCGCGGGTTCGAGAGGATCTTCACCTCGAACAGACGTCGTGACGTCCGTGGAGCCCGGAACTCCAAGACGAGTCATGGCCGCCAGGCCGGCGCGCCTTCTTCCCACTGATTGTCGGTGAGCTGCTCGACCTGGCTGCCGTCGTAGCGCATCACGAAGATGTCGCCGTACGGCTGCGGTGCGTTCGTGTAGATCGTCTCGTCCTTGAATCCAAACCGTGAACTCGCAAAGACGATGCGTTCGCCGTCGGGCGACCAGCCCTGGTGTGCGTCGTTGCCAGGCGCGGTCGTCAATCGGCGCACGTCGGAGCCATCGGGCTTCACCGTGTAGATGTCGTAGTTGTTGTCCACGACGCGCGAGAACATGATCAGGTCTCCGTGAGGCGACCAGAGCGGAAAGTTGTCGTAGCCATCCGTGAGCGTCGTCACCGCTTTCGTCTGCAGGTCCATGATCCGGAGGCCATCACCCTGCGGGCCGAAGGTGCGGTAAACGAATCGACGGCCGTCGGGCGCCAGTGACGGGAAGGCGTTGTTGTTCGGGCCGGTCGTGATCGTACGAAAGCCTTTTCCGTCAGCGTTGATCATCGCGATCTGCGCACCGCCATCGACGCGGTCGGACTTCTGGAGCAGCATGTCGTGGAAGCCGTTGAAGAAAAGGCCGAACGGTCCGATGCCGAAAATGACGGCATCGCCGGAAGGCGACCACTGCGGTCCGAGCACGCTCAGGTGCTCATCGTGGAGGAGGACCGTGCTCGTGTTCGTCGCCGAATCGACGATGTACAGGTGGTTGCCATTTGGCGTCGGCACGTAGTCGGCCATGACGAAGCGGTCGCCCGATCGGTTGAACGAGGGTTGCACTTCGGCGAGGTGCAATTCATATGACGGCAGGCGGCTCCAGACCTTGACGCCCGTCGGGCTGCCACTTGCCGGAAGCACCTTGTGAAACGCGACCCGCGCGCCGTCGCGTGACCAGGCGGCGTACTGGATTGGGCCCTTCGGTCCGATCCGTCCACTGGCGTAGTGGATGCCATTCGCCGATCGATCCTTGCGGATGAAACCGACCTCGTCACCCGGGAGAAACGATGGCGAGATCTTCACGCCGGGTCCCGCCGCCACTTCTGACGATGTGCCGAGGCTGATGTCGTATGCCATCAGGTGCGTCGTCCCCTCATCAGTCGTCGCACTCCATCGGAAGCCGATCGTGTCCTGCGCCGACATGCAGTAAGCGATCACGCGCCGGCTATCGTCGGACCACTTCGGGCTGCCGCAAAACCCGCCCGGCTCGGTGATGCGCTTGAGCCCGCTGCCATCCGGATGAATGACGTACAGGTCGACCACGTGCAGGGCCTCCCAGCGGCCACGGGAGAACGGCAGCCCCGCGCCGCGATCGGAGGAGAAGGCGATCCACTGACCGTCGGGTGACCAGGCCGGACGAAAATCGCCACCAGCACCGTCGGTCAACGCCTGTGCCCTTCGGGTGGCGATGTCGAGCGTCCAAAGATCGGCGGTGCCGCCCGCGCGCGTGGAGACGAAAACCAGGCGACGACCGTCGGGTGAGAACGCAGCCTGGTCGTCGTAGGCCGGGCTGTCGGTGAGCCGCTCGAGGTCGCGGCCATCCGGCCGGACGCGATAGAGATCGGCCGATCCCTGTCGCTCCGATGTGAACGCGAGCCAGGCGCCATCGGGAGACCACGCCGGGTCGTACTCGAGGTCTGAGGATGCGAGCAGCGGATGCTCGCCGCTGCCATCCGCGTTGGCGATGAACAGGCCAAGCCGTCCCGGCCCCGGGAAGACCCGCGACAGGTAGATCCTCTGTGGCGCACCCTGTTGGGCGGCGACCAGCGTCGTCAACAAGACGACGAACAACGCACGTAGTGGCATGCCCTACACCTTCGGAGTCGAATGGCGGCCTGAACGTCCGCCACGGCTGAAACGCCAAGACGATACCACGCCGGTTGTGGTGCTCCATGCCGCGTGTGTTCAGCCCTTCGGTGCAATGGATCGGGCATCGGCGAGGGCCTTGCGGAGGGCTTCAATTGGCGTCCCGCGGGTGTGTGCCGATGGACAGGTGTGATGCGACTCGCGTTGGGGAGAGCGTGCTCGCGTCGTCGAGCACATGCGTGCCCACGAGCCATGCGCGCCGCGTCAACCCGTTGACCGTTGTTCCGCTCGGATGGCCGCCCCTGGAAGTGAGGTGCGAGGATCCCATCCGCCGCGCGCAGACGTTCAGAGCGGCGACCCGTAGAGGTCGCCGCTCCACTGTTCGGGACTGTCGAAGCGCGTTAGTGGTCCTGTCCGCGACCGCCGCTGCCCCCGTCGCCGCCGTCAGTGTCCCCGCGCTGGAACAGGAACTGTTGCGGCTGGTACCCGGGCAGATCCGATTGAGAGAATGCGAACACGAAGATCCGGTTCGGGTTGGCCACCGGTGCCGGCACACCAGAAGTCGTCCGGGTCGCGGTGCCGAGGAAATCGTTGTCGCTCACGACGTAGAGCGTGTGCTTGAGTTCGCTCCCGAGCGTGACGTCCTGGCCGAAGGCGATGCCTTCGAGTTTGGCCGGGATGTCCGAGTCGGCGATGCCACCGGCGATGAGGCTGGCCGCCACGTCGAGGAAGAGGACTTTCGACACCGGCGTCACCGCGGCAAGGTTGGTCTGACCGGTGATGTGGCTCACGTCGGTGGCGCCTGCCAGATCGATCAGAAAGATCTTCTTGAACGCGGCCTTCGAGTCGTCGCCGAGCCCCTTGCTGTCCCGTTCGTCGACCAGAAACTGGTGATTGTTCACGGCCAGAATCTCAGAGACCGTCGTCTTCTTACCGCCCTGGTCGAGCTGGTACGCGTACTCGTGGGTGGCGCCGTTTCGAAGATCGATCGTCACGATGCGCGTGCGGAGACCCGCCGCGTCGCCTCCGTCCTGGATGAGCGGACTCTGCATCGCGCCGACGAGCGTGCGCCCATCAGGCGTGATGGCCAGGCCTTCCATGCCCTTGTTCGCCACACGGCCGGCCGTGTTGTTGGGCGAGAACTCCAGCGCTTCGGTCGAGGACTGGTTGGCGACGGCGAACTTCGACGGCAGCGTGTAGACGCGCGTGCGACGTCCCGTCTGACGGTCGAACTGATACACGTACGGACCGTACTCGTCGGTGACGAAGACGTCCTGCCAGTCGTTGGACACGCGAATGCCTTCCGGATCGAGGCGCGCGCTGGCCGGGTTGGTTGACGGCCCGGGAGCGAAGTTGTCCGATCGGCCCGAGAAATAGTGCTTCAGACGGGTGTTCAGCGCCGGCTCTCCGTTGCTGGCCGCGCCGCACCCGGCTCCGTAGACCAGGTCCTGCTGGCTCCAGAGCAACGTCGTATCCACCACCATGGGCGTCACGGTGAGTGGCAGCGTCGAGCCCGCGGGATCACTCGGCGCCAGCGTCATGTGCAGAGTGTGGAAGCGCGGAATGTACGAGGCGGTGTCGTTGGTGCAGTCGTTGTAGGGTTTCGCATTGGGACCGCGGTCCGGCAGCCCGAGGAAGTAGTCGCCGCCGAGGTAGGCGAGTCCCGATCCCATCCCGCCCAGCCGGTTGCCCGGCACGCCGTTCTCCAACGGCGGCGCCGTCTGCGCTGCGAAGTCCTCGAAGAACCCGGAGACCGACCCGACGGCGACCAGGACGGGACTGCCGGCCTGGCCGATCGAAGCAAGAGACACCACCCCGAGCGCGGCCGCGACGATCCACAATTGTGTCTTCATCAATCACTCCCTCCGGACGCGCGGCAACCGCGCGACTCAGCGAGTGATGGTGACGGCCCCGTCCGACAACGGGATGACGTCTCTGCGACATCCGTGAAACATCCGATCTATATTGCCGGGATGAGCACGATGGTCGATCGCACGCGGCGCGGGTTCCGGCTGGACGAGGGAATGGCCATGCTGGCGCGCACGCCGGCCGCCGTCGATGCCCTGCTGCGGGATCTGCCGGACGGATGGACCACCGTGAACGAAGGCGGCGAATCCTGGAGCCCCTTTGACGTCGTCGGGCACCTGGTGCGCGCTGAGCGTGTCGATTGGATGGGGCGCGTGCGGACGCTGCTGACGCACGGCGAGGCTGAGGCGTTTGCTTCCGTCGACCGGCTCGCGCAGTTCAGGGAGTCCGAGGGACGAACGCTCGCGACCCTGCTGGACGAGTTCGCAAGTCTGCGCCGGGAGAGTCTGCGCGAGCTCGCGGCGCTGGCCTTGACGGAGGCGGACCTCGATCGCGCAGGCCGCCACCCGGTGTTTGGTTCAGTGACGCTGCGGCAACTCCTGTCGACGTGGGTCGCGCACGATCTCGATCATCTGGTGCAAATCGCGCGCGTGCTCGCGCGGCAGTACTCCGACGAGGTCGGCCCCTGGCGGGTCAATCTCCGGATCATCAATGGGACCCCGATCTGAAAGCCAAGGGCCCGCGATGGCGCGGGCATGTCGCTGCCGTGCCCGGTGGTACAGTCGATCCATGTCGGACGAACCCTCCACACCGAAATCCGCTGCCGTCCAGCCGCCTTTCAAGCGATACGACTACTACCTGGGCCCCAAGATGCTCGGCGACATGTGGGTGGTGAGCCGGGGCACCTTGAAGATGCGGTGCGTGCTGGCGACTCACCGTCTCGGATGGGAACTGAAGCTGTCGTCCACCTCGAGTTTCTCACGATCTCAAGTCTGTAAGTCCGAATCGGAAGTGACGAGCACAAGCGACGCGTGGCTGGCCGAGGCCAAGGGCAAAGGCTGGAGTTAGGCGGAGTACAAAAAAACGGGCCCGCGACAAGCACGGACCCGTTGAATGACCTGGCTCCCCAGCCGACGCTTCGCAAATCGCGTGCGTCTTCAGTTCACTCGGCCCTCTCTAGAGCAAGAGCCGGGCCATCCTGAGTCGCCTTCGATCCACCCGCATCCGCGTCGCGCTGAGCATCCCAGGGTAGCGTTCTACACAGAATAGGCAATTGCGGCCCCAGGCGTGAGCATCTAGCTCTCGCGACGTTCGCGGGTCCACTTCAACAGCGACCGCAAGGGCCAGCAGTTGACGATCCGCTCGGGCGGAATGCCAGCCAAGATGGCGTGGGCGCGGGCCGTGTCCGTGTAGGCCAGTTGCGGCACGGCATGCGCGTCGCTGCTGAGTGCGAAGAGACAGCCGCACGCCAGGGCCTCCGCAGCGATCGAGAAGTCGAGGTCCTGCCGCGACGGGTCACCGTCCAACTCGATTGCGACACGGCTGCCTGCCGCCGCCTTGAAGACCGTCGGCCAATCCGCCGCCACGCCCAGTCTCGAATCGTACTTGCGCCCGCGTGGATGACCGAGCACGTGCACGCCGGGCGCCGTGACCGCCGCCAGCATGCGTGCCGTTTGCGGCGTTACCGAGCGAAGGCCCGAGTGCGGCGCCGCGACCACGATGTCGAGCTCGCCGCGTTGGTCTTCCGGAACGTCGACCACGCCGTCCGCCCGGATGTTCGCTTCCACGCCCCGAAGCAGCGTGAATCGGCCGGCATACTGCTCGTTGATGGCGGCAATCTCTCGCGCCTGTGCTCTCAGTCGCGTGAGCGACAGCCCATTCGCGATTGGCAATCCTGCTGAGTGATCCGTGACGGCCGCGTACCGGTACCCGCGCGCCAGGCATCCCTCGACGATGTCGGTCAGTGACTGCGTGCCGTCGCTGTCGGTCGAGTGCATCTGCAGGTCACCCTGGCACACGATGTCGGCGCCACGCTCCGAGAGGATGCTGGTGACAGCCGCGCGGCTGAGGAAGTTGCCCCGAAAGGCGCGGTGCGTCGTGACGTCCGCGTGCCGGCCGGCGGCGACGACCGCAGCGTCCACAATCGCGGACTCGCCGCGCTCGAGCATTTCGAGCACGATGCGGGTCGAGGAGGGCCCTACGTGGGGAATCCGCTCCAGAGTGCCGTCAGGCAGGATGTACGTCTCGATGGGGCGGTCGAGGTCGCGGATCGCGCTGGCCGCCTGCTTGTACCCCCACTGCCGCTCGCGTGACGGCTGGGCTCGAGCCATGTCCTGCAAGGCCCCCGCGATCGCCATGGTGCGATCGACGATTTCCGTTGCGGCCTGGCCGCGGCGCCGCGGCCGGGTCATGACGCGGACGTGTCGAGCACTTCAACGGGAATCGCGCGCAGGTGAATCGCATCCTGATGAAAGCGGCGCGCCAGCACCTGCGAGTAGCCTCTCCACCACTCGCGATCGAATGTGTCCGTCACGACCTCGACCATGACGATGTCGTCCTGATCGGCCCGGCCGCTTGGCGCAATCCAGTTGCCCTGGCCGGGCGATCGCAGATACGCGGTCACGCCGGAGAACCGCTTCAGCAACTCGGCGCGCGTCAGCGCGTAGTCCTCCGGTGGGACCGTCAAGGCGGTTCCGGGTGCGGGCAGGAGAATCTGAACGAGGACCATGAAAGTGGCGCCTCTCTCAGTAAATCACGTCCGGCGAGCCCGGACGTGCGTGCGGCCCGCGCGGCGCAGGCTGTCACCGTCCAAATGCGGCGTGCTCTTCGCTGACCTGCCGCCAGATGTGCGTCGCCCGCGCCGTGCGCCGGTCGCGGCGATCGGCGAGATCGCTGCCCGGGTACCGCTCCATGTCCACCTCGGGTCCCACGGCCAGATGGATGCCGGTGCGCATGATGTGCCGCGCCTCTCCCATCTCCGCGCGAACGGTCTCCGGCGGGGGCAGGAACGCGTAGGTCCCGAGCGCCATTGGGTAGAAGTGCGTGGGCCGGCCCGCGCGGCCGGCCATCAGGTAGAACATCTCGATGCTTTGCGGATCGAAGGCCGCGACTTCGACGACGCCGTCGGCGGTGGCGCGATCGCGTCCGCCGCTCGGCGCCACGTAGATGCACTTGCCACCCTCGGCGAGCAGCTCGCTCATTCGTTCCATGGTCTTCTTGTTGTGCAGCTGCTTGGCGGTCTTCTGGTCAGGCGGATGGTCGATGTAGCGCTTCGAGTAGATGCAGAGGAGGTTGCGCCCCATGCTGAACGGTACGGCCAGGGGATCGGTCGTGACGCGCTCGCCGGCGGCGAAGATCATCTGCTGGCCGATGGCGGGGAAGTCGTCCTCGAGCAGGAGGCTGATGGCCTGAGGGTCCCCTTCGGTCTGGTGATTGGCGAGGAAGATGACGTTCTCGCCCGCGGCGATCTGGGTGGAGACGCGCTCGAGATGCGCATGTCCGCGCAGCGTGGAGCGCGACTTGTCGACCAGCGGGCGCAGGAACTCGACGCCGAATGCGTAGTAGTCGAACGGCGCCGTGATCTGCGGGTGATACGGCTCGAACACGAAGGGGTCGTCGAGTTGGACCTGCATCCGCTCGACGAAGCCGCAGAGCAGGTGGTCGTAGGCCTCGGCGTCGAGGCCCCCCTTGGTGAGGGCCGCCCGGTACGTCGCGAAAAACTGCACGAGAATCGGTTTGTATCGTTGAGGAAACCGGGAATCGTCGAGCAGCGTCTGGAGCCGGGTCGTGGATGGAGACAGGTTCAGCATGGGAGCGTCCCCCATTTTATCCACGACCGCGGGCGCGCAACGAGATTGCGCTAGACTGCGGCCATGACGCACTCACCACGCACGTTCACCATGGCTGTGCTCCTGATCTCGGTGACGGTGGCCGTCGGCGCTCTGGCCCAGGGGGCGACGTTCGACGTTCGGACCGGCGAATGGGAAATGACGATGGGCGGGTTCGAGATGCCCGCGGCGGCGCTGGAGAAACTGCCCGCCGGCGCTCGCGGTCAGTTCCAGACCGAAATGCGCAAGCCGCACACGTCGTCGTCGTGCATTTCGGCCGCGGATTTGAAGAACCTCAACATCGGCAAGACCGGCGATGACGACGACAAGGATTGCACGGTCACGTCGAAAGCGGTGACCAGAACCACCGCCGACTTCACGCGACAGTGCGCCGGCGACGAAAAGCGGACGGACGTGATGCACCTCGAGGCGTCCACGCCGACCAGTTTCCGCGCCAGCATCAAGAGCACCACCGCGGACGGCACGGTGGCGATGACGCTGACGGGGAAGTGGCTGTCGGCGACCTGCAAGGACGACAAATAGGAGCGGCGGGCACGCGCCGCGCGCCCCTTCAATCCGAGCCGATCAGGTAGGCGCTGCCTGCGGGCTGAAGAGGCGCGAAACCCAGGTGCGTGTACATGACCTGGCTGTCAATCGGGGGACGCACGACGCCAATGTCGTAACCGAGCGTGCGCGCGACCAGCAAGGGCGTGAGCACGAGCGCGGTGCCGATGCCGCGCCCGCGGAACGCTGGCGCGACGCCGACGGAGTAGAGTCCGGCGGCGCGGCGGCCGAGGTAGAGCTGGGCGACGCCTGCGGGCTGGCCGTCCACCCGTGCCAGGTAGTGATGCAGCGGTTGCCGCCCGCCGAGCCCGAGACTCAGATACAGGTCCTCGCGCATGGCCCGCGGTTCGGTCGTGATCTGGGCGCGCACGTCCATCCACTCCGCAAGGTCTTCTGGCGAGAGCACGCGATCGACCGTCAGGCCAGGGAAGCGCGACATTTCACGCGCGAGGCGCTCGAGGGGCGCGGCCATGACGATCTGCGGGGGCACGATCGGGCAGCCCAGCGCGTGCAGGCGCGGCGCCAGGTCGGACGGTTCGCTGGCCGAGTCGACGTGCCACACGGCCGGCAGTCCCTGATCGCGAAACTGCTGCACGAGCAACGGCACCTGGATATCAGCGTCCGGCGGCGTGAGCCGCGTCCACACCACACCGTTGTAATCCTCCGACGGCACACCGGTGACCACCCACGTGAGATCGGTGCCGCGATGACTCGTCGCGCGCGTCGAGGTCCCAAGGTACGCGAGGCGTTCGGCGTGGTTGTCGGCCTCGACGAACGGCCAGTTGTCGCGCATGGACGGCATTGTCTTCAATCGATAGCACACATTGAGCGCATCCGCGCGGCGAAAGCCACGGAGATGCCCTGTTTTCTTGGCTTTCCCCGCGGCCACACGGTACAATGCCCGCGAGTTTCTTCCCGGGAGAGTGCGCGTGAATTCAGCCCGTCGCCGACGAGTAGCACTGTGTCTGTTGGGAATGGCGGCGCTCGGCGCCGCAGCGGCGTGTGAGCGCAAGTCGGAGAGCGGGGCGACGAGTACGACAGGCGACATTCCTGTCGGGATGTACGCCTCGCTGACGGGCGACGGCGCGTCGTTCGGGCAATCGTCCAGGGAAGGGACGGAACTCGCGCTCGCGGAAGTGAACGCTGCGGGCGGTTTGCTTGGCGGACGGAAGCTGGCGCTGCTCATGGAAGACGATCAGAGCAAGCCCGAAGAAGCGTCGAACGCCGTGACGAAGCTCATCACGCAGGACAAAGTGGTCGCGGTGCTGGGCGAGGTCGCGAGCCGCCGGTCGCTGGCGGCCGCGCCGATCGCGCAGCGGTACAAGGTGCCGATGATCACACCGGCGTCCACGAACGAGCGCGTCACCGATGTGGGCGACTACATCTTCCGCGTGTGTTTCATCGATCCGTTTCAGGGCGAGGTGCTCGCCAAGTTCGCCTACAACGATCTCAAGGCCCGCAAGGTCGCCGTCCTCAAGGATATTTCCGAGGATTACTCGGTGGGGCTCACCGACTCTGTCGTCAAGCACTTCACCGCGCTTGGCGGGCAGGTTCTCGATCCGGTCAGCTACAGCAAGGGCGATCCCGACTTCAAGGCGGTGCTCACGAAGATTCGCGGCCAGCGCCCGGACGTCATCTTCGCGACCGGCTACTACACCGAAGCCGCCATCATCGTGCGACAGGCGCGCGAACTCGGCATGATGATGCCGATTCTGGGCGGGGACGGTTGGGTCGGTGAGCCGCTCAAGAACGGGCGCGAGGCCTTGAAGAACACCTTCATCTCGAATCACTACTCCGGCGACAACCCCGACCCGCTCG
This sequence comes from Acidobacteriota bacterium, assembly GCA_039933635.1. GTDB lineage: Bacteria > Acidobacteriota > Vicinamibacteria > Vicinamibacterales > SCN-69-37 > JBDTNQ01. The sequence goes on from JBDTNQ010000106.1 coordinate 12,011, forward strand.
TGCAGAACTTCCGGAAGAACTACCGCGCGAAGTTCAACCAGGAGCCGGACTCGATTGCCGCGCTGGCCTACGACGCGGTGAAGGTTCTGGCCGACGCCATCACACGCGCCGGTTCGACCGACGGTGTCAAGCTGCGCGACGCGCTCGCCACGAGCGACGTGCCAGGCGTGACGGGGCATCTGAAGATGAACGCCAAGCGGAACGTCGACAAGCCGGCTGTGATCCAGGAAGTGACCTTCGTCGACGGAGACGTAAAGTTCGTCTACAGGGCCACCGTCAGCCCGAATTAGCCTGCCCGGCCGGAGTTCAACCGGCTTCCGCGCATGGACACGTTCTTTCAGCAAGTCATCAACGGTCTGTCGCTCGGCGCGATCTATGCCCTGATCGCGCTGGGCTACACGATGGTGTACGGCGTGCTGCGCCTGATCAACTTCGCGCATGGCGACGTGTACATGCTCGGCGCCTTCGCGGGCTACTACCTGGCCAACGCGTTGAACCTCGACGCGCACCCGTCGGTGCTGTATGCGATCGGCGTCACGATCGGGTCGATGGCGATTTGCGCCGTCATTGGCATCCTGATCGAACGGCTGGCGTACCGCCCCGTGCGCCACCACTCGCGGCTGACATCGCTCATTACGGCTATTGGGGTCTCGCTGCTCCTCGAATACGGGGGGCAGGTGGTGTTCGGCGCCACGCCGCGATTCTTCCCGCAGATGATTCGTTCCGAAACCTACTCGATTGGTGACGTGCAGATCACGAACCAGAGCCTGCTGATCATCGTGATGTCCGTCGTGGTGATGTTCGCGCTCCAGTTCATCGTGCATCGCACGCGGATCGGCAAGGCCATGCGGGCGACGTCGTACAACCTGTCGGTGGCCAAGCTGATGGGCATCAACACGGACTTCGTGATTGCCTTTACGTTCGCGCTCGGCTCGGCCCTCGCCGCGGCTGGCGGCGTACTCGTGGCGCTGGCCATTCCGCGCATCGATCCGTTGATGGGGCTGATGACGGGGCTCAAGGCGTTCGTGGCCGCCGTGCTGGGAGGCATCGGCAACATCCCCGGCGCGATGCTGGGCGGATTCCTCATCGGACTGATGGAAACCGCGCTCAGCGCGACCGCGTATTCCACCTACCGCGATGCCGTCGCGTTCGCCGTGCTGATTCTGATTTTGCTCGTCCGTCCGGCCGGCATTCTGGGCACGTCCGTGACGGAGAAGGTCTAGCTCGATGGGCCCTCTGCGGAAGGTCGTCGCCCTCGTGGGGACGATCGCCATTCTGGCCGCCCTCAATCACGTGTTCGAGTCGGGACTCGGTGACTTCCAGATCAACCCCTACTACGCGCGCATCATCAACCTGATCGGCATCAACATCACGCTCGCCGTCAGCCTGAATCTCATCAACGGCCTGGCGGGCCAGTTCTCCATCGGGCATGCCGGGTTCATGGCCGTCGGCGGCTACACCGCGACGTTCGTCACGGTCTACTACGGCGCGGCCATTGCCGGGCTGGTCGGCGGAACGTTGAACGGTGGCCCGGGCACTTTTGTGGTGATGGCCGTCAGCCTGTCCGCCGGCGCCCTCGCCGCTGCGCTGGCCGGCCTGCTGGTGGGCGTGCCGTCGCTGCGCCTCAAGGGCGACTACCTCGCCATCGTGACGCTCGGATTCGGTGAGATCATCCGCGTCATCATCCTGAACATTCCCGCCGTCGGCGGCGCCACGGGCTTCACGGACGCGCTTCCCATCACCACGTTCTTCTGGATCTTCGGTGTGGCCATCGCCACGATCGCCATCGTCCGGAACATCGCCCGGTCCACGTTCGGCCGCGCGTTGTCGGCCATTCGCGGTGACGAGATCGCCGCCGAGGCGATGGGCGTGCGAACCACGAGGTACAAGGTCATGGCGTTCGTCGTGAGCTCGGCGCTGGCCGGCGTGGCCGGCGGGCTCTCGGGCCAGCTGTTCGCCAATCCCCTGAACCCGCAGAACCTGAACTTCGTGAAGTCGATCGAGATCGTCGTGATGATCGTCCTGGGCGGCATCGGATCGATCACCGGGGCCGTGGTGGGGGCGGCCACGCTGACCGTGTTGCCGGAAGCCCTGCGCGGCTTCGATCAGCAGTTTCCGGGTTTGCGCATGGTGCTCTACGCGCTGCTGCTGATCCTCTTCATGATCTTCCGGCCGCAGGGCCTGTTCGGCCGCCGCGAGTTGGGCTGGACGTGGCTCCGACTGCCCGGCCGCACGAAGATCCCGGTGGCACTCAGCGATTCGGCCGATGCGCGCCAGCACACGGGCCGCCGGCCCACCGACCGGCGGTCGACGCTCGGGGGGAGCGACACCGATGAGTAGCGGGGAGGCGCCGCTGCTGCTCGACGTCCGCAAGGTCGACAAGCAGTTTGGCGGTCTCGCCGCCGTGAAAGATCTGTCCCTCCAGGTGCCGCACGGCGCGTTGTTCGGCCTGATCGGGCCGAACGGCGCGGGCAAGACGACCGTCTTCAATCTGCTCACGGGCGTCTACCGGCCCACCGACGGCGAGATTCACTTCGACGGGCGGCGAGTGGATGGGCGTCGGCCGTACGACATCGCCACGCTCGGCATGACGCGCACGTTCCAGAACATCCGGTTGTTTCCGGACATGACCGTGCTCGAAAACGTCATGACCGCGCGTCATCTGCGCAGCCGGCAGTGGCTGGCTGACGCGATCATCGGGACGCCACGCCACGCGCGCGAGGAACGCGCCACGCGCGCGCGCGCGCGCGAATTGCTCGGCATCTTCGGTCTCGACGCCCTGAGGGACGAAGTGGCGACGAACCTGCCGTACGGCAGCCAGCGGCGGCTCGAGATCGCGAGGGCACTGGCCACCGAGCCGAAACTGCTCCTGCTCGACGAACCGGCGGCCGGCATGAATCCACAGGAGTCGCTCGCGCTGATGGATCTGATCCGGTGGATTCGGACCGAGTTCGCCATGACCATCCTGCTCGTCGAGCACAACATGAAGGTCGTGATGGGCATCTGCGAGCGGATTCAGGTGATCGATCACGGCGAGACGATTGCGGTGGGGGCGCCCGCCGAAATCCAGCGTCACCCGGCGGTCATCGAAGCCTACCTCGGGGGCAGCTAGCGCGATGCTGACACTCGACGGGGTCAACGTGTTCTATGGCGGGATTCACGCGCTCCGCGATCTGTCGATTGAAATTCGATCGGGCGAAGTGGTGACGCTGATTGGCGCGAACGGCGCGGGGAAGTCCACCACCCTGCGCGCGATCTGCGGTCTGGTGGCCCCGAAAAGCGGCACCGTGCGCTTCAAGGGCGACGACATCACGGGGGCGCCGGCGCACACGCTGGTGGCTCGCGGCATCTCGATGTCGCCCGAGGGGCGAGGCGTCTTCGCCAACCTGACCGTGCTCGAGAACCTCGAGATGGGCGCCTATCGTGTCCGCGACAAGGCCCAGATCAAGACCGACATGGAGCGCGGCTTCACCATGTTTCCCCGTCTCAAGGAACGGCTGAAACAGCGCGCGGGCACGTTGTCCGGCGGCGAACAGCAGATGCTGGCCATGGCGCGGGCGCTGATGTCGCGCCCCACGCTCCTCCTGCTCGACGAGCCCTCTCTCGGCCTTGCACCCATCGTCTGTCAAACGATCTTCAGCACGATCGACGCGATCAAGGCGGCCGGTACCACCGTGCTCCTGGTCGAACAGAACGCGAGCGCGGCGCTCAAGCACTCCGATCGCGCATACGTCCTCGAGACGGGCGCGGTCGTCCTGCAAGGCACCGCCGCGGAGGTCGCCAGCAATGCGCGCGTCCGCGAAGCGTACCTCGGAGAATAAGAGACCGGGTGTAGCAGTTCAACACCCGGTCTC
>JBDTNQ010000107.1:0-15446 GCA_039933635.1 Acidobacteriota bacterium
CCCAGCTTCTGGAACTGGGACCTGACGCTGGCCCGCCGCTTCCGCGCGCCGGCGCTGGGGCGAAGTGCACAGGCACGGCTGCAGATGCAGCTCTACAACATCTTCAACACGGCTCAATTCACCACTATGGCGACGGGTCTGACGTTTCAGGATGACCCGGCGGTTCCAGGCGTGGACAGCCTGCTGTTGACGAGCACCACGCAAGGCCAGTACACCGCGTCCAATCCACCGCGGTACTTCGGCATCACGCTCCGGCTCGATTTCTAACACGCCGGTCACACACCCTCGGGCCCAGAGTCGCCTTCACGGCGCTCTGGGCCTTCTCTTTTAGCGCACGCCCTGCAGGGCGTCGACGATAGCCTGAAATGCTGGCTTCGGCCGACGCTGGCGATCCCAGAGCAGGGGATAGTTCGCGCGCCCGCGATTGAGCCATGAGTCTGCGTCACTGAGGCCCCAGAACGTGACCCGCGTCACCGCATCGCGGTGTTTCAGGAAGACTCCGAAGATCGCCGCATACCGCTGAGCGAGTTGCTGCTGTTTGTCGTCCGGGAGCCCGGTGGCGTAGGGATTCGCCACCGCCGGGTCGGCATTGCGGCCGGCCGGAGGCAGCACGTTGATGTCGAGCTCGCTGTACATCACCTTGAGGCCGGTGCTGTGCAGGTCGATCAGCGCCTGCTCGATCTCGTCGATGGCCGGCGTCTCGATCTGCCAGTGCCCCTGGTTGCCGATGCCGTCGATGCGCAGGCCCCGCGCCTGCAGGTCCTTGACCAGCCGGATCACGCCCGCGCGCTTCGCCGGCTTCTCGAGGTTGTAGTCGTTGTAGTAGAGCTCGGCATCCGGATCGGCCTCGTGGGCGAACTCGAACGCCTTCGCCACGTAGTCGTCGCCGATGCCGTCGTGCCATGGCGCCTTCCGTAGCGAGCCGTCCTCGTCGATCGCTTCATTGACGACATCCCAGCCGTGAATCTTCCCCTTGTACCGGCCGACCACGGTGCGTATGTGATCGTGCATGCGCGCGAGCAACGTGTCGCGATCGGCGGGCTGCCCGTCTGGGCCTTGGAAGACCCAGGGCGACGTCTGCTGGTGCCACACGAGGTTGTGCCCGACGACCTGCATATGCCGATCGAGGCCGAACTGCACGTAGCGGTCCTGCGCCTCGAAGGCGTACCGGTCCGCGGCCGGATGGACGGGCTGGAACTTGAGCAGGTTTTCAGGGCTAATCTGATTGAACTGCTTCGCGATGATGTCGACAGCGGCCGTGTCGATGCCGTCGCTCTGACGCTGGCTGATCGCGACGCCGATCGCCATCCCCTTGGGCATCAGGTCTTTGAGCGCGACGTCCTGACGCGCCGTGAGCGGCGCGGCCGCGATGGCCGCTACGGCGACGGTCACTCCGGTTCTCAGCAGACGGGTCATGGTCACTCCTCTGCACGCGATGCCGGCGCTCTACTTCGTCGTCGGTCGCAGTGAGTCTCCGATGAATACCAGCACGGCGCCCCGCGAGGTTCGCTCGAGTGAGCGGAGCGTCTCACCCCGACGCAACCGCAAGGGATTGCCCAGGAGCGATCGCACGGTGGCCCGGTCGATCGAGCCGTTCTTCCACGACAGGTCAATCTCGAAACCGCCGCGCGCACGCAAGCCCGTGACGTGGCCGGACGGCCAGGCAGCCGGCAGGGCCGGAAGCAGCCGGATTTCACCGGCGTCGGACTGCACCAACATTTCGGCAATGGCCGAGGCTCCGCCGAAATTGCCATCGATCTGGAATGGCGGATGCGCGTCGAACAGGTTTGGATACGTGCGCTCCGGGCTGAGCAGGAACTTCAGGATGTCGTAGGCATGGTCCCCGTCGCCCAGCCGCGCCCAGAGGTTGATGCGCCAGGCCGTTGCCCAGCCGGTGGCCTGATCGCCGCGAATTTCGAGCGAACGTTTGACCGCCGCGGCGAGCGCGGGCGTTCTTCGAAGATCGATGTCGCGTCCGGGGAACAGGCCGTAGAGGTGCGACACGTGGCGATGGTGGATTTCGGGCGCCTTCATGTCCCAGTCGTCGAGCCACTCCTGGAGTTGCCCGGCGCTGCCGACCTGCAGTGGCGCCAGGCGCGCCCGCGTGGCGGTCCATCGCCGCTGCAGGTCACCGTCGACGCCAAGCTCACGCGCGGCCCTGGTGACGCTTGCGAACAAGTCCCGCAGAATCTCCTGATCCATCGTGGGGCCCATGATGAGCGACGTCCCATAAGGATGAGGGTTCTCGGGCGACAGCGATGGAGAAGTCACAAGCCAGTGATGAGTGGGCTCCTCGACCAGGGTATCGAGAAAGAACTGGGCGGTGCCCTTGAGCAGGGGATAGATGGTGCGAAGGTAGGCGCGATCACCCGTGTACTCGTAGCGGTCCCACAGGGCCATGTCGAGCCACGCCCCGCCCATTGGCCACAGGCCATACTGCGGGCCGTCGATCGGGGCAGTCGCGCGCCAGATGTCCGTGTTGTGGTGCGCGACCCAGCCGCCAGCCCCATACATCTCACGCGCGGTTCGCGCGCCGGTGATGGCGAGATCTTTCACCATCGTCGTCAACGGGTCCATCGTCTCTGCGAGGTTCGTCGACATCGCGGGCCAGTAGTTCATCTCCGTGTTGATGTTGATGGTGTATTTGCTGCCCCAGGGCGGTGACATGCTCTCATTCCAGAGGCCCTGCAAGTTCGCCGGCTGGGAACCCGGCCTGGAGCTGGAGATGAGCAGGTAGCGCGCGTACTGGAAGTAGAGCGCTACGAGGGCCTGATCGCCGCCCGCAGCGAAGCCCTTCACGCGATCGTCCACCGGCGTGGCCATGGCCGACGACGGCCCCAGGTCGAGTGTCACCCGGTCGAAAAGTTGCCGGTAGTCGCGAACGTGCGCGGCCCGCAGCGCGTCGATCGTCTGGCTCGACGCGCCTCCAAGAGCCGCCGCTACCGCGGCGGCCGGATCGCCGCCGACGTCCTCGTACGTGCGGTAGCTCGTTGCGGCGGCAATGAGCAGCGTCACCGCGTCGGCATCGTGGACGATGATGGCGTCGCCCGAGGCTGTGCGCGTGCCGCCCGTGGCGAGCACGCGCACGCGTGACTCGAATCGCAGCGCGCCCGTCATCGGCTGGCCATCCGCGGTGGCGCCCGAGCCGTTGCCGTTGGTGCCGCGCATGACGAGGTCGCCGTCAGCCGTCGCTTCGACAGTGGCGCGCTGCGGCGTCTGCATCCGAGCCTCGAACGAGATCTGACCCGGACGGCTGGCGGTCAGACGCACGGCAATGACCTGGGCCGGAGCGCTGGCGAAAACTTCACGAGCGAAGATGACGCCCCCGGCCTTGTACGACAGGTGCGCCGTTGCCGTGGCGAGATCGAGATCGCGCCGGTACCCCTCGACGACATCGGCGTTGGGGAACGTCAGCGTCAGATCGCCGAGCGTCTGATACGGCATCTGCGCCAACGGCTTGGCCATCACCTTCTGGCTCGCCAGTTTGGCGGCATCGGTGTACCGCCCATCGGCGATGAGGCGCCTCACTTCAGGCAGCGCATCCTTGGCTTCAGGATTCACCGGGTCGTAGGGCCTGCCGGCCCACAGCGTGTCCTCGTTGAGTTGCAGGCGCTCGTTCACGACGCCACCGAACACCATCGCGCCAAGGCGCCCGTTGCCGACCGGCAGCGCTCGCACCCATTCGGCGCTGGCGCCCGGGCCAGCGGGGCGGGGGATTGTGAGCGGATGGTCGGCCGCGGGCCGGCGGTACCAGAGGCTCAAAGGAGACGCGGGTGCCGGCGCTTCGCCAACGAACTGCGGTGCCTGGGGTGCCTGGGGCGCCTGTCGCGCCACGATCGCCGTGCCCCCGACGAGGATGCCGGCGGCGACGCAAGTCAGTGCGCAGACGCGGCGTGTCATCGCTCCGGACCGTTCGCTTTCAGATTCACGACGATCGTTCTGATCGGCGCGTCGTTGCCGTCAATGAAGCGCGCGCAGAAGTCGGTCGCGCCACCAGCGTTCACAATCGCCGCGCGGATCACGTTCGGTCCCTTCTTGAGCGTCACGCGTTTCGAGACGCCGTCGTCGATGACCGCCTGCCGGTCGTTGTAGAGGCCAATCACTTCCTGGCCGTTGAGCCACCAGATCGACGCGGCGTTCGAGCCGATCGCCAGCCGCACGTTGGTCATGTCGCGCGGCGCGTCGACAACCGTCACGGCCCAGAACAGCACGTTGGACGTCGGTTTGTTCAGGGCGTAGGCAAAGTGGAACAGGTTGAGGTTATAGCCGGCCGTGTCGAGCGCGTGCCACGTGAGCGACTCGTCGGCGACGTTGACCTTGTCTCCGTCGTGAGGCACCACGGTGAACTGGTTCGGGAAGTACTCCTTGGCCACCAACGCCTGAACGACGCTCTGTGTGAGCTGTCCGGGTACCTTGATCGGTTCGAGGACGAGCCAGCGCTGAAGAAAGCCGGCGGCGTCGGGGGCCTTGGTCGGTGACGCCGGGCGCGCGAGCGACGGAGCAGCGGGGCGCGGCGCGGCGGGTTCTCCCGTACGGACGGTGGGCGGCGGCTGCTGCCCAGCCGTGGTTGCTGATCCCGCGAGGACGACCAGCGCGCCGAGCGTTGGTACAAAGGCGTTGAGAAGCTTCTTCATGAGCGGGCTCTGCTGCGATCTGCGGTCATGGCGTCTTCAGCAGCCAGCGGTGTCGATCGCTGTCGGCCCGGAAGGCACTGAGCGTGGGGGTGCTGCTGCCGACGGCCGAGAGCGCCAGGGTCGCGGTGGTATTCGGGACGGCCTTGGGCATCAGGCGATAGGTGCCGTCCGTGAGTTGATCGATGCGCCAGAGTTGCTCTGGGCCTCCGGTGAACGCGGGGAGCACCGTCAGTTCGGCATCGGACGTCGCCGCCAGGGCGCGATCCGTGCCAGCGACGGTGATCTTGAAATAAGGCGACCCCGGATACCCACCGGCATTCGTCACGGGCGTCAGCGACCACTTCTGCTGCGCCTGCAAGAGGTAAGGCGACAGCCGTGCGTCAGTCGGACCGAAAGGCCAACCGCCGATCAGCGCCGCGGCCTCCTGTGCGGGGATCGGTGCGGGAGGCGGACCTGCCACGCGGCCCGTTGCACCCGGTGCGCCTACGGGACCTCCTCGGCCAGCTCCGCCAGCGGGACCACCAGGGGCGCCCAATCCGCGGCCGCGGCCGCCGCTCACCGGGACGCCTTGAACCGCCATCTCCAGCGCCGTGCCCGTGCGCGCTGATTCGATCTCATACGTGCCTGCCGTGACGTTGTCTCCGGCCACCGGCCAGCCGTCGCGCCAGAGCAGCGGACGGATGTCGAGGACACTGATGCCCCCGCGGTCGAGATCCGCTTCGTAGTGGCACGAGAACTTCTGCACGCCGTTGCCGAGATCCAACAGACCAAAATGTCCAGGCCCGACGTGACGTCCGCTTGCGCCGGCAAAGAGCTTTCCGCCGCCCTGCAGCATGTCGACGCCCATGTTGTCGAGGAACGGGCCGGTCACCTGGCGGGCACGGCCCATGCGGATGTTGTAGCTGGAATTGCCGCCCGCGCAGCACGAGCCGTGCGTCACGAGCAGGTAGTACCAACCTTCGTGCGCGATCATCACGGATGCTTCGGAGTTGATGGCCACGTTGATCGGCTTGCGCTCCGGGTGGAGACGCTTACCGGTACGTGGATCCAGTTCGACCAGCCGGATGTAGCCGAAATACGATCCATAGGTCAGCCACAGCGTCCCGTTCGCAGGATCGCGAAGCACGCCAGGGTCGATCGCGTTGCTGTCCTCGACACCGTCCGACCAGACGACGGGGCCCGCATCCTCCCACTTGTAGTCCGGCGAAGTCGGATCGAGCGTCTTGCCGACGAGCAGGCCGATCGCGGACTTGGGCTGTGCGCCGGGCGCCGAATAATAGAGGAAGTACTTGTCGCCGATGTGGATGATGTCCGGCGCCCACGTGTTGTTGCCGCCGCGTGCGGTCACATCGGCTCCCGGCTTGCCGCCCGGCACCGCCTGCATCAGGGACCCGGCGCGATGCCACGTCCATCCGTCATCGGACGCGGCGACCGGCAAGCCCCCGCCAGTGGCGTAGACGTAGAACTTACCGTCGGCCTGGATCACCGTCGACGGATCGTGCAAGGCCGGATCGCCGTCGAGCGCCAAGACGGGCCGTCCAAGCAGCAGCAGCGCCGCAGCGAGAAGACGAGGCGTCATCCGTTTCCCCACTCAGTTACCTCGACCGCCCCGGCCACCTCGACCCGCGGGAGGCGTCATGATGAGCGCGGTCTTTGTGTCCATGTTCCGTGCAACTCCGACGATGAGTACTTCGAGTCCACCGGTGCCGGTTCCCGCGAGGGACTGCGTCTCGTTCAGGCGCAGGGCGATCGCATCGCCGGCGCCAAGTGGTGTCGTGTCGCCCCCGACGGTGACGGTCCCTTCGCCGGCCATCACGTAGACGATCTCAGCCAGGTCGGGCAGAGCGTGTGCGCCGGTCGACGCGCCGGCGGGCAGGAACAGGTGGTCGACGTACGACCAGGTCGTGGCGAAGACAGACGGTCCGAACGCCCGCCGGTACTGTGCCGTGCCCATGCCGCCAGCGAGCGCCGGAGCCGGCCGCAACAGCGCGCGATCCAGCTTCATCGTCATGAACGTCGGAATGGGGTCGAGCGCGGCATTGACGCGCGTATCGCCCAGATCGAAGTTATCGTAGATCCCCTTCAGGGCGGTGACGTTGATATTGAGCCACTGTACCGGCGAGTCGGTCGCGTTGTAGATCGCGTGCGAGTGGCCCATCCGCGCCGGTGCGCCAGCCGGTCCCTTCAGCGTGGACGTCCGCCCGTCGATCGTGAATTGAGCCTCGCCGTCGAGGATGACGAACATCTCCTCGCATTGATTGTGGAAGTGGGCGCCGATGCCACTCTTCGGGGCGATCGCGCCGCGATGCAGGAAATTGAAGTTCGTCTCCTGGCCGTTCGCGCCGATGAGCGCCGTGAAGTCGAGGTGTCCGGCGCCGCCGTGCACCGCGGGCGAAGCCCTGAACCGTGCAGGGTCCGTGTGGACGATACGCTGCGCCAGGGACACCGCCGCGGCGGGGCCTTGTTGTGCCTGCGGTGCCTGTTGTGCCTGCGGTGTCGGCGCGATCCACGCCGCCAGCAGGAGAGTGGTCAACGCTACATGTTTCACGGCGCACCTCGTCGGCTCGATGACAACTTGCACATGAGTTGTTCTTGGTCTTCTTGACCGGCTCGATTGACAACGTCCGGCTGAAGAAGGGCAGCACGAAGCACCATCCTCATCGTCGTGGTCATATCGCCCCTGATCATTCCCGCCGGCGCTTACTTGAACAGCCGCGGGGCGAAGTCATTCAGCGCGCGACGCCATGACTGCCACTCATGCGCCGTGCCCGGTGACTCGAAATACACGTTGTGGATGCCCGCCTTCGTCAGCGCGTCGCTGAACGTCTTCACACCCGGGCCTTCGACTGAGCCGGTGCTGATGAACAGCAGCTTCACCTGTTTGTTGAAGGCCGCGGGATCCGCGAACGATCCGCCGCACGTGGTCTTGGGATCGAACGTCCCTCCGCGTCCGAAGCCGCCGCAGTTGCCGCTGAAGCCGCCGAGGTACGCGACCTTGTCGAGGTTGTTCAGCACCGTCTCGAACGTCTGAGCGCCGCCCATCGACAGGCCCGCCATCGCGCGGTTGTCACGGCCGGGCAGGACGCGGTAGGTACGTTCGATCATCGGAACGAGATCGGTGAACATCATCTCCGAAAAGGTGGGCCTGCCCAAGCCTCCGCCGCGTCCGGCTGGTGGACCGCCGGCGCGACCTGGCCCCGCCGCGCCGGGCCCGGCTGGCGTCACCGGGGCAGGTGGCGCGGCCGCCGGAGGCGGCACCAGGCCGCGAGCCCCGAAGATCGCCGCGCTCTCACCAGGCTTGACGGCGTTGAGGTTGTCCATCACCACGATCATCGGCTTCGCCTTACCAGCCGCGATCAGGTTGTCCATGATGAGATCGACACGCCCTTGCCGGTACCAGCCGGTTTCATCCTCGCCCCATCCGTGGAGCAGGTACAGCACCGGATAGCTCTTGCGCGCGCGGCTGTCGTAGTCGGGCGGCGTGTAGACGAACGCGTGTCGCCACTGCCCGGTCACTTTGGACAGATACCACTGTTGGCTGACACGGCCGTGCGCGACATCCTTGGCGGCGTAGTAGTCGCCAGCCGGGTCGGGCACTTCGATACCGCTGTTCCACCATCCCGATCCGAAGAACGTCATCGTGGACGGGTCGGCGACGACCGCGCCGTCAATCTGCAACATGTAGTAGTGGAAGCCGACCACCAGCGGGGTCGTCGTGACTTCCCAGATGCCGTCCGGACCCTTTTGCATGTCGAACCCTGGTCCGACGCGCAGCCGAACCTTCTGGGCGTCGGGTGCGACGACGCGGAAGGTCGCGCGATTGTCCGAATAGAGGCACGGGTACTTCGCTTCAGGGATGTTGAGCGACGAGGGCTGGCACGTCGCGGACGTTTGTGCCCAACCGGCCTGGGCGACCAGTACGGCGCAGAAGAATCCGAGGGTGGCTACGGCGGTCTTCATGGTTCCCCTTTTCAGAACGGGACCAGACGTGTGACGTATGGAACCGCTTCCAGTTATGATGTTCGGTGAGACTACAGGAACTCATCCGCTGGAATCAAGCGCTCGGATGGCGCGAGATGCCGGCGCGCGTGAGCGGAGACGTCCATGACCCTCTCTAGGAAATTCTATCTATTCTTGGTGCTCGTTCTCGGCGTCGCATCCGTGCGGGCCGCGGGGCCAACGATCACGATTGACGCGACTTCGCCAAGGGCGAAAGTCAGTCCCCTGTTCTACGGATTGATGACCGAAGAAATCAACCACGGATACGACGGCGGCTTGTACGCCGAGCTCGTGCGCAACCGTGCGTTCCTGGACGATGCCGCGTCGCCGGCGCACTGGTCGGTCGTGCAGGGTGATGGCGCGGCCGCTTCCCTGGCGTTGGACCCGAGCGTGCCGCTCAACCCGGCGATCGGGACGAGCCTGCGCCTCGATGTGACACAGGCCTCGAGTGGCCACGCCGCCGGCGTGGCGAACGAAGGCTACTGGGGCATTCCGGTCAAGCCGAACAGCCGCTATCGCGCGTCGTTCTACGCCAGGGCGAAGGCAGGCTTCACGGGGCCGGTGACCGTGTCGATCAAGAGCGATGATGGGCGCACGTCGTATGCGACGAAGGCCATCGCCGGCCTGACGTCGGGGTGGAAGTCGTACGACGTCACGCTGCAGACCGGCCAGCTGACGGCGACCGCCAAGGCGCGCTTCGAGATCACGTCGGATCGGCCGGGCACGATCTGGCTGAGCCTCGTGTCGCTCTTCCCGCCGACGTTCAACAATCAGCCGAATGGCTTCCGGCCGGATCTGATGCAGCTGCTGGTCGACATGAAGCCGAAGTTTCTGCGCTTCCCCGGCGGCAACTATCTCCAGGGCGATCAGATCACCGATCGATTCGATTGGAAGAAGACGCTGGGATCCCTCGCGGATCGCCCCGGCCACATGGCGCCGTGGGGCTATCGATCGACGGACGGTCTCGGGCTGTACGAGTTCCTGCTGTGGTGTGAGAACATGCGCGCCGAGCCTGTTTTGGCGGTGTACGCCGGCTACTCGCTCAAGGGTGCCTACGTGAAGCCCGGGCCCGACCTCGATCCCTACATCCAGGATGCCCTTGACGAGATTGAGTACGTGTCAGGGCCGGCGACGTCGAAGTGGGGCGCCGTGCGCGCGAAGGCCGGTCATCCCGCGCCGTTCAAGCTCACGTACGTCGAAGTCGGGAACGAGGACTTCTTCGACAAGTCCGGCTCCTACGACCAGCGCTTCGTGCAGTTCAACGCGGCGATCAAGGCGCGCTATCCGCAGCTGCAGATGATCTCGACGGTGGGCTTCGAGCAGCCGCTCGACAAACGCGTCCACAGCGTGACGCCGGATGTCGTCGATGAGCACTACTACCGCACGGTCGAATCCTTCTTGAAGATGGCTGCCGGGCAGTACGAGACGTACGATCGCAAGGGCCCGAAGATCTTCGTCGGCGAGTGGGGCGCCTACGAGACGCCGTTCGAACCGTGGAACGCGCGCTCGCGTGGGGAAGCGCCCACGCCGAACATGCGCGCGGCCATCGGCGACGCGGCGCTCATGACCCAAATGGAGAAGAACGCCGACATCGTGGTCATGAACTGTTACGCACCCCTGCTGGTGAACGTCAATCCCGGCGCTCGACAGTGGCGTCCCAACCTGATTGGGTATGACGCGTTGCGCGTCTACGGCTCCCCGAGCTACCACGCGATCAAGCTCTTCAGCACGCATATCGGCGACGAGATTCTCAACGCGACGGCGGCGGATACGAGCGTCCTCGTCTCCGTGACCCGCGACAGCAAGGCCCGGACCATCTACGTCAAGCTCGTGAACCCGACCGATGCCGACACGCCGGTCCAACTCATGCTGAAGGGGGCCGGAACCCTGGCGCCAACGGGGACAGCCGTGACGCTCGCGGCCGATCCGCAGGACACCAACAGTATTGACGCGCCCGATCACGTGGTCCCCGTCACCTCGACGGTGACGGGCGTCACGCCTGACTTCAGCTACACGGTGCCGAAGCACGGCATCGTCGTGCTGATCCTGGGGACGCGCTGACCGATGGGGTCATGGGAAGAACGATGGCATCCGCTTCGCGAGGAGTGGGTCATCGTCGCGGCGCATCGTCAATCCCGGCCCTGGTCGGGTGCGGAAGTCACCGGCCAGGCGCCGACGCCGCCCGCCTTCGATCCGACCTGCTATCTCTGTCCGGGCAACACCCGGGTGGGCGGTGCGGTCAATCCTCCGTACGTGTCGACGTTCGTCTTCGACAACGACCATCCGTGTGTGGGCGTCACGGCGCCGCGCGAGTTGGCGGCGCCGAACGGTATCTACCGGAACCGGCCGGCCACGGGTGTCGCGCGCGTCGTCTGCTACAGCCCGCGCCACGATGTGACGCTGGCAGAACTGGACGTCGCCGGTGTCGACGCGCTGCTGCAGACCTGGCAGGAGCAGATGCGCATGCTCGCCACGCATCCTGACGTGGCCTTCGTCCTCATCTTCGAGAACAAGGGCGAGGTCGTGGGCGTGAGCAACCCGCACCCGCACTGCCAGATCTACGCGACGAACTTCACTTTCAAGTACATCGAGACGGAACTCCTCGCGGGTAAGCGGCACCTGGAGCAGAGGGGCCGCGTGCTCTTTCAGGACGTGATCGCGGCCGAGCGCGCGGACGGCCGCAGGATCATCGCCGAGCACGGCAGCGCAATTGCGTTCGTGCCGTACTTCGCGCGCTATGCCTACGAAACCTACGTCGCGCCCGTCCGAAACGTGGCGACGATCGACCAGCTGGACGACAATGAGCGCTGGGATCTTGCGACGGTGCTCCGGGACGTGCTCATCCGCTTCGACAACCTCTGGCACGTGCCGTTTCCCTACGTCATGGCGCTCCATCAGGCGCCGGTGAAGGGCGACGCCACCGGGTTCCACTTTCACATCGAGTTCCACCCGCCATTGCGCCGGCCAAATTTGCTCAAGTACCTGGCGGGTCCCGAGATTGGGGGCGGAAACTTCCTCAGCGACACCTCGCCCGAAGAGAAGGCGGCGGAGCTCATCGCGGCTGGCGGCGTGCACTATCGTTCCGTGTCGCGCTAGAGTTCGATCCGTGACGCACCCGGCCCACCCGCTCCTCGCCCCCATTCAGGCGCTCCATCGCCGCATCCGAGCCGATGTCGTGCGCGCGTGCGAGGCCGCGGCCGTGACCGCGTTGTCCGGCGTTGCCCGTGAAGAAGAAGGCGACACTATCTACGCCATCGATCGGGTTGCCGAGCACATGCTCATCGATGAGATTGGCCGGACCATCGCCACCACTGCTCAGCCGGTCCTGCTAATTGCTGAGGGGCTGGCGGGCGGCGAGGTCGTCATTCCGGCCGATGCCGATCGCGGCTTGGTCCGGTGGGTGATCATCGTCGATCCGATCGACGGCACGCGGGGACTGATGTACCAGAAGCGGCCGGCGTGGATCTTGACCGGCGTGGCGTCCGGTCCGGCGCCCCGCACGCTCGCGGACGTCGAGCTTGCCGTCCAGACCGAAATTCCATTGGTCAAGCAGCACCTCTGCGACGAGCTCTGGGCGGTGCGCGGACAGGGCGTCGCGGCGCGGCGCGTCAATCGGCTGGTGGGGGAATCTCAACCGCTGGACCTCCATCCGTCGACCGCGGCGACGATCGCACACGGCTTCGCGATGATCGCGCGTTTTTTTCCGGGCAGCCGGGCCGAGCTCGCGGCGATCGACGACGAGGTGGTGGCGGCTCTGCTCGGACCGCCGCATCCCGGCAAAGCGCAGGCGTTCGAAGATCAGTACATCTCGACCGGCGGCCAGCTGTACGAACTGATGGCCGGCCACGATCGTTTCGTCGCGGACGTGCGGCCGTTGGTCGAGCGGCAGCGGACCGGCGGCGCCGCCCTGTGCTGTCATCCGTACGATCTCTGCACGGAGTTGATCGCGCGCGAACTCGGCGTCGTCGTCACCGATGAACGCGGCCGGCCGCTCGAGGCGCCGCTCGATGTGACCGCTGACGTGTGCTGGGCCGGTTATGCCAACGCGGCGCTGCGAGCGCAGGTCGAACCTCACCTGCAGCACGCGCTCGCGCGTCGTGGATTGATTCCGTGACACGACGGTTCCGGTCAGTCTCGCCGATCCCGCCTGACGTCCCCGACTTCGAGCGGTTTGCCACGGAGGTCGCCGCCCGCGTCGACGCGGGGCTCTGGCCGTCGTCTCCGACCGAGTCGGACGGGCCGGTGTTCGTGGCTCGTGCCCCTGGGCGTCTGGATGTGATGGGCGGCATCGCTGACTACTCGGGTGCCCTCGTGCTGCAGTGGCCGATCGCCGAGGCGACACGTGTGGCACTCCGGCCGCGATCGGAGCGGCGGATTTCCATCACGTCAATTGGGCAGGCAGGCCAGGAGCGCCGGTGCGACGTGCCGTTGGATCTCGTCGCCGATTCCCGCCGGAGTTACGAGGACACGCGCGCGTGGTTTGCCGCCGAGCCGGCACGTCACTGGGCGGCGTATGTCGCGGGTGTGTTTCACGTGCTGGCCCGCGAGCATGGCGCGCGGTTCGACAGCGGCGCTGACATCTTGATCGAGTCGGACATCCCCGAGGGGAAAGGTGTCAGTTCGTCCGCGGCCATCGAAGCGGCCACCATGGAGGCCGTCATCGCCGCGTGGCCCACGCGTATCGATCCTAGAACGCGCGCGGTCCGCTGCCAGCAGGTCGAGAACCTGATCGTGGGGGCGCCGTGCGGCGTCATGGATCAGATGACGTCGATCTGCGGAGAAGCCGACAGTTTCATCGAGCTGTTGTGTCAGCCCGCGGAGTTCCGTGGCACGGTGCGCCTTCCGGATCGATTGGGGCTGTGGGGGATCGACTCCGGCATCCGTCATGCCGTCACCGGCGCGGACTACGGTGACGTCCGCGTTGGCGCGTTCATGGGGTATCGCATCCTCGCGGAGCTCGCGGGACTGACGGTGACTCCCGGTGACCGCAACGGGCACGTGCACATCGACGACCCGCGATGGCAGGGCTACCTGGCGAACGTCGGCAGCGTGACCTTGCAACAGTTCGCGCCGGAGATTCCGGAGACGCTGGATGGACGCGCGTTTCTGGCACGCTACGGTGGCACGACAGATGGCGTGACGCGGGTCGATCCGGCGCGCCGGTATTCGGTGCGCACGCCAGCCGCGCACCCGGTCCTGGAGCACGAGCGCGTTACTGAGTGGGCGCGCAATCTGCGGCCGTCATCGTCTGGTTCAGTGGCACCCGACACGAACAGGCTTGGCACGTTGATGTACGAGTCGCACGCCAGCTATTCGGCATGCGGACTGGGGTCGGACGGCACGGACCGGCTCGTTGCTCTGGCCCGGGCGGCAGGGGCGGCGCGCGGCATCTACGGTGCGAAGATTACCGGCGGCGGCAGCGGCGGCACCGTGGCGTTGCTGGGCGACGCTTCAGCAGGCGATGTCGTCCACGGCATCGCCGCGCGATACGCTGAGGAAACCGGCCGTGGGGGCTACGTCTTCGAAGGCAGTTCGCCAGGGGCGGCCCGCGTGGGAACGGTGCGCCTCGAGCGCGGTTGAACGGCGTTTCACATCCAGGGGGAACAACGGCACATGCGAATTCTGATTACGGGCGGGGCTGGATACATCGGCAGCCACACGGCCAAGTTCCTCGCGGCGGCCGGGCACACTCCCGTGGTGTTCGACGACATGAGTCAAGGGCACGAGTGGGCGGTCAAGTGGGGGGCACTCGAACGCGGCAGCCTCTCGGACCCGGCACGGCTGGTGGAGGTGTTCGCCGCGCACAAGATTGACGCCGTCGTGCACTTTGCTGCCAGCGCCCTCGTCGGCGAATCGATGACGAACCCGACGAAGTACTTCCGCAACAACACGGTCGCGACGCTGAATCTGCTCGACGCCATGCACGAAGCTGGCGTCGGCACGATTGTGTTTTCGTCGACCTGCGCGACCTACGGCGATCCGCTGCGCGTGCCTCTCGACGAGACCCATCCTCAGACGCCTGTGAACCCCTACGGCGAGTCGAAGCTGATGATTGAGAAGATGCTGCGGTGGTACGGCGAGGCCTACGGTCTGCGCTGGATCGCCCTGCGGTACTTCAACGCGGCTGGTGCCGATCCGGAAGGGGAGATCGGCGAGAACCACGATCCCGAGTCACACTTGATCCCACTCGTCATCGGCGCCGCACAGGGCACACGGCCACCGATCAAGATCTTCGGCACGGACTACGCGACGCCCGACGGCACCGCTGTCCGCGACTACATCCATGTGATGGATCTGGCCGACGCGCATCTGCGGGCGCTCGATCGGCTGGCCGCCGGCACGTCCAGTCAGGCCATCAATCTCGGGACGGGCATCGGCCACTCAGTCAGGCAGGTCGTGGACACCGTCGCGCGTGTCAGCGGCCGGACCGTGCCGGTGATCGAGTCCGAGCGCAGACCAGGCGATCCAGCGGAACTCGTCGCGGCGCCTGCCCGTGCGCGCGACGTGCTCGGGTGGACGTGCCGGTACGCAGACCTCGAGACCATCGTGCGTCACGCGTGGGCGTGGCATCAAAAGAGGGGGTGACGAAGGGCGTCGCCCTTCGTCCCCTTTTGTTCGCTAGAACCGGAAGGTGGAATTGAAGCTGATGAACCGCATCACGGCCTGAGTCACTCCGGTGACCTGTCCGAAGTTGGTGCTCGTCGGGTTCAGGTTCGGGTTGGCCCACTGCTGTCGGTTGAGCACGTTCTGGATGTCCACGCGGAACACGAACGATCGGCGGTGGCCGAGATCGAATGTGCGTGCGACGTTGGC
>JBDTNQ010000108.1:0-15376 GCA_039933635.1 Acidobacteriota bacterium
GGTCCCCTAGGTCCCCGCCTAGGGTGCCACGCGAATGCCAGCGGGGCCGCCGTCGATCGGCAACAGGCCAGCGGGCGTCAACGTCTTGCCGTCGAACGCGAAGACCCGCATGTTTCGATCGGCCATGCACTGAACCACGAGTTTGCCATGGTCGCGGCTCCACGCCGCGCCCTGGCACCAGTGACCCGTGGGCGCATCGGCCACCGCCGTGAGACGACGGTTGCGGAGCTGGAACACGCGCAGGCGCCCGGCCTCGTGAAAGAACGGCGAGCTCTTCGAGAGATTCGAACCGTCCATGACCGTTGCGGCCACGTACTGACCGTCCGCCGACACGGCTAGCCCTTCCACGGTCGGTCCGGCCGCGATTTGATCGACGACGCGCAGCGGATCGGTCGTCAGATCGATCACGGCGAGCGTGTCGACGCCGCCGAGGGCGCCCGCGCCAATGTGCGCCACGACCGCGGCGTCGCCGGCCGGCGTCACTTCGATCCCGTACGGCTTCAGGCCGGCCGCGATATCCCTCTTCGTGTACGTGACCGTGCGGCCATCCACGCTGAGCAGCGAAATCAGGCTGTCGTTGTTGCGCGTGACGAGGGCGCGACGGCCATCACGCGTGAACACGACGTGACTTGGCCCGGAATCGGGGGCGCCGAGGTCGACCGTCCCGGCCGGCGTCACCACGGCGCCCTCCACCGCGAACACCGAAATCGTTCCGGCCATTCGATTGGCCACAAGCGCCAGCTTGCCATCCGGACTGAACGAGATGCCCGAGGCGCCTCGACCGGCGTGAAGGGTTGTGATGACTCGCGGCGGCGTGCCCTTCAAGTCGATGACGCTCACGACATCGTCGGGCACTGTCTTCGTGGCGTCGGCGGGATCGATCTTCGTCGACGAAGCAACGAGCGCAATAGCGCCGCCTGGGGCGATGGCGACGTTCTGCGGGGGACCAATCACGGAGTTGGGCGCCTGCACGCTGCCGAGCAGGCGTGGAGGCGACACGCTCAGGTCAACCAATGTGACCGTATCCGGCTGCGGATTCTTCACGACTGTCTGGACGCCATCTACCAGCACGGTCTTGTTGTCGTTGGCGGAGACGGCGATTTGTGCGCTGATCGTTCGGGCCCCGAGCGCCACGCCAGCACACACGACAAGTCCCCAGCAGCAATACGCCCATCGATTGGTCATGATTGGCGGATTCTACTCTCGAACCTTCGTTCTTAGTCCGCTTCGTCCCCTCGTCCCCTCGTCCCCTGGTCCCCTGGTCCCGTCGCCCCCTGGTCCCCTCGTCCCCTCTTCCCGCTCTGACGCTAAAATCCCTCCATGTCTCCGTTCCCCGTTGTTGTCACCGAAGCTGAGTATCAGCGTGCCGAGCGCACCTATCTCGATGAATCGCGTGTCCGCGTCGTCATCGCGCCCGCGGCGGAGGCGCCCCTGGCGGCGGCGATTCGCGAGGCCGGCGCGCGTCATGCGATTGTGGGCGGCAAACCGTACGTCGGGCCGTTGTATGCCGCGTTGCCGCGTGGCGGGGTGCTGGCGCGCTTCGGCGTCGGGCATGATGGCATCGACAAGGCGGCGGCAACGGCAGCGGGCGTGCTGTGCACGAACACACCCAGCGTGCTCGATCAGTCCGTGGCCGAATTCACGATGGCGCTTCTCACTGGCGCGGCGCGCTGGGTGCCGGCGATGGATGCCGCGATGCACGGTGGCTCGTGGACCCAGCGCGAAGGCATCGAGTTGTCCGGCAAGACGCTGGTCGTCGTCGGCTGCGGCCGAATCGGGCGCGCTGTCGCGCGGATTGCGGCAAAGGGATTCAGCATGCGTGTGGTGGGCCTGGCGCGTTCGGCGTCGCAGGAAGCGTCGGCGGGCGATGCGGACTTCGTGGAAATCACCACGGACGTGGTGCGCGCGTTCGGGATGGCGGACTTCGTGACGCTCCACATGCCATCGGCGCCCGAGAACCGGCACTACATCAACGCGAAGACGTTGGCGCTGCTGCCCAGGCACGCCTGGCTCATCAACACCGCGCGCGGTGCGGTGCTGGATGAACTCGCGCTCTACGACGCGCTCGCCTCGCGGCGTCTGGCGGGCGCGGCCCTGGACGTCTTCGATCGCGAGCCGTACGAGCCAGCAACGGCCGGGGCCGATCTCCGTACGCTGCCGAACGTCGTGCTCGCCCCACATGTGGGGAGCCACACGGCGGAAGCAAATCATCGGATGGCGTCGCGCGCATTGCAGAACGTGGTGCGGGGTGAGGCGAAAGACTACACGGGGCTCGACCTGCTCAATCCTGACGTACTGCGGGCATTGGCCGGGTAGATTGGGGACCGTTGCAATGGTGGCCCGGTAGAGCGCATGACGATTCCAACGACGATCAGGCGGCTGATCGGCTATCGAGAGGAAGTCCAGTCGCTGATTGTGGGCGAGCTTGCCGGGTTGGTGGCGCGTGCCGGCCGCCCGCCGCGAATTCTGGATGTAGGGTGCGGCAGGACGCGGCCCCGGATCGATCCCGCGTGGTCCGAAGCTTCTGTTCGTGCCGTTGCTGGCCCTGCTCAGCCGCGGCATGCGTCGTCTGCCTCACCATTCGTTTCACCTGTTCGCCCGGCGTCCTCCAGCGGGTGCCGGACAGTAGACTAGCCAGAAGGCTTTTGGCCCGCTTCTCGCACGGAGGATGGGGATGCATGGACGCAGTGTTCAAACGGGTTTTGGTGTCTCGCTGCTGCTGTGGGTATGCCTGGGCGCCCAAGTCCCTCAGGTCACCAAGGAAACGCTGCCGGGCGTCATGAACCTCGCGCGCGTCGAGACCACCGTGGCGTGCGCAGGCGCGACCACGCCGGCCTCGATGGCGGGCATCAAGCGCCTTGGCTTTGCGTCGGTCATCAATCTGCGCCTCGCCACCGAAAACGGTGCAGACGTCGAGGCGGAAGCGGCGGCCGCCCGGGAGGCAGGCCTGCGCTACGTCCACCTCCCGTTCAACGGGGCATCTCCCGATCCGGCCGTGGTCGACCAGTTTCTGATGGCGATCAAGGACCCCGCCAACCAACCGGCGTTCATTCACTGCGCCACCGGCAACCGCGCCGCCTCCATGTGGATGGTGAAGCGCGTCAGGGTCGACGGGTGGGACGTGCCGCGAGCCGCCGAGGAAGCCGCAGCGCTCGGACTCACGAGCAGTCCGCTGAGGCAGTTCGTCCTCGACTACCTGCAGACACATCCACACTGAGGAGTGGATCAGTGGCCACGATGGGCCGTCCCCTCGTCAAATATCTCGCTGCCCGGCACCCTATCGCGGACGCCCATGACGCGTGACCCTGGCGGGATACGGGGGCTGGGGGCGACGTCTGCGTGAGTCCTGGCCGCGGAGTGGGCGTGCCGAGGCGGCCGGCTCTATGACGACGCCTCGCCCATCTCGGGCACGACGCTCACGCCGACGTGCAACACATGGGAGCCGCCGCCAAGCACCACGCCGCGCAACGGCGTGATGTCGTCGTAGTCGCGCCCCCACGCCAGGGTGATGTGGCGAAGGCCGGGCCGCACGTCGTTCGTGGGATCGAGATCGACCCAGCCATTCACGGGACACCACACGGAGACCCAGGCGTGGGAGGCATCTGCCCCGATCAAGCGCGGCTGACCCGGAGGCGGATCGGTCATCAAGTACCCGCTGACATAGCGCGCTGAAAGGCCCAGCGCGCGAAAGCACGCCAGCTGGACATGGGCAAAGTCCTGGCACACGCCACGCTGGCCCGCGAGAACGCGGCTGACCGGCGTGGCCACGGACGTCGCGGTCGGATCGAAGGTGAAGGCACGATGGATCCGGTGGGTCAACTCCAGGGCGCCATCCAGGAGTGAACGTCCAGGCGGAAAGGCCGCGCGGCCGAAGGCCTCGACTTCCGGTCCGATGTCGACGTACGGTGAGCGCGCCGAGAACTCGATCGCGTCGAGCGGCGCCACGGGCGATCCGGATCTCAGCTGGTCGCGAACCGATTCCCAGGATGGCCCCGCCGACGTGTCGAGCAGCGGCGCCGGCCCGGATACGCTCACAACGCTGCGACTCACAGCCGACAGCGTCTTGTACGGCGTGAGCATCGTGAACGACTCGACCGCGTTGCCGAAGTAGTCGACCCGGCTGGATCGATCGGCTGGGGCCGGTTCGATGGTGAGCTCGTGCCACAGCAGCTGCTGATAGGGCAAGGCGCGAGGCGTCAGATACGCGAGGTGCTGGGACGTGGACGTCGTCGCCGCGTACACGTACTCAGTGTGGTGGTCGACGCGATACCGCGCGTCCGTCGTCACGCCGTCACCGTCGCGCGCGGCAGTTCGTAGACGTGACTGAAGTAGCGGTGGGTGAGCGCGTCGGACACGCGCGCCGCGAGTCGCTGACATCCCTGCGACAACTGGTCCCGGTTCGACATCCCGCCGCCGAAGAGATCGCGCTGGCGGGTATCGCGCTGGTGGCCCGCGGCATGAATGACGTCGATCTCCTCCAGCACCGCCATGAGGTTCGCATCCGGCAACAGGCGGACATGTTTGGCCATCTTGCCGACCTGGAACATCACTGACCGCGGGTTGCGCTCATCGAACAGCAGCAGATCCATCACGGTCGTCCACTCCGGCCGCCGGGCGTGGCGCGCCCGATAGGTAATCAGGCTGTCCGATAGATCCAGCAGCCACTCGAGCACAGACGGATCCTCGGTCGCGCCGCCCGTCGAGACGTCATCGAGCGTCGTTGCCACGAACGCCAGGCGTTCGATGTGCCGGCCGAGGCTGAGAAACCGCCACCCGTCATCGCGCGTCATGTGCGCCATCTCGAGACCCCCGATCGCGACAAGCGAGAGGATGGCCTGATCGAGCGCTTCCAGGGCTTCATCGATCGGCGCGTCGGTTGGGACGTCGCCGGTGAGCTGCTGAAACAGCCGGTGCAGCACGCGCCAGTTATCGGACGACAGACGATCGCGCACCGAACCCGCCACGCGATCGAGCTGCGCCACGTTGTAGCCGAGGCTCTGCCGCGTGTGATGGTCGCTGATGCCGGCGACCAGCGCACGCTCGAGACCCGTGCCCGACTCGTCCTCGTCCATTTCACGCGGCGTGATGGTGGCCGCGCGGACCGCGGTCGTTTCGAACAGGCCCTGGCCGCGGCAGGTGCGGACGACGGCATGACGCAGGCGGGACGGCAGGACGCCAGCATCGGCCACGCGCGTGAGCACCGCGCGGAGCAACCGCGCCATGTTCTCACTGCGTTCCGCGTAGCGGCCGAGCCAGAAGAGGTGTTCGGCGACGCGGCTGGGTGTCGCGCGCTCGCCGAGGGTCTGCCGCCGCGGCCACGGCGATGGTTCGGGGGGCGGATCGGTTGGTCCGGCCGACACGATCCACGTGTCCTTGCTGCCGCCGCCTCGCTGACCCGACACATTCGCGCGATCGCCACCGGTGATGCGCGACAGTCCTCCAGGAAGCACGTGATAGTCGCCGCGGCCATCCGTCAGCAGGAACGCGCGGACAATCAGGCCCCGACTCTCAATCGCGCCTCCGTGAGAGACCGGTGCCTGCGACAGAGGGATGTACTGCTGTGCGACATAGCGACTCGGTTCGGCCGACATTCGCGCCGCCCACGCGCGTTGCGCGTCGGAACCCAGCGTGTGGCCGAAGATCGGGTCGTGCGGCTCTGAGGAAAGCGCCGGCTTGATCACCATGTGGTCGAGCGCGATCGCCTGGCGATCGGTCGGCCAGATGGTGGGCGCGACGGGGATCGTCAGGGGCTCGCCGAGCACCCGTACCGCGAGATCTGGAAGCACCGACAGCAGGGCCGGCGACTCGAGGACGCTGAGGCCAAACGCGTTGGCGACCAGCACGTGGCCGGCGCGCCACGCCTGCACCAGCCCCGGAACGCCCAACGTCGACTCGGCCTTCAGTTCGAGCGGATCCGAATAGTCATCGTCGAGTCGTCGCCAGATCGCGTGAACCGGTTGCAGGCCGGACACGGTCTTCAGGAAGACGCGATCGTGCCGGACGGTCAGGTCGCCACCCTCGACGAGCGGCACGCCGAGCTGCCGCGCCAGGTACACGTGTTCGAAGTAGGTCTCGCTGAAACGACCCGGCGTCAGCAGCACGAGCTGCGGTGCGTTCGTCTCGCATGGCGCCATGGCGAGCAGCGCCTCCTGCAGGGCGTCACAGAATGGCATCAAGGGGCGCGCGTGCAGATCCCGCATCGCCTCCGGAAACACACGCGCGATCGTTGCGCGGTTCTCCAGCGCGTAACCGAGACCTGACGGCGCCTGCGCGCGGACGCCGACGACCCGCCATGTCCCGTCGCCGTCACGCGCGAGATCGAGCGCGAGCGTATGCAGGAAGACGCCGCCTGGCGGCCGCACGCCCTGACATGCACGGAGAAAGCCGGCATGCGGAAAGACCAGATCGGAAGGCAGCGCGCCCGATTCGAGCAGCCGTCGGTCGCCGTACAGGTCGCGCGCGATCGCATCGAGCGCGCGGCCATACTGGCGGAGACCGATGGAGAGCGCGTCCCACTCGGCGCCCTCGACGAGGGTGGGAAGCACGTCCAGGCCCCACGGGCGGCCGCCGATCAGATCGCCGCCGTACACCGTGTAGGTGACGCCGTTCTCCGCGATCTGGCGCGCGACGCGTCGTTCGGCGTGCAGAAGTGCGTCAGGACCGAGGTCACCCGCGTGCTCCGCGAACAGCCGCCAGGGACGACGGAGCGTCCCGTCCGGTTCGCGCCATTCGTCGAAATGTCCGGGCGCGGTTGGAAGCGACCGTGCGAGCGCGGCGAAGTCCGCAGCGCGTCGCGTGCCGGCTGTCATGGTCACGCCGAGGGCGTCCGCAGGTCGAGTGTGTAGGGAAACTCATCCGTGCGTTCGACCGGCGGCGGGCTGACCCGTCCGGGCGTGTGCGCCAGCCGGGTGAACCGCGACAGACGACGGCTCTCGGCGGCGTAGCTATTCACCGGGAAGTCGGGCGGGTTCACGCCGCCAGGATCCATGACGTGATACTGGCATCCGCCTGCGGAGCGTTGCATCCAGGTGTCCACGATATCGAACGTCAACGGGGCCTGTACCGGAATGGTCGGATGCAAACACAACGGCGGCTGCCAGGCGCGGAAGCGGACGCCAGCGACGGCCTCCCCGTTGCGGCCCGTGGGCTGGAGCGGCAGGGGACGCCCATTGCAGGTGATGACGTACCGGCTTCCCGTGAGACCGGTGACCAGCGCCTGGATCCGCTCGACCGACGAGTCGACGTATCGGGCCGTTCCACTGCCGGTGGCTTCTTCGCCCAGCACGTGCCACGGCTCGAGCGCCTGGCGCAGGGTGAGGTGAATCGCGCGCGTGGTCATCTCGCCGATCCGCGGAAACTTGAATTCGAAGTGCGGCGCGAACCAATGGGACGGCATCGGAGAGCCGGCGGCGCGGAGTTCCTCCAAGACGTCCTCGAAATCCAGGTGGACGAAGTAGGGCAGCATGAAGCGGTCGTGGAGGTCCGTGCCCCAGCGCACGAGTGGGGTTGTGTAGGGCGTGCGCCAGAAGCGCACGACCAGGGCGCGCAACAGCAGCTGCTGTGCAAGGCTCATGCGGCTGTGCGGCGGCATCTCGAACGCGCGCATTTCCACAAGCCCGCGACGCCCGCTCGCTGAATCCGGGGCGTACAGCTTGTCGATGCAGAACTCGGCGCGGTGGGTGTTGCCCGTGACGTCGATGAGCAGATTGCGGAGGACGCGGTCGACCGTCCAGGGCGGTGTCGTGACGTCCGGGCCTGGCAGCTGGGAGAACGCGATGTCGAGCTCGTAGATGCTGTCGTTGCGGGCTTCATCCACGCGCGGTGCTTGACTGGTCGGACCGATGAACAGCCCGGAGAACAGGTAGGACAGCGACGGGTGATTGTGCCAGTAAGCGACGAGGCTGCGGAGCAGATCGGGGCGCCGGAGGAACGGGCTGTCAGCCGGGGTGGCACCGCCAAGCACCAGGTGGTTGCCGCCACCGGTGCCCGTGTGGCGGCCGTCGAGCATGAACTTCTCGGACGACAGGCCGGCCTGATGCGCTTCGTCGTAGAGGATCGTCGTGTGCTCGACCAGCTGGCTCCACGAGGTGGCGGGCTCGATGTTGACTTCGAGCACGCCTGGGTCGGGCGTGATCGACATCTGCCGCAGGCGCGGATCGTGCGGCGGCGGATAGCCTTCGAGCAGGACCTGCCGGTGCAGGCGCGCGGCCGTTGTCTCGATGGCGGACACGAGGTCGAGATACTGCTCGAGCTGCTTGATCGGCGGCAGGAAGACGTACAGCACGCCGCCTCGCGGCTCCACGCAGAGCGCCGTCCGCACGAGCCACGGCGCCGACTGATGCCTTGCAGGCACGCGTGCGGGCGCGCCGGCGTCGGCGGGCTTTGCTGCGGCTGCGCCAGTGACCGGTTCGGCCAGGGAGCTCGGCGTCGCGGCCGCCGCGGCAGCGGTCCGGACGAGTGGCACCTGGAGCTGAGGATCGGCGGCTGCGCGCGGTTGCCGACGCGGCAACGGCGGCCGCTCCATCAGCGGATCCGGCTCGAAGAGCAGCGGTTCTTCGTCCGCTGCGACCCACGGCAGTGAGTCGAGCGGGAGCCGGAGGCCCATCGGTGAGTCGCCCGGCAGCAAATAGAGACGCTCGTTGCGAAGCAACCAGGGGCCCGTGCGCCACGGCGTCTCACTGTCCGGCGTGGGCGCGAGGGGCAGGGCATAACCGACGACGGTGTCGAGCCCCTGCGTGAAGACGCGGCGCAACCGATCGCGCTCGAGCTCATCGTCGAGTCGCGCGTCGAACGGATCGACGTTGGTTGGGAGCTTGCGCTCGCGCCAGAGGTAGTACCAGACGTCTTCGTAACCGGGCTGCACGTGCGCGTCGGTCACACCGAGCGTCTCGGCCAGGGTCCGGATGAACGCTTCCGCGTCGGTCGAGGTGGAGCCGTCCGGCTGATCCTCGTCGGCGAAGAGCGCCTCGTTCGTCCAGGCCGGCTCGCCGTCGCGCCGCCAGTAGCACCCGAGGGACCAACGCGGGAGCTGTTCGCCCGGGTACCACTTGCCCTGACCGAAGTGAAGGAAGGCGCCCTCGGAGAAGCGGCGCTTCAAGCGGAACAGGAGGTCGGCGCCGTGGTGGCGCTTCGTTGGTCCGACCGCGGTGGTGTTCCACTCGGCACCGTCACGATCTGTGGCGGAAACGAAGGTCGGTTCTCCACCCATCGTGAGGCGGACGTCTTGCGTCTTGAGGTCGGCGTCCACCTGCAGACCGAGCGCGACGATGCCCTGCCAGTCCTCGTCCGAATACGGCGCGGTGACGCGGGGTGACTCGTAAATGCGCTCGACCGACATCGTGTGTTCGAAGGACACCTCGCAGTCCTCGACCATCCCCGTGATCGGTGCGGCGGCGGACGGGTCGGGGCTGCAGGCCAGCGGAATGTGACCCTCGCCGGCGAGCAGACCCGAAGTGGGATCCAGACCGATCCAGCCTGCGCCGGGGAGGAAGACCTCGCACCAGGCGTGGAGGTCCGTGAAGTCGATCTCCGTGCCGGTCGGGCCGGTAATGGATTTGACGTCGGGCTTGAGCTGGATCAGATAGCCCGAGACGAACCGCGCCGCGAGTCCCAGGTGGCGGAGGAGCTGCACGAGCAGCCACGTCGTGTCGCGGCATGAGCCGCTGGACTTCTCGAGGGTCACCGCCGTGGTCTGCACGCCCGGGTCGAGGCGGATGACGTAGCCGATGTCCCGGCTCAGCCGCTGATTCAGATCGACGAGGAAATCAATCGTACGGCGCGGTGTGCGGTCGATCTTCTTCAAGTACGACTCGAACAGCGGACTCAGCGGTTCCTTCAGCCGGAACGGCTCGAGTTCGTGAAGCTGTGACGACTCATATGCGAACGGCGCCTGCTCCGCATAGGGTTCCAGGAAGAAGTCGAACGGGTTGTAGACCGCCATTTCCGCGACGACCGTGACCTCCACTCGGAACTCGTGGACCGGGTCCGGGAACGTGACGCGCGCCACGTAGTTGCTCTGGGGATCCTGCTGCCAGTGGAGGAAGTGCGGCTCGGGCGTAACCCGCTGGGAATACGACAGGATCGGCGTCCGGCAGTGCGGCGCGGGTCTGAGGCGGATCAGCTGCGGCGACAGTTGAACCGCGCGGTCGTAGCGGTAGTGGGTGATGTGTGACAGGGCGACGTGAATGCTCAATGAATGCTCGGGAGGCGTCGAAAGGACGCGTCGTCATTATGGCAAGCCGTCCTCAGGAAGTCTTTGAAAGTGACGAAGATGTCGGCCATCTTCCGCAATGAACATTTGTGTTCATTCCGCGCAATTCGATCGAATTGCTGGAGCCGCGAGGCCCGCCGCCGCTGCCTACGTACTCAATCGACCAATGCTGTAATTTCTGCACCGAAACCGTGATCGGTTTTGCACGAGCGACCGAAAGTACTGGTGATACCGACCGGCACGCGATTGGCTAGTCTGAGCCCGTGGAGCGCGGCCACCGGTCGCGTAGGGGTGGGATAGGCGAACAACTTGATGATCAGCTCTACCGTGAAGCGTGTGTATTTGATGATGGGGATGGTTGTAGCGGGCGCGGTGGCGGCCGGCTGCAACATGCAGAAACCGTCCAGCAGCGCGACAGCCCCGACTCCAATTGGCGCTGACACCGGCGCGGGCGCCTTCGTTGCCCTGTGGGCCACGCCGAATTCGCCGACTGAGGTGGCCAAGCTCTCGACCTGCAGCAATTTTCAGTGGAGCGCCACGACCCAGGTCGGCAACACCGTCAGCGGCAAGTTCACGGCCGTCTGTCTCGGGACCTATGAGGTCACCGGGACGGCGAACGGCGAGCTGACGGGGCCGACCAGCATGCACATCGTGCTGAACGGCTCCACGGTCCTGCCCACGGTCGGAAACTGCCTGGTGACCCTGACGACCGATGGCACGCTGACCGGCGACGTCATCCGGCTGCCGTATACCGCGCAGACATGCATCGGAACCTACTCGGGCGTTGAAACGCTCAGCAAGAACAAGCTGTTCCCGCCGGCCCCTCCTCCCCCGGCACCGGAGCCGCCGGCACCGCCCCCGCCCCCGCCGACACCGGATCCGACGCCAGTGCCGGAGCCGGCCGACCAGATCGACCTCAATCAGGTGACGATCGTGCTTGGTCCGAAGAACATCGGGGCCTGGCCGCAGACATCCACGATGACCGGCGTCACGACGACGGATGGCCTCTGCACCTTTCACACGAAGCTTGGCCGGTGGCCGACGGTCGAGTTCTTCGACACGGGTGCGCCCATCGAGGGCAACCAGTGGGTTTTTGCCAACATCAACGGCCGCTGGTACGGCGGCGCTGGCGAGTGGCAGCGTCCCGGGCAGGCGTGTAAGGCGGTGACGGCCGAAGACGTCGGTTCAGGGACGTTCTACGCTGACAACTGGGAACCCCTGCGTTCCTGGGTGCCGCGCCCGGGCGAACTGTTCGCGATGATGGTGTCCACGCCCGCCCGCGCCTGGCCGAGCATGCGCACCGTCGACGAGCGGAGCAACGTCGTGCTGGCGCGCTGGGGTCAGTAGGAAATCGAAACGGCTCTACGCCCGTCAGGATCGCTCACGCGGCTCCTGACGGGCGGTCGTATGTACCCGAGTCGTCCGCACGAAATGCGGCACCATTGGCCTGCGCACCTGTGCCTTGCGGCGAGGGCGAGATCGCCAGCGCGATTCCGGCAATTGCGGGGAGCCGCCACCCACCCGACAGCTTCAGGTTGAATCTCAACGGGACCTCCTGGTCGATGCGGGTATTATCCATGCGTTGCGCCCACTGGACCCACTTGAGACGGGCGCGTGATGCGGAGGCGTCCGTCGTGAAAATTGAGCATGTGGCCTATCAAGTCGAAGATCCGGTGCGGCTCAGCCAGTGGTATGTCGACCACTTGGGGTTGACCGTGAAGCGCGCGGAATCGGCGCCGCCGTTCGGGCGATTTCTGGCCGACGACGGTGATGCCGTGATGCTCGAGTTCTACCGGAATCCCGCCGTCGCCCTACCCGACTACCGGCAGATTGATCCCATTGCGCTGCACATTGCCTTCCGGACCGACGACATCGCCGGCACGCGCGCGCGTCTCATCGCCGCCGGCGCGACGCCGGAAGGTGAGCTCCGCCGCACGGACGCCGGCGACGAACTGGCGATGCTGCGCGATCCGTGGGGCCTGGCGGTCCAGCTCGTGCGGCGTAGTACGCCGATGATTCCGTAAGATCTGGCCCTGGACCTGAAGGTCCAGGACTCCACGGACTGTCTGGAACTCACGGACTGTCGGGAATGTCCGCCGCGAAGCTGAGACGCTCCCGCGAAGCTGAGACCGTTCGTGGAGCCCCGGACCTTCAGGTCCGGGGTACAAGGGCTACCATGGTGCACGAGGTACAACGCCAATGAGCACGGTAGACGTGGCGGTCGACATCGAAATTGCCGCCAATCCGGCCGACATCGCGGCCATCATGTTCGATCCGCAGCGCGAGAAGGATTGGATCCAGGCCGTGCAGTCGGTCGAACTCATCGACCCGGCGCTCGCCCCCGGCGCCAAGGTGCGGCATCGCGGGTCGCTGCTCGGCAGAGACGTCTCGTGGATTACGGAGGTCGAGACCGTGCATTTTCCGCACGTGCTGACGATGCGGATCAGTGACGGCCCGTTCGTCGGTACCGTTCGGTACGAGATTCAACGATCTGGCGGGGGATCGCGGGCGCGTGTGCGCAACGCCGGTGAGACGACGGCGCTCGGGTTTCTGCCGGCGGCGATGATTGAGGGACCGCTGCGCGCCGCGATGACCGCGGACCTCGCGCGGCTCAAAGGGCTCGTGGAGGGCTGACGCGATGCGCTGGCTGGTGCGGCTCTTTCTGAACGCGGTGGCCATTCTCGTGGCCGCGCGGATGGTGACCGGCCTCGAGATTGCCGGCACCGGCTCCGCGCTTCTGGCCGGCGCGCTGCTCGGGTTGGTCAACGTCGCCGTGCGGCCGATCCTGCTGGTGCTCACGTTGCCGTTCACACTGGTCACGCTCGGCCTCTTCATCTTCGTGGTCAACGCCATCTGTCTGTGGCTGACCTCGCTGCTCGTACCGGGGTTCACGATTCACGGGCTGTGGCCCGCGCTTCTCGGTGCGCTGATCGTCAGCATCGTGAGCTGGATCTTGAATGGTCTGTTGTTGCCGTCCGGCCGGCCCGAGAGCCGTCGCTGATGTCCGTTTTCCGTTCACATACTGGAGGTCCGATGCGTGCGCGCATGAAGGCAATGGGTCTGATCGTGATGGGGTTGTTGATGATGTCGGCGGGGACGTTGGGCGCGCAGGCCCCGGCGCCGGCCGGGCAGACGGCGTCGCAGTTCTACGTGGCGTATCGTGCGGCGTTCGACAAGGCGACGAAGGTCGATGAACTGCTGCCTTACATGTCGGCCGCCCAGAAGAAGCAGATTGAAGCGACACCAGCGGCCGAGCGACCGAAGATGTTCGAGTTTCTGAAGATGGTGGCGACCCTGACGGACGTCAAGGTCACCAAGGAAGAGAAAGCCGGCACGGGCGCGACGCTCACGGCGACCGGCGTCGACAGTGACAAGAAGAAGCAGACGGGCACGATCAAGATCGTCCGTGAGGGCGGCGCCTGGAAGCTCGGGGAAGAGAGCTGGAAGTAACAGCCGACCGGCACGCCTGTTCATGCGACTTGCTCTCGCCCAGCTGAATTTCACCGTCGGCGCCTTCGACGCGTCGTTCGCGAAAATCGAGGCGGCGGTGACCCGCGCGCGCGAGGCGGGGGCGGACCTTCTCGTGCTCACCGAACTGGCGGCGACTGGCTATCCGCCGCGTGACCTCGTCGGTCACGCGGCGTTCGTCGACGCGAACCTCGCGCTCGTCGACCAGGTGGCCGCACTCACCGACGAGCGGCTGGCCGTCCTGATCGGGTTCGTCGATCGCCAGCCGCGCCTCGCCGGTAAGCCGCTCCACAACGCCGTGGCCCTCTGCCACAGCGGCGTCGTCGCGGAACGTCGCTATAAGACCCTCCTGCCGACCTACGACGTCTTCGACGAAGACCGGTACTTCGAGCCGGCCGAGCGGGTGACTCCGATGGTCCTGCGCGGGGTCAGGCTCGGGGTGACGATCTGCGAGGACCTCTGGAACGACAAGGATTTCTGGCCGACGCGCCTCTATCACCGCGATCCCGTGGCGGAACTGGCGGGGCAGGGCGTCGACCTGTTCATCAACGTCTCCGCCAGTCCGTTCACGATCGACAAGGCGGATCTCCGGCGCCGCATGGTTCGCCAGGCGGCGGTGACCCATCAGCGCTACTTCTTCTACGTCAATCAGGTCGGCGGCAACGACGAGATCGTCTTCGACGGCCACTCGATCGGCGTGGCGCCCGATGGGCGCGAGATCGCGCGAGCGGCGGAATTCGACGAGGACTTCATCGTGTGCGACGTGCCCGTCGGGCCCGGCGACACGAGTCGCGAGTCCCCACCCGTGCTTCGCGCGGTGAGCTCGTCGGTGGAGGAGGCGGCCTACGGAGCGCTCGTCCTCGGCCTGCGCGACTACGCGCGCAAGTGCGGGTTTCGGCGAGCGGTACTGGGCCTGTCCGGCGGTATCGATTCGGCGCTCACGGCCTGCCTGGCCGCTGAGGCTCTGGGCCCCGCGAATGTGCTCGGCGTGGCGATGCCGACACGGTTCTCGTCGGCGTACAGCGTTGCGGATGCCGCAGCGCTCGCGCAGAATCTCGGCATCGAGTTCCAGTTGGTCGCCATCGACGGTATCTACCAGGCCCACCTCGATGCGCTCGCGCCGGTCTTTGCCGGGCGCGCGCCCGATACATCTGAAGAGAATCTGCAGGCGCGAGCCCGTGGCGCGATCCTGATGGCGCTCTCGAACAAGTTCGGATCGATTCTGCTCTCCACCGGAAACAAGTCCGAGTTGGCCGTCGGATACTGCACGCTGTACGGCGACATGTGCGGCGGGCTCGCGGTGATTAGCGACGTGCCGAAGACGCTCGTCTACCAGCTGTCCCACTTCGTCAACCGCGAACGCGAAATCATCCCCGCGTCGACACTCACCAAACCACCCAGCGCCGAGCTGCGCCCCGAGCAGCTCGACACGGACAGCCTGCCGCCCTATGAGGTGCTGGACCCCATCATCCAGGCGTACGTCGAGGATGCGCTGGATCTCGACGCCATCGCGGCGCGGGGACACGAACGGGCCATCGCCGCCGATGTCATTCGCCGGATTGACGCCAGCGAATACAAGCGTCGTCAAGCGGCGCCTGGCTTGAAGATCTCATCGAAAGCGTTCGGCGTTGGACGCCGATACCCCATCGCCGCGGACTATCACTTCAACCGGCGCTGACTCCGAACCGCCGCATCATC
>JBDTNQ010000109.1:0-15310 GCA_039933635.1 Acidobacteriota bacterium
CCCAGAACCCCGAACCGAACCCAGAACCACAGAACCCGGCACCCAGAACCTGTATCACACCTCCAACCCAATCGACCGCATCAACGCGAGCGCGTTGCTTGTCTCGACGAGGCCTGGGCGCAGGGTGTAGTCGAAGTGCAGCACGCCCTCGGTGAATTGATCCGCGAAGTGCGCATTGGTGGCAACGGCGGAAAGGCGATCGGCAATCGCGGCCAGTGCGAGGTCGTGGGTCGTCACCAGGCCGACGGCGCCCGCTTGCACCAGCCCTGTCAGCAGGGCTTCAGCGCCCACCCGGCGATCGTGCGAGTTGGTGCCGCTTAGGATCTCGTCGAGCAAGAACAGGGCCGCGCCGTCCGTGGCGCGGACCAGGTCCACGATCGCCTTCAGTCGCGTAATCTCCGCGAAGAAGCGCGAACGACCATCCGTGAGCGAATCCTGCACGCGAATGGACGCCCCGATCGCCATCGGTGACATGCGGCATGTCGCCGCGCGCACCGGAGCGCCCATCCATGACAGCACGACGGTCGTGCCGAGAGCTCGGAGCCACGTGCTCTTACCGGACATGTTCGAGCCGCTGACGATCAGCAACTGCAGACCATCGCGGCGGAGTTCCACATCGTTGCTGACGGCCTCGGGTGGGAGCGCTGGGTGCGCGATGTTCGTGGCCACGAGCACAGGCGGGCCGTCCACAATCTCTGGAAACCGATAGTTCGGGTGCTCGGCGGCGAAGGCCCCGAGCGCGAGCAACGTCTCGAATTCACCCACGGCGTCGAGCCATTCGGGGATGTGCACGCCTGACTCGGCGCGCCAGGCCTCGATGGCGAACGCCCACTGCGTCGTCCACATCACGAGCGCGGCTGGCAATGCGAACAGGAAGTTGTGACTCGACTCGAGCAGCGCGACGAGTCGTGAGAGGCGCGCGATGGCGGTTGACGCGCGCTGGCGGCCGCCGAGTGAGTCCCGCAGCGCCTCCAGTCGTGGACTGGTGAATCGCTCCCGCTCCAGCACGCGCAACAACTCGGCCAGCACGTCCAGGTCGTGCGCCGGTTCGTCGACGGCGGCCACCACTGCGGCGACTCGAACGCGCAGGAAGACCGCGACCGCCACTTGCGCGAGCAGGCTCGTCCACACGAGCCAGCCGAATCGTGCCGTCGGTGCCCACACGACCAGCACCGCTGCCGTTGTCGTGACGAGTGCGGCGATGCCGATGCGCCATCCCCTGCCGGCGAGCCGAATGGGCGACTGGGACCAGCGACGAAGGACGGGGGCGTCGACAGCGGTACGGACCTGGTCGCCGAGTACCGCCACCGCTTCGCGGAGGTCGAGTCGGCCGGCCAGTTCACGAACGGCTTCCTGCCTTGCGCGCGACTCTTCGCCGCCAGCCGGCGTGAGCAACCAGCGCGTGAGCACCTCCTCGCCGGCGCGCGTGCGAGTCGTCGCGAGCAATTCGAACAGGCTGCCGCGCCCGAAGAGGTCCAGATCGTCGGCGAAGATGTGATCGGTGGGCCGATGGCCGTCACCCGATCGACCCTGCCCAATCCACTGATGACGAATCCGGGCGAGTCCCCGCTCGTAGAACGCCACGGCCGACGCCGCGCGGTCGCGGGCGTTCAGCACCCGGGCGTGGATTATTGCTGCGATCACGAATGTCGCGAGGGGAATCAGCAACCACGGCAGCCCCCGCAGGCCGCCGGCGATGAGCACCGCCACGGCGCAACCGGCGATGATGAGCCGCACCGCGCTCATCCGCGCGTGTTGGTTCTCGCGGCGCTGAAGCACAGCACGGCGCTCCGTGAGGCACCGTTCGTAGATCGCCTCGATCTCTGATGTGCGGGAGGAAGAGCGGGAAGAAGAAATGTCAGACACGACCGTTGAGACGAGTCTATGTCGAGATCCACAGCGTGCCCGCCCCGGACCTGAAGGTCCGGGGCGAGACGGCGCGGACAACAATGACCATCTTCAGTTACGCGGCGGACCGAAGTCCGGGTTCGTCAGAAACGTCCGGTCCGTGAGGCTGTTCAGAAACGCGACGAGATCCTGCCGCTCGGTGTCGTCGAGCGTGAAGCCCTTGATGCGGTCGCTCCTCAACGGACCGTCGACGCCAGCGTGGCTGTAGTGGGTGAGCACCGCGTCGAGCGTCGGCAGACTGCCATCGTGCATGTACGGCGCAGTCACGGCGATATTCCGTAGCGTCGGTGCGCGAAATCGGCCCATGTCCTGCGCGCGACGACTCACGGCGAACAGCCCCTGATCGATGGCCGGATAGGCGCCGCGTCCATCCTCGTTGTAGAGACCGACGTTGTGGAAGACCACATCCGGCGCGTCCCCGCCTTCGAACGTGGTCGCGCCCGAGAGGTTGAATCCCGCGTGGCACTCGCTGCACCGCAGCCGCGTGGAGAAGAACAACGTCATGCCGCGCTGCGCGGACGGCGAGAGCGCGGCTCGGTCGTCACGATAGAGGTAGCGATCGAGCGCCGTGTTGCCCGCGATCAACGTGCGCTCGAACGACGCGATGGCCTTGACGATGTGCCCGAGAGAGATCGGCGTCGCCGTCTCCGGAAACGCGGCCTGAAAGCGGGCGCGATCCGCGGGTGGATCGAAGCGCGCCAGAATGGCGCCGTCGCGTCCCGTCATGCCGAGCTCGATTGGATGTTCGTTGAACATCGGCACGGCCATCTGATCCTCGAGCGAGCGAATGGTGTCGTCCGCCCAGCCGAACGTGGCGTTGTAGGCCACGTTGGTCAGCGACATCGCACTGCGCGCGTGCCGCGCGCCCGTTGAGCCTACGGCATGATCGAGACCGTCGGTAAACGCGCGCGCCTGCTGGTGGCAGGATGCGCACGCGTACGTCTGATTTCCCGACAGGCGCGTGTCATAGAAGAGCCGTCGGCCAAGATCCACCTTGGCCACCGACATCGGGTTGCCCTGAGGTACGCGCGGGATCGGAGATCCGGCGGGGAGATGCCACACGAAGTCCGAAACCGGGACGGCCGTTACCGGAACGGCCGTCCCCGCCTGCCAGCCGGCAGTAACCAGCGCGGCCAGCCACACCCCTCGCCGAATGACCGAAATCACTGCGGCCTCACGGTGTTCCGGCTAGTTCCAGATCGACTGATGTCCCGTCAACGCCATCGCGGACGTCGTCGTGGCCATCTTCGAACGTTCCTGAATCCAGCCGTCCAGGTCGGTGACGACCTTGGCGTCGACACCGGCGGCGTCGGCCCTGCGCTCGTTCACCCACTCGGTCATGGCCTTCAGCAGGTCGTCCGCCTGCTTCCGGTCCTTGCCGAACAGATCCAGGTACGCCTTCTTGGCATCGTCGACCCGGTTGAGCTTCAGATAGGCGACGCCGCGATATTCGATCGCGTCCGGAAACCCCGGTGCCAGGGCCAGGGCCTTGTCGTACATCTTCAGCGCCGTGGCGTAGTCGCCGGTCTTGCGGGACGCGTAGCCGAGGCCGTTGTAGGCCTGGTAGAAGTTCGGCAGCAGGTCCGACGCCTTCTGGAAGTCCTTCAGGGCCTTGGTGTACTCGTCTTTGGCTTTGTCGAGGTTCTTCGCGTGCTCCTTGGCGTCCTTGCTGGTCTGCGCCTCCAGCTTGTCGCCCTTGTCGCGGTGGCCGATGCCACTGTTGTAGGAGTCCCGCGCCATCTG
Source organism: Acidobacteriota bacterium (assembly GCA_039933635.1). GTDB lineage: Bacteria > Acidobacteriota > Vicinamibacteria > Vicinamibacterales > SCN-69-37 > JBDTNQ01. The sequence goes on from JBDTNQ010000109.1 coordinate 3,652, forward strand.
CTCCGGCGTCCGCTCCGGCATCGACGCCGAGGGTGCCGATCCGCCCCCGACCGCGCCGCCATTGGCCAGCGCGGTGGCGCCGGCGCCGAAACTCATCGTGAGGATCATTCCGTAGATCATCTGTCGTCGCATGTCTGCTCTGCTCCTTGCCGCGTGGGAAGTTCGCGGCAGTGTCGTCGTGAGGTGCGTTTACCGGGTCATCTCGAGGTCGATCGTGATGCGCACGTCGTTGCCGACGATGGCTCCACCGCCCTCGATGAGTTCGTTGTAGCGCAGACCGAAATCGCGCCTGTCGATGAGCGTCGTGGCCGTGGCGCCGATGCGGGCATGACCATCCAGGTCCTTGACCGCCGCCGTCGGGCCTTCGACGTCCAGTTGCACTTCTTTCGTGACACCGTGCATCGTCAGATTGCCGACGACTGCGAAGTGCCCCGCGGTAACGTTGGTGACGCGCGTGGAGAGGAAGGTGATTTGCGTAAACTTCTGCACGTCGAAGAAGCCGGCGCTCTTCAGATCACGATCGCGTTGCGCGTTTCGAGTGTTGATCGTGCGTGCCTCCAGGACGGCGCGAATCTTCAGCGTGTCCGCCATCCGGGCCGGGTCGAAACTCACCGTGCCCGTGGGCCCATCGAACTCACCGTGGACGTTTGCCACGAGCATGTGCCGGACGGTGAACTGCGCCAGCGAGTGCCCGGGGTCGATGGTCCAGGTGGCACTCTGAGCCGACGCCGGAGCCGGAGACAGCAGACCGCACAGGAGAGTCAGGACAAGGGCGCGCACAGCGGTTTGCGGAGCAAAGGGAGTGCCACGACGAAAACCGGCCGTTTGACAGGCCGCGGCAACCGAAGGCCTCGCCGCCACTGACGGCCAGCGTAAGCCCTGACGAGCGGCGTAAATTTTGCTACTTGGCCCGTTTCGCCACCAGTTCCTCCGTGGCGAGGTCGCCGACCTGACGGGTGAACTTGATCTCGTCGGCCGACGCCAGCTTGCCAGTGTAAATGATGTTGATCGTCATGCCGCCGAAGTCCAGCGTTTCTGTGAAGGTGATCGTGCCGTTTTCGACCTTGCCGGCCTTCACTTCTGAGGTGCCGTTGTCGGAGGTGATCTTGCCCGTGAGGGCCGAGGCCTTCTGCACGAGTTCGTAGGTGTAGTTCTGAACGCCGATCTGGGTGTCGAACGACGCCTTCCACGTGCCGCTGACGTCGGCCGCGGGCGCCGCAGGTGGAGCGGACTGGGCCACGGCGGGTGACACGAACGCGAGGAGCAGGATGGCAGCGAACAGGAATCGATGAGTGATGGCGTCACCGAGTGTCCTCCCGGCCATGGCCCCTGTCAACGAGACAACGTACGCGATAAGCTCGACCGGACAGATGACGGAACCAGGCTATCCGGCGGCGCGCGCAATCGCCGCGCGAATCCAGGCGCATTTCAGCCGCCATCTGGCGGCCGCTTGGGCTCAGGACCAGACGACGGATCTCGCGCCGAAACCCGATGAAGCGAGCATCGAAGCCATCATCGATGTGGCGTTCTGGGCCAGCCTCCGCCGCGAGGAGGGCGTCACGCCCAGGATCTCGCTGGCCTACATGCCCCCAGAGGCCACGGCACGGCCATTGACGTTCGAGCGGCCGCTGCCATTGTCACCGGCGGCGTTGTCGCGGTTGGCGCCGGCGGTGGAACGCCCGGGCATCCACCTGGGCGTCTGGCGCGACGATCAAGGCGATTTCCGAATCTGGGGCACGACGCGGCAGTTGCCCGTGTACTGCTTCGTCCTCGAGGTCGTCGCCTCGGGACTCCTGGTGGTGAAGCACCGGACGGACTCGTTCGGCAAGTTCGTCAACGTGGCCGTGCTCGAGGGTGATCAGATCAAGTTCGTGGACGAAACGAGCGCGCGAGTGCCGGACTGCCCGGGCGTCGTGGCGTCCCTGCTCGGTGTCGACGTCCCAGGCTTGCGCGCTGATGGGGTCAACGTCTTGGTGCAGCTCGCCGCGTCGATGCGGGCGCACGGCCGCGGCGGCGCGCTGCTCGTCATTCCCTCCGCCAACGCCACGTGGGAGGACTCCATCGTGCACCCGGTGCTGTACGGCGTGTCGCCCCCGTTCTCGGAGTTGGCGACGCTGATGGAGCTGGCGCCGGAGGAAGCCGACACCCACGAATGGCAGCAAAGTCTGCGTCGGTCGGTCGAGGCGATTGCCGGCCTCACCGCGGTAGATGGCGCCACGCTCATCAACGATCGCTACGAGCTTGTCGCGTTCGGGACGAAGATCACGCGGCGTCGTGGCAGCCCGCAGGTCGAGCGCATCCTCATGTCGGAACCCGTCGAGGGCAGCGTCAAGGAACCGGTCAATCCCTACCAGCTCGGTGGCACGCGCCACCTGTCCGCGGCGCAGTTCGTGCACGACCAGCGGGACGCGACCGCGCTCGTGGCGTCACAGGACGGCCGCTTCACGATCTTCAAGTGGTCAGCGTGCGAAGACATGGTGCACGCCCACAGGGTCGAGGCATTGTTGCTCTGACGGGCCTGCGGCCGGCAGACGCCAGCCTGCTAGTATTCCCTCACATGGAATTCAGACAGCTGGGCGGGTCGGGCCTGCAGGTGCCTGTGTTCAGTTTTGGCACCGCGACCTTCGGCGGCAGCAATGACTTCTTCAAGGCATGGGCCGGCACGGAGGACGCCCAGGCGAAGCGGCTCGTGGACATCGCCATCGACGCCGGCGTCACGATGTTCGATACGGCCGATGTGTATTCGGCTGGGATGGCGGAGGATATTCTTGGCCGCGCGCTCGCCGGCCGTCGTGACAAGGTCCTCATCTCGACGAAGGGCACGTTTCGGACGGGACCGGGACCGAACGACATCGGATCGTCGCGTCACCGCCTGATCGCCGCCTGCGAGGCCAGCCTGAAACGGCTCGGCACGGACTACATCGATGTCTACCAGCTTCACGGGTTCGACGCCGTGACGCCCATCGAGGAGACCGTGCGCGCGCTCGACGATCTCGTGCGCGCCGGCAAGGTCCGCTACACAGGCTGCTCGAATTTCTCGGGCTGGCACCTGATGAAATCGCTCGCCGTCGCGGACCGCCACGGCTGGACGCGCCACGTCGCGCATCAGGCCTACTACTCGCTGGTCGGCCGCGAGTACGAGTGGGAGCTGCTGCCGCTGGCGCAAGCCGAACGCGTGGGTACCGTGGTCTGGAGCCCGCTCGGTTGGGGCCGGCTGACCGGCAAGCTGCGACGCAATCAGCCCCCGCCGCAGGTGAGCCGCCTGCCGGGCACGATTCACGCGGCGCCGCCCGTGCCGGACGAACGCCTGTTCCGCGTCATGGACGCCATCGACGCGATTGCCGCGGACACGGGCAAGACGGTCACGCAGATTGCCCTCAACTGGCTGTTGCAGCGGCCGACCGTGGCGACGATCATTCTTGGCGCGCGCGACGAACAGCAGCTCCAGGAAAACCTGGGCGCCATCGGCTGGAGCCTGACGCCACAGCAGGTCGCTGCGCTGGATGAATCCAGCGACGTCACGCCGATCTATCCCTATTGGCACCAGCGCGGCACCATGGGCAGCAGAAACCCCAAGGTGGTTTGAGAAGGGACCACGGGGCGAAGGGACCACGGGACCACGGGACGAGGGGACGAAGGGGTCGTGTCACGCCGATGTCGATGATCAAACGCGCGTTCGGATCGCAGCAGGCAGGACTGCTGATGGTCATCGTCCTGCTGGGCGTGTTGCTGGGCATTATGGCCGGCAATCATGTGGACCAGCGGACCGGTGAGGTCGTCAACAACTTCTACAATCTGCACACGCTGTTGCAGACGGCGACCGACGCGAGCTTCTTCGCGATCATGGCCGTCGGCGCCACGATGGTGATCATCTCAGGCGGCATCGATCTGTCCGTGGGATCGATTTACGCGCTGGCGGGCGTGGCGACGGCGATGGTGCTGCGGTCCGCCGCGCCCGAGAGCGGCTTTGCCATCGTGGGGCTGGCGGTCGTCGTCTCGCTGGGCGTCGGCCTCATCTGTGGCGTGCTGAATGGCTTGATGGTTGTCGGTCTCGGCGTTCACCCGTTCATCATCACGCTGGGCACGATGTGGATTGTCCGTGGGATTGCGTTCGTGGCGAGCCGTGCGGAGAGCATCCTGGTGCCGCCCGGGCTCACGGCTGTCGCGAAGGCGTCGTTCGGGCTGAGCGAGTCTGTGTATCCCGTGCCGTTGCTGGTGATGCTGGCCGTCACGGCGATCGGCAGCGTGTATCTGACACGCACCGTGATGGGGCGGCACGTCTTCGCCATCGGCGGCAATCCTGAAGCCAGTCGTTTCTCGGGTCTGAACCTGAGCCGCATCACGATCGGCGTGTTCGTGATTTCCGGCCTGACGGCCGGGTTGGCCGCGCTCCTGGGTGCCGCGTTCTACGGATCCGCGTCATGCGGCGACGCCACCGGCTACGAACTCTACGTCATCGCGTCCGCCGTGGTCGGCGGCGCCAGCTTGTCGGGCGGGAAGGGCAGCGCCGTGAGCGCGCTGCTGGGCGCGCTGCTCATCGTGCTCATCCGGCAGTCGATTCGGACGATGAGGTTCGATCAGAACTACGAATGGATCATCATTGGCTGCGCCACGATTCTGGCGGTCGTGCTCGACCAGGCCAGCGGGCGCGCAGCTCTACGGCGGTTGTCAGCGGGTGCGACGCGACGATAGATCGCGCGCGCCATTTCGGGAGCCCACTCATGACTCGTTCAGCTTTGCGGTACGCCTCGGCGGTCGTGTTTGCCCTGTCCTTCGGTCTTGTCTCGGCCTGTGGCGGCGGCCAACCATCCTCGTCTCAACCCGCGGCCGCGCGCGGTCTCAAGATCGCGGTGATCGCGAAGAGCTCCACCAATCCGGTGTTTCTATCGGCGCGCACGGGCGCGGAAGCCGCGGCGAAGGAGATCACGGCCAGGACAAGCGTCCCCGTCGAGGTCGTGTGGATGACGCCGCCCAGCGAGGACGGGCAGGTGCAGGCGCAACGTATCGCGCAGGCGGTGAATGAAGGCGCGTCGGCGATTCTGATTTCGTGCTCGGATGCGGGCAAGGTGAACGGCGCGATCAATGACGCGGTGGCCCGGGGCGTCGAGGTGATGACGTTCGACAGTGACGCGCCCGAATCGAAGCGGTTCGCATTCTACGGCGTCGATGACATCAAGACGGGCGGAGCCGTGATGGACGAACTCGCCAAGCAGATGGGCGAGAAGGGAGCGATTGCGATTCTCGCGGGCAACCAGAACGCGCCGAACCTCCGCAAGCGCGTCGATGGCGTCAAGCAGGCCGCCGCGAAGTATCCCAAGATGAAGATCGTCGACACCTTCTACCACATCGAGACACCTCAGGATGCCGCGGCGGAAGTGTTGCGCGTGCAGGGCGCCTATCCCGAGGTGCAGGGCTGGGCGATGATCGGCGGTTGGCCGCTGTTCACGCAGACGTTGCTGACCGACCTCGATCCGAAACGGGTGAAGATCGTCGCGGTCGACGGCCTGCCGGCCGAGCTGCCATACGTCGAGAAGGGGCTCGCGCCCGTGCTGCTCGCGCAGCCGACGTACAAGTGGGGCTACGTGGGCGTGCAGACGATTTTCGACAAGGTCCACGACAAGAAGGACGTGCCGCAGATTCTTCCGATGGAGCTCGTGCGCGTGACCAAGGACAACCTGGGTACGTGGGCGCGCCAGTTGAAGGACTGGGGCTTTACGGATGTGCCCGAGGCGTACACGAAGCTGCCGTAGGGACGAGCCACTTCGAACGGAACCCCCAACCTCGGATGGAACCCCGAACTGAACCCGGGAACCCCGGAACCGCAGGACCCGGAACCAGCGTAGCCGTCGGTTTCCGCGGCATCACGAAGCGATTTCCGGGTGTGCTGGCGCTCGAGGATGTCAGTTTCGACATCGCTGCGGGATCGATGCACGCGCTGTGCGGTGAGAACGGCGCCGGCAAGAGCACGCTGGGGAAGGTTCTGGCGGGCATCCACCAACCTGATGGCGGCGAGGTGCTGCTGTTCGGGACACCACTGAAGTCCCGGCGGCCCGAGGATGCGCTCGCCGCGGGCGTCGGCATGGTGCACCAGGAACTCGCGTTCTGCGAGAACCTGTCGGTTGCGGAAAATCTCTGCCTCCGCGCGCTGCCGCGGACCGGACCGTTTCTGTCGAAGCCGGCGATGTACCGGCAGGCGGAAGAACTGCTGGCCGTCATCGATGCGTCGATTGACGTGCGCCGGCTGGTCGGGGAGCTGACGATCGGCCAGCAGCAGATGCTGCAGATCGCGTCGGCCGTGGGACACGGCGCAAAGGTGATCGTGTTCGACGAGCCGACGAGCAGCCTGTCGCAGCACGAGGCCGAGAAGCTCTACGAGCTCATCGGCAGACTCCAGTCGAGGGGCGTAACGGGCATTTACGTCACGCATCGCATGGAGGAGATTTTCCGCCTTTGCGACACGATCACCGTGCTCCGCGATGGGCGACACGTCGCAACCGCGCCGGCCTCAGGTCTCGACACCGGGAAGATTGTCGAGATGATGATCGGCCGCAGGCTGGCGGAGTACTTTCCGCCCGAGCAGCACACCGGGTCTGGACGCGAACGGCTGCGCGTGAGCGGCCTCTCGAGTCCCGCCGGTTTTCGCGACGTATCGTTCTCAATCGCGAGCGGAGAGGTGGTCGGCATGGCGGGCCTTGTCGGCGCGGGGCGTTCCGAAGTGGCGCGCGCCATTTTTGGCCTCGACGGCCGCGCGACCGGTCAGGTCCTCGTCGATGGTCAAGCCGTGCACATCGCATCGCCGCGCGAAGCCATGCGGCTTGGCATCGGCCTCGTCCCTGAGGATCGCAAACGTCAGGGCCTGGTGCTGTCGATGACGTCGCTCGCCAACATGACGCTGGCGATTCTGCCCTCGCTGGCGCGTGCGACGTTCGTGCAATCGGCGGCCGAGCGCGCCCTCGGTCAGACCTACTTCGATCGGCTCCGCGTTCGCGCGCCGGGGATGGATGCGCCGGCGGCCGGGCTCTCCGGCGGCAACCAGCAGAAGCTCGTGCTGGCCAAATGGCTGGCCGCGCAGTGTCAGCTGCTGATTCTCGATGAACCCACGCGCGGCGTGGACGTCGGCGCCAAGGCCGAGATCCACGCGCTCATCGCCCAGCTTGCCGCGCAGGGGGTTGCGGTGCTGCTCATCTCGAGTGAGTTGCCGGAGCTGCTTCACCTGGCGTCACGCATCCTGGTCCTGCGCGAGGGGCATCTCGTCGGTGAGCTTCCGCGTGCCGACGCGACACAGGATGCGCTGATGCGGTTGATGGCGGGCGTCGCCGCCTGACCAGCGACCGGGGGGGCGGAGAGCTTCGGCGTCAGCGTCGGGGAGGCGGCGTCCCGGCGCCGACCTCGTCTTCCAGCCCGAGCGCTTCGTCGACGCCGAGGTGGACGTTCATCGACTGGACGGCTGCCCCGCTGGCGCCCTTGCCGAGATTGTCCAGTCGCGCGATCAGCAGGACCTGCGTCGCATTGGCGAAGACGAAAATATCCACACGGTTCGTGTCGTTGCAGGCCTGCACGTCGAAGCCGTTCGCGAGCGTGTCCGGATCATCGATGGGCATGACGCGAACGAAGCGTTCCTGCGCATAGGTCCGCTCGAAGCACGCGTGGATCGTCTGTGCCGATGTTCCAGACATCAGCATCGACAAATGCAGCGGAATCGTGACGGCCAGGCCCTTGTAGTAGTTGCTCACCACGGGCAGGAAGACGGGGGCGACTTCGAGTCCGGAGTGCGCAACCATTTCCGGCAGGTGCTTGTGCGCGAGGGTCAGCGCGTACGGCCGGGGAGCGAGGAGCACGGGATCATCGCTCTGCTCGTACTGTTCGATCATCTTTCTGCCGCCGCCCGAGTACCCCGTGATCGATGTCGCGGAAATCGGCTGCGACGCGGGCAACAGGCCGGCGTCAATCAACGGGCGTACCAGCAGAAGAAAGCTCGTTGAGTGGCATCCGGGATTCGCGATGCGCTTTGATCCGCGAATGCGCGCGCGTTGATCCGAAACGAGTTCCGGCAGCCCGAAGACCCAATCGGGGGATGTCCGGTGCGCGGTGCTCGCGTCGATCACGCAGGTGGAAGAGTTGCGCACCATCGCCACGGCCTCGCGCGCCGCCGCATCCGGCAGACACAGAAACGCGACGTCGGCGGCATTCAGCAGCCTGGCTCGCTCGACCGGATCCTTTCGCTTGTCCGCGTCGATGCGGAGCACCTCGATGTCGTCACGGCCCGCCAGGACTTCGCGGATCCGGAGCCCGGTCGTCCCTTCCTGCCCGTCGACAAATACCGCCCGCTTCATGGCTCCCCCCGCCTCAAGCATACCGGCTGTCGTGCGGCTCGCGGTCCATTCAGTCGGTGCCGACGTCCCGTCTTGCGGTCCCCGGGCCGCAGCCTGTAGCCTGAGCCCGCATACGGCCTGCACCCGGCTGCGTGAGCGCGCAGGCCTGAGACCGAATCTGCCATGCCCCACACCCTCGAACGCGCGCCGACCGGACGTGCCAAATGCCGCGGCTGTGGCCACACGATTGCCGCGAAGGAATGGCGTTTCGGCGAGCGTCTGCCAAATCCATTCGCGGATGGCGAAGGCGCGGAGATGACCCACTGGTTCCACCCGTTGTGCGCGGCGCTCAAACGTCCGGAACCTGTGCTCGACTTCCTGCGCGCCACGGCCGATGCCGTCGACGATCGCGACGTGCTGCAGCGCCACGCGCAGGCCGGCATCACGCATCGGCGGCTGCCGCGTGTGGACGGCGCCCGCCGCGCACCCTCCGGGCGCGCCACCTGCCGCCACTGCAAGACGCCCATCGACAAGGGCCACTGGCGCATTGCGCTCGTCTATTACGAAGACGGCCGGTTCGCGCCATCGGGCTACATCCACCTCGCCTGCGCGAAGGAATACCTCGAGACCACCGACGTGATGGATCGGCTCAAGCACTTCTCGGCGGAGCTCAGCGACGCGGACGTGACGGAGATTCTGGCGGAGCTGGAGGGATGACCTACTCCACCACCCGCCCGCTCGTCTGAAACCGTCGATAGTTCGTCACGGTCGTCTTCACGTCCGTGATCTCCCGGGTCCTGTCATCCGTGTAGCGTTCCGTGAACGTGACGGGCACCCAGACATCGACGTGCGCGTCGAACGCGTACAGGGTTTTCAACTCCGCCGTCACCTCTCCATCATCGAAACGCACCGCCGTTTCGTGGATCCGTCCTCCGGGCTCGACGATGAACGTACCGCGAGTGGTGACGCGACGCGTGAGGCTCCGAACGAGCGGCGCGTCGTCGGGCAGCTTGACTCGCAGCGTGACGAGTGCCGTCCCGCCGCCGACGGCCGGACGCGCATCGCGATCGACAGACAGGTTCCGGACGTGCGTCCGTGTGAAGAGCAGCAGCGCGAGCGTTGGCTCGTTGAAGTTACGGCTGACGTGGCCCAGGTTGAATCGCGCGTTCTCGGCAGCCAGCAGTCGTCCGACGTCCCGGAAGGATTGAGAGCGCAGGAGCGCGCGCACATCCCGGCGCCCGACGACGGGTTCGCCGTCCACGATCTGGATGTCGTGTACCGACATCCACGTGCCGGCGTCGTCGACGAAGGCCGAGAACAACTCGCCGCCTGACTCGCGTGTGGCGGTCACGGCGCCACGCACGGTCACGCGCTGTGTCACGTGCTCGTCGGCGACCAGCGAGACGAACTCCTGTTGGTATTGGCTGACGTAGTTCGTCACCGCATCGACGAGCGCCGAGGTCCGCGGCACGGCCTGGGCGCCGGCGACGAGCGTGGAAATAGCGAGGACGACCGCCTGCACCCGCACGGTCGAAGCATAGTGGCCGGGAGGGAAGCCGGCAATCAGGCGCAGGTGTAATGCTAGGACGGCCCGGCGCGGCTCACGACGTTCTGCGGGGCGACGGGAAAGAGGAGACGCTGCACATCGGGCATGACGCGGCTTGACAGGTCCATGGCGTCGGCGACGGCCTGCGGCTCGTCGGCAGCCGCGCCAGACATCGGCACCATCACGCGCACGAGAGCCGCGTCATTGCGTCGATAGCGCAGCGTGTCGAGCACCGTGTAAAGGCGGTTCCGATACTCGTCACCTTCGACGCGCGTGGCCGTCTGGTACCAGTACATCACCATGTAGTTGTGCGTGCCCTTGCGGACCACCACCTGACGCGCGGTACCGCTGCCGAAGGGTATTCGAACGACCCGCTCCGGCTCCCACCCCGCGCCAGGAAGACAGTTCAGCGGGGAGTGAATCGATCCGCCGCGCTCCTGTGAGCGGTAGTAGCCCACGTAGAGGCTGGCCTGTCGACCGCTGCCCGCCACGTAGGCGCGGTTCACGTAGTCGTCAACACCGAGGGCGTTGACGACGTCAGGCGAATAGTCAGCGGCCCGATACCCGCGCCACGCGCCGGTATTGAAGGGCAGCTCGCTGAGCGGAGCCGCGCTGCTGACATCGATCGCCTTCGTCTGCCACTTGGCAGCACCAGCGGCCGCGACGAGCGCCAGGACGATCAATAGACGGCGCGTCACGCGGGACTCACTGACGGAGGGGGCCGACGCATCCCGGACCACGGCATCGCCATCACGGCACGTTCGGCCGCGGCCAGCATGAGCACGGCGACTCCAAAGAACAGCCATCCGGAGAACGAGTGCAGGAATCCGGCCGCAGCCTTCGCGCCATAAAGCTGCGCCAGCACGCCTGCCCCCGCCACGCGCAATCCGTTGGCGAAGACAACGATCGGCAGCACAGAGAGCACGATCAGCGTGCGCGCGCGCATCGTCTGGCCTCCGAGATAGCCATACACCACCGCCAGCGTTCCCAGCGAAATGAGCGATCGGACGCCGCTGCACGCTTCCGCCACCTCGAGGGTGGCGTTGTTGAGCCGGATGACGTTCCCTTCGCGGATGACGGGCACATTGAAGAGTTGCAATGCCACCTCTCCGCAACGGCTCGCGAGTAACTGCAAGGGGAAGGCGATCTGATTGAAGATCAGCGTTGGCAACGGAATCGCCAACGCGATGAGGCAGAGCGGAAAGAGACACACGCGCAGATGGCGCCAGCCGGCGAGTTGCACGATGAGGCCGGCCACCACACCGAGAAACGACAACCGCGTCACGAAGAACTCAACGGCAGCCTGACCCACGAGGAACAGACACAGACTGGCCCCGACGATCAGCGCACCGGTATACGACGGGCGTCTCTCGAGGTCCCGCAGTTCGCGCCTTCGCCTCCACAGCAGCCAACCGACCACGGGAAGGACCAGAACGCCATGCGAGTAGTTGGGATCGTGGAGCCAGTCGAACCAGAGGCCACGCAGCAGCGACCCGTACAGCGCGAGCACGCCACCCGCCACGACGACCATCAGGAGCTGGTCGCGGCGTGTGTGGTCGCGAAACACCGACGGCACGTCGGTTGGGGTCACTCGCGCTTCCGGTCGGCGGCGCGCTTGCGCAAATGCCTGACGAGCGCGCTGCCTGCACCGATCCCTACGAGCACGATGGTCGTCGGTTCGGGCACGGGGATCGGACCATCAATTGGCGGCCCAGAAGGGGGCTCGTTTGGTGGATTTGGAGGCGGCGGGTTGACGGTCGGACCCGGAGGATTCGGACCCGGAGGATTCGGACCCGGAGGA
>JBDTNQ010000110.1:0-15038 GCA_039933635.1 Acidobacteriota bacterium
CAATGACCACATGGCTGCATGCCGGGACGAAATGGCCGGATGACCAGACGGCGCACCGGCCACAGGCTGGAAGGCTGCCCGTCATGACCGCCGTCGACGTCCGGGACGTGCCGAACGACCTGCGGGAGGCCCCTGATTCAGCCCTGGTCGACGCCTTCCTCGCCGGACGATCTGACGCCTTCGACATCATCGTCGAGCGCCATCGTCGTCAGGTGTATTTGCTGTGCTATCGGTTCGCGGGCAATCACGAGGACGCGTCCGACCTGGCGCAGGACGTGTTCGTGCGCGCGTTTCGAGGATTGAAGACCTTCAAGGGCCAGTCGTCGCTGGCAACGTGGTTGTATCGGATTGGTGTGAACACGTCGTTGAACAAGGCCGCAGTGAAGCGCGTGGTCACCGAGCCGATCGAACCCGAACGCCATGTGGACACGGGCAGGACCGATCCGCTCGAGGACATCGTGCGAAGCGAGGACGCGGCGCAGATACGGGCGGCGATCAGGCAACTGCCGCCGAAGCAACGGGCCACGCTGATCCTGCGCGTGTACCACGAGCTGCCGCACGAAGAGATCGCGCGGGCGCTCGGCAGTTCGGTCGGCGCGGTGAAGGCGAATTTCTTTCACGCGCTTGGTAACCTCAGAAAGCTCGTCAAGCCATGACTTCTCATTTCTCTCCCGAGGACCAGCTCGCCGCGCTCGACGGCACTCTGCCCGCCGAGCGACTGGCGCACGCGTCCGAGTGCGCGAGCTGTCAGGCGGCGCTGGCGCGGACGCGATCGATCGTCGAGGCCGTCCGGTCAGACGACGTGCCGGAGCCCTCGCCGCTGTTCTGGAATCATTTTTCGGCGCGAGTGCGCGCGGCGACGTCCGCGGAGGCCTCGGCGCCAGCCTGGCGATTCGGGTGGAGGATGTGGGTGACGATCGGCAGTGCCGCGGCGGCGTTCGCCATGGTGCTGATGGTGCGCGCCGTGCCGGGCGTGCCTGCTGCGCCCACGTCGCCCGCCACGGAGGTGGCCGTCGCCGGCTCGCCCGCGACGCCTGCGGACACGGCGGACGCTGAGCCGTTTGCTGCCGTGATGCAGATGGCGTCGAGCTTGTCTTCCGACGATCTCAACGGCGTGATGTCCGCGACTGGTGGAGACACGCCCCTTGTCGAAGAGTTGAGTCCGGCGGAGCGCGCGGCTTTCGTGCGGCTGCTGCACGCGGAGATGGAGAAGGTGCAGTGACGCGCCGCGGTCTCATCACGTTCGGCGCCACGGCGGCACTGCTCGCCACGACCGTGCCGCCGGCGTTTGCCGAGCAGGGGCGGTTGCGGGGGGCGGTGGTTGCCGCCGCGGCTGCGCAAGGCGGCGCGGTCGCGCCGGGACAAGCCGCGCCGCGGCGCGCCGGCCGTCCCAGCGCGCCGCCGGATGGCGTGACCGCTGCGCAAGCTGAACAGATGTTCGATCAGTTCGTGATTCGTCAGGCCCGTGTTGCGCTGCAGTTGGGCCCTGGCCAGATCGTCCCCTTCGGCCGCCGACTGGAACAATTGCAGATGGCCCGGCGCCGCGGCCAGCGGCGACGGCAGCAACTGCTGAACGAGTTGAATCAGATTTCCCGTGGCGCCGAGCCCGCCGATGAAGTCACGCTTGCCGCCAAGCTCAAGGCGCTGGACGATCTGTCCGCATCCGTCGATCAGGAGGTGCGGGACGCGTACGCGCGCGTCGAAGAGACGCTCGACACGCGGCAGCGTGTGCGGTTCCGCATCTTCGAGCAGCGGATGGAGCGTCAGAAGCTCGATCTGATGGCGCGCGCCCGCGGTGCGGCACGCGGTCAGGGGCTTGACGCTCCGGCTCCGGAGGCAGGGCAGTAGGCGCTGTCGCCGAACCATCAACAGCCGGCGCGGAACGCGCTACTATGGCTCCATGACCTTGCGTTCGTTGGCACTCGGGGTCGCCCTGGCCGGGCTCGCGGGAAGCGCAGCGCTTCCGGCTCAGGATCCCGTTCGCGCTGACGCTGCCAGTATGCAGCGGAAGCTCCTGGCCATCGCGGCCCGGAGCGAGCTGAAGCCCTCGCCTCGGCCCGCGCCCCTGCGGACCACGTTCACCGATCGCGAGGTGAACGCGTACTTCAAGGTCAACGCCACTGAGGTCGTGCCGACCGGAATCGTCGATCCGCAGCTCAGCATCGACGAGGGTGGGCGCGTCCGCGCCAAAGCCATGGTCGATCTTCAGGCGGCAGTAAAACCCAGGCAGCGCAGTTGGATGGATCCCCTCGCGTGGATTCCACCAGGACAGATTGAGGTCACCGCGGCAGGTGTGCTGCAGGCGGTTGGAGGCAAAGGCACGCTCGCCATTGACAGCGCCACGGTGGCCGGTGTGCCCGTCTCGAAGTCGGTGCTGCAGGAACTGGTCGCCTACTACTCGCGCACGCCGGAGCACCCGGCGGGCGTCAATCTCGACGAGCCGTTCGAGCTGCCCGCCAACATCCGCGCGGTGGAAACGCGACGGGGCACGGCCATCGTCGTGCAGTAGCCGGGTTCCGGACCGCGCCTTCGTGCCCACCGAGTTTCTCGACACGCCCCTGCAGTTCGTCAAGGGAGTCGGACCCCGCCGCGCCGCGGACTTCGAGCGCGTCGGCCTGCTCACCATCGAAGACCTGCTCCTGCGTTTTCCGCTGCGCTACGAGAATCGCGCGGCGATTCTACCCATCGGCAGCGTCCGGCCGGGCCAGATGACGACGGTCCTGGGCGCGGTCGTGACGTCCGGCGTCCGCCCCACGCGCCGGCCCGGATTCAAGCTCTTCGAACTCATCGTGAAGGACGCCACCGGATTGATCCGCGCGGTGTTTCCCAACCAGTCGTACCTGCGTGACGTGTTTCAGCCAGAGCAGCACGTGGTCCTGCATGGGCCCGCGGAGATTCGCGGCGGCCTGCAGCTGAGTAATCCCGACTACGAGATTCTGCGGGGCGGCGAGGACGACACGGACGACACCGTGCACACGGGGCGCATCGTGCCGATCTACGAGAAGGCCGGATCGATGACCTCGCGGATGCAGCGCACCCTGGTCCATCGGCTGCTCGGCGAACTGCCTGCCGCCGTCGCGGATCCCGTACCGGTGGGCATCCGCGAGACGCGCGAGTTGGTGGGCCGGCGCGAGGCCATTGTCGCGACGCATTTTCCGGTCACCGGCACCGATCTCGGCGCATTGCACCTGTGCGCGACGCCTGCCCAGCGGCGCCTGATCTTCGAGGAGTTCTTCCTCTTCCAGGCTGGCGTCCAGATGCGCCGGCACCTGCACGCGTCCGAGCGGAAGGCGCGGGCGGTCCAGGTGGACGATCGCATTCGCGACTCGGCACGGCGCGTGTTGCCGTTCCGTCTGACGGATGGGCAGAAGATTGCGCTGCGCGAAATCGTGGACGACATGAAGCGCCACGAGCCGATGAATCGGCTGCTCCAGGGCGACGTCGGTGCCGGCAAGACGATCGTCGCGCTGCTCGCGGCGCTCGTCGCCATGGAGAACGGACTACAGGTCGCCTTCATGGCGCCCACGGAAATCCTGGCCGATCAGCACTACCTGACGATTCGGCGCTTGCTCGACGCCTCGCGATTCCGCGTGGCATCGCTCACCGGCAGCGTGGGCGCGGCCAAACGTCGCGAGATCCTCGCCGAGCTTCAGAGCGGCGCCGTGAACCTCGTCGTGGGGACGCACGCGCTCGCCGAGCCGACGGTGATGTTTCGCGAACTCGGTCTGGTGATCATCGACGAACAGCATCGGTTCGGCGTGCTGCAGCGGGCGAGTCTGCGCGCGAAGGGCGCGACGCCGGACGTGCTCGTGATGACGGCCACACCGATTCCGAGAACGCTGGCGCTGACCGCATTCGGTGACCTCGATGTCTCGACCATTCGCGAGTTGCCGCCGGGCCGCGTGCCCGTCCGGACGGTCGCGAAGTCCGAGGCCCGCCGCGAGGAGATTTATCAGGTGGCGCGCCAGGCACTCGAGGCGGGCCAGCAGGTGTATGTGATCTACCCGCTGGTTGAAGACTCGGAGAAGGTCGATCTCAAGGCGGCCACGGCCATGGCCGATCACATTCGCTCCGAGGTCTTTCCGGACTACTCGGTCGCGCTGTTGCACGGCCGCCTGAAGCAGGACGAAAAGGACCGCGTGATGTCGGGCTTCGCGCGCGGCGACGTCCACGTGCTCGTCTCGACCACCGTGGTCGAGGTCGGCGTCGACGTGCCGAACGCGACCGTGATGATCATCGAGCACGCCGAACGGTTCGGGCTGTCGCAGTTGCATCAGTTGCGCGGCCGCGTGGGTCGCGGCCAGGTCGCATCGACGTGTGTGCTGGCCTACCAGGCGCCGCTCGGTGAGGGCGGCAGGGCACGGCTCGACGCGCTTGTCGGGAGCACGGACGGGTTCGAGATCGCGGAGCGCGACCTCGAGATTCGCGGACCCGGAGACTTCTTTGGTACTCGTCAATCAGGCCTGCCGACACTACGCGTCGGTGACCTGCTGCGCGATCGTCGCGTGATGGAGGACGCGCGCGACGATGCGGCGGCGTGGTTCACGCGCGAGGGGGGCAGGGGCGCGCTGGCGACGTATCTGTCACAGAACTGGGCGCAGCGCTTCGGACTGGTTGGTGTCGGATGACGTCCAGGGCGGAGCGTCGCTGATGCGCATCATTGCCGGCACGTACAAGGGACGGACGCTGCGGGGACCGACGGGCGCGGGCGTACGGCCGACATCGGACCGTCTGCGCGAGACGATCTTCAACATCCTTCGCGAAGACATCGACGCGGCCCAGGTGCTCGATGCCTTTGCCGGGACCGGAGCGGTGGGGCTCGAAGCGCTCAGCCGCGGTGCGGCACGCGTGACCTTCGTCGATCGCGATCCGCGCGCATTGGCCGTGCTGCGACAGAACGTCGAGGCCTGCGGGGCCGGAAATGCGTGTGTTATCATCCGGGACGATTTCATCGGCTTGTCCGCGCGCCACCGCGATCTCGGTAGGTTCACGCTCGCACTTCTCGATCCACCCTACGACTATCGCGACCTGGATGCGGTCCTTGCGGAGGCCGGTCGTCTGCTGGCGCCCACCGGCACCGTGGTGCTCGAGCACAGCGGTCGCCGCGAGACGCCCGCGCAGGTGGCCGGTCTGAGCCGCACTCGCGTGGTGGCCGCAGGCGACAGCGCGTTGTCGCTCTACACGTTGACGCAGACCGGCTGAATGCCGATTCGAGGCCCTATGTCCCACGCAAGCCGACTCGCGGTGCTGGCAGGTTCGTTCGACCCTCCGACGAACGGACACCTGGACATGATCGCCCGCGCCGCGACGCTGTTCGATCGTGTCGTCGTCGCCCTCCTGGTCAATCCCGCCAAGCAGCCGCTCTTCGCGCTCGACGAGCGCGTGGCGATGATGCGCGAACTCGTCGGGCGGATGCCGACGGTCGAAATCGATACCTTCGACGGTCTGCTCGCCGACTATGTGCGCAGGCGGAATGCCGTCGCCGTCGTGCGCGGGCTTCGGACGGCCTCGGAGTTCTCGGAAGAGTGGCAGGTGGCGCTGATGAACCGGCACCTCAATCCCGCGTGCGAGACGGTGTTCGTCGTGCCCGCCGCGGAGAACATGCAGATCAGTTCCCGTCTCGTGCGCGAGATCGCGTCGCTGGGCGGGTCGGTCACGGGGCTCGTGGCGCCGTCGATCGAAGTGCATCTGAGAAGCCGCTTCGCGCAGCGGAGCGGCGGGAGTTGACGATGACGGTGGCCGCGCTGGCCGAACGGCTGGCGGCGATCGTCGGCGCTGAGCACGTGCTGACCGATCACGCGTCCCGGCAGACCTACGGGATGGACGCGCTCAAGCGCGGTGTGCCAGCCGACATCGTCGTTCGTCCGGGCGACACGGCCGAGATTGCGGCGATCGCGAAGGTCTGCACCGAGACCGGGACGCCGCTCGTGCCTCGCGGCGGCGGCACCGGGTACAGCGGGGGCGCCGTGCCGGTGCACGGTGGCGTCGTGCTGAGCCTCGAGCGGCTGAACCGCATCCTCGAGATCGACGAAGGCAACCTGTTGGCCATCGTGGAGCCGAACGTCATCACGGGGGACCTTCAGGACGCCGTCGAACGCGTCGGGTTGTTCTATCCACCCGATCCCGCGAGCCTGCGCATGTGCACGATCGGAGGCAACGTCGCTGAATGCGCCGGCGGACCGCGTGCGTTCAAGTACGGCGTGACGCGGCAGTACGTGCTCGGGCTCGAGGCCGTCCTGCCGAGCGGCGAAATCATTCACACTGGCGGCAAGGTCGTGAAGAACGTCGTCGGCTACGACCTGACACAACTGCTGGTCGGCTCCGAAGGGACGCTCGCGATCATCACCAAGGTGATCCTTCGGCTGATTCCCCGACCGCCCAGCGTCGCGACGTTACGCGCGACGTTCGATTCGGTGGCGCGCGCGGTCGACGCGGTCATGCGGCTCGTGCGGGCGCGCGTCGTGCCGTCGACGATGGAGCTGATCGATAGCGACTCGCTCGAGGCCGTGGCGCGCGCGCAGGATACGCGGTCGCTCGCGCCGCCCGGCACGAACGCGATGCTCATTCTCGAGGTGGACGGTCTGCCAGAGCAGGTGAGCGCCGAAGCCGACCGCGTGGCGGCGGCCTGCGTCGAGGCCGGCGCCAGCGAGGTGTTACGCGCTAAGGATGAAGCCGAGCGCCAGGAACTGTGGCGCATCCGCCGGGAGATCTCCTTCGGCCTTCTCGTGATTGCGCCGCTGAAGCTCAATCACGACATTGTGGTGCCCAAGGCAAGAATCCCCGAACTGTTTGCGCTGCTCGACACCCTGAAGCAGAAGTACCAACTCCCGATTCCGAGCTTCGGTCACATCGGCGACGGCAACATCCACGTCAACATCATGTTGTCCCCCGATGATCGGTCGGCCGTGGCACGCGCGCACGCAGCCGAGGCCGAGCTGTTCCGCGGGGTCGTGGCGCTTGAGGGCGCCATCAGCGGCGAGCACGGCATCGGCCTGACGAAGTCGCCCTACCTTGGCCTCAGCCTGGACGCGTCGACGATTGCGCTGATGAAGCGCCTGAAGGCGGCGTTCGATCCGACGGGGATACTGAATCCGGGGAAGATCTTTCCGGAGTAGGAGACCAGAGTCCGGGTCTCCAGGGCGCTCAGAGGAGCAGCCCGGAGACGGGTCTTCCCAACAGGCTCGCAGGCGACCCGGTCTCGTAAGATACAGATATGCCCGTGATCGCAGTCCTGGGAGCCTCGTCTGACCGCCGCAAGTTCGGCAACAAGGCGCTGCGCGCGTTTCGGCGGCAGGGCTATGTCGTCGTCCCCATCAACAACCACGAAGCCGAGATCGAGGGCGAGAAGACGTACGCGTCGGTGCTCGACTATCCCGGGACCATCGACGAAGCGACGGTCTACCTCCGGCCTGATGCCGGGGTGCTGGTGATGGACGATCTGGCGCGGAAAGGGATTCAGCAGGTGTGGCTGAATCCGGGGGCGGATGGTGATGAGGTGGTGGCCCGGGCGAAGGCGCTGGGGCTCACGCCCATCGTCGCGTGTTCGATTATTGGAGTCGGAGAGACCCCGGCCGATTTCTAATTGGACCTCAAAAGTGCTATAGTGTTCTCGTTCAATCCGCCTGGGTGGGGTCGTCACTTCCACCCGTTCCGTACCAAACCCCAACAACAATCCAACTTGTCTCGTTCCAACCGCTATGGCGAACCAACAGAAGCGCTCCGCAGGGCGGCAGCCTGCCGACTCGACCGTCACTGAACTCCCGCAAGACACCGGCAACGGTGACGTGAACGGCAACGACAACGGCAGTGGCGACGGCCAGCCCGAGGCCTCCCAGGCCCCCCCTGGTCCCGACGCACCACCCCGTCAAGGCAAGGCCTCCACGCTCAACATCAACGACCTGAAGGACATGAGCATTCAGAAGCTCACCCAGGTCGCCAAGGATCTGAACGTGGCGGGTGCCACCGGCATGCGCAAGCAGGATCTGATCTTCCAGATCCTGAAGGCGCAGACGGAGCTGAGCGGCTTCATGTTCTCGGAAGGCGTCCTCGAAGTGCTGCCTGATGGCTTCGGCTTCCTGCGCGCGCCGGACTACAACTACCTGCCGGGACCTGACGACATCTACGTGTCGCCCTCGCAAATCCGGAAGTTCGACTTGCAGACCGGCGACACGGTCTCGGGTCAGGTGCGGCCCCCGAAGGACGGCGAACGCTACTTCGCCCTGATCAAGGTGGAGGCCGTCAACTTCGAGTCTCCCGATCAGGCTCGCAACAAGCTGTTCTTCGAGAACCTGACGCCGCTCTATCCGCAGGAGCGGTTGCGCCTCGAGACGACCCCCGACAACCTTTCCGCGCGCGTCATGGATCTGATGACGCCGATTGGCAAAGGCCAGCGCGGCCTCATCGTCGCGCCACCGCGCACGGGCAAGACGATGCTGCTGCAGAACATCGCGCAGTCGATTACGACCAATCACCCCGAGGTCTACCTCATCGTGCTGCTCATCGACGAGCGGCCCGAAGAAGTCACGGACATGCAGCGGTCGGTGCGCGGCGAGGTCATCTCGTCCACGTTCGACGAACCGGCGCAGCGTCACGTGCAGGTGGCCGAGATGGTCATCGAGAAGGCGAAGCGGCTCGTCGAGCACAAGAAGGACGTCGTCATCCTGCTCGACTCGATCACGCGCCTGGCGCGCGCCTACAACACCGTGGCGCCACCCTCGGGCAAGGTGCTCTCCGGCGGTCTCGACTCCAACGCGCTGCAGAAGCCGAAGCGCTTCTTCGGCGCCGCGCGCAACATCGAGGAGGGCGGCTCGATCACGATCATGTCCACCGCACTCATCGACACGGGCTCGCGCATGGACGACGTGATCTTCGAAGAGTTCAAGGGCACGGGCAACATGGAGATCCACCTCGACCGGAAGCTGGTGGACAAGCGCGTGTTCCCCGCAATCGACATCATCAAGAGCGGCACCCGTAAGGAAGAACTCCTGATTGCCAAGGAAGATCTGAACCGCATCTGGGTGCTCCGCAAGGTGCTCACGCCGCTGTCGCCGGTCGAGGCGATGGAACTCCTGCTGGACAAGATGGGCAAGACGAAGACGAACAACGACTTCCTGTCGGCGATGCAGAAGATGAGCTAGACACTCTAAACGAGTGCGTTCTCCGGCGGCGTCGTCAAGGCGCCGCCGTTTTCATGTACGGCCGGGCTCAGTTTCCTAACGCGCTGGTGAGCGTGTCGTCGCGGCTGTAGGGCCGGTTGAACTCATCCTGCGGAAACAAATCGTGGTTGAGGTCGGTGAGGACGCTCCGGTCGAAGTCCGGACCGTAGGGCACCGCGCCTTCCTTCAGGAAGAGCTCCAGCGCGGCGTGGACGTTCACGTGGCCGTCCGCAAAGCGCCGCGCGGTGAAGGGCACGTCAAGTCGAGCCTGGATGGCCTCCCGGTCGAACACGATTGGCGTCAGACTGCCGACAGCCATCCAGCGGAACATCATCACGTACGGAAAGACGCGGAGCATGCTGGCGCGGGTGCGTTCCGTGGGTGTCCAGGTGACCGCGAAGCCGCCGGGCGCCAGCGAGTCGCGGAGCAACTGGAAGTACTCGACGGAGTGCAGATTCCCGGCGTACGCGCTCGTCGGCAGGAGTGCGTCCGCTTCGATGACGTCGTACCGCGCGGTCGAGCGCCGGAGGTACGTGCGTCCGTCCGTGAAGTGGTACACCACGCGGGCATCGTCCAGTAGCATCGAAAGCGCCGGGTACCGGTGCTGCTCGGCCAGCCGCGTCAGCGCGACGTGCTGTGCGCCCATGATCTCGATGTTGTCGATCGTGCTGGTTTCCGGTCTCGCGCCCATCGCGAACGTGGTGTCTCCAGAGGCGAGACCGATCACGGCGACGCGCGCCGGGTGAGGATGCATGAGCACGGGTAGTGCCCCGAGCGCGGTGTGGATGCTGCCGTACGGCAGCCAGCTCTGGCTGATTCCTGCGAGGAACACGCGCGTGCGATCGGTGCCCGGCTCCGGCTTCAGCAGCACGAGCCCGGACCGATCCTCGTAGCTGATCGTTCGGTCCGGCCACGTGCCGTGCAGACGGTTCCACATCAGCGTGTTGTCAGGCGTGAGCGCGACGACAGCGATCGCGATGCCGGCGAGGGCTCCCGACGATTTCCAGGCAGCTGGCCGCGCGGCCAGGCGAAAGGCGACGAAGATCAGGCCGGCGCCCGCCACAAGCCGCAGCGTTCCGGCCGACCCGATCCAGTCGAGCAGATATATGCCGGTCAGGAGGGCGCCCGCCATGGCGCCGACGATGTTCGCGGACTGGAGCCAGCCCAATCGTCGACCGACGAGCCTCGCGTCCGTCTGGACCGCGCGTTGGAGCAGACCGAAACTCATGCCCATCAGCACGGTGGACGGAAAGATGAGCCAGAGTGACACGCCGGCATACAGCACGAGGGCGCGGCCGTTGCGAAACGCCGACGGGCCGAGCGGGTTGTTGGTGGCGAGGAACGCCCAGAGCGGCTGCGCCACGCCGAGGCGATCGACCGCGCCAACCAGAAGCGCCACTGCCGCGGCGGCCCACAACGGCGCGAGGGCCTGCGCGGCGAAGAACCCTGTCGTCGGATCGACGCGCGAGAACCACCGATGCCGAATGAGCAGCGAGCCCGCGCCGACCCCCAGCAGATACACGGCCAGAATGAAGCCAAACGTCGCGGAGTTCGACTTCAGCGTGACGCCGACCACTCGGAACCAGACGATCTCGAGAGACAGCGCGAGGAAGCCTGACAGCGCGTAGATCGCGATCCACAGCCCGACGGAAAACTCGGAGCGCGATCGCTCGCGGGTCGGCGCGGCTGACGTCGTGGCACTCGGGACCGGCGGGTCCTGCGGCCAGCGGTTGGCCAGGAGGATCGCGAACAGCGCGCACGTGGCACTGACCACCGCGCCAAGTCTGAGGGCCGCCGTGAAGCTCACCAGCGGAAAGAGCACGATCACCGAGAGAAGCGATCCGACCGCCGCGCCCACGGTGTTCCATCCATAGAGCGTGGGGATCCACCGTGACGCCTGCCGTACATCCCCGCTGATCAGCCGAGAAACCAGCGGCAGCGAGAGGCCCATGAAGAACGTGGGCCAGAGCGTGACGGTGAAGACGATGACGCCCAACGTCAGGCGCGACAGCGCCATCGCGCCCACGTGCACGTAGAGCCAGTCGTAGTAGATGGTGGGGCTGAAGAACGCAAACAGGGCGATAGCCAGTTCGCAGATCGCGAATCCGCGCAGGCATCCGCGCACCGACAAGCGATCGGCGATGTGCCCACCGGCGAGATTGCCGAAGCCGAGCCCGGCCATGAATGCAGAGACGACGATGGTGACGGACTGGACATCGGCGCCGCCAAAGAGCGTCAGCATCCGCTGCCAGATGGTCTGGTAGAGAAGGGCGGCGAATCCGCTCGCAAAGAACGCGGCGAGCAGGAACAACCGCGCGGGCCGTCCCGTGGCGGCGCGTGGGTGTGATGACGGATCCAGCCCTGGCGGGCTAGCCGGCATTCTCGACGGGCGCTTCGGGCGCGCCGAGGATGGCGCGGAGTTCGTCGCCTTCGATCACTTCCTTGTCCAGCAGGAACTCGACCACCTGATCCAACTTCGCGCGGTGGGCTGCCAGGAGCGTCCGGGCCGCATCCTCGGCTTCCGCAATGAGGCGCTTCACCTCGACGTCGATGACCCGCGCGGTCTCCTCCGCGTAGGCGCCGCGCTCGGGCATCGAGGGATTGTCCAGGAACATGCTGCGATTGCGGCCCTCGTGATTCACGGGACCGACCGAGTCGCTCATGCCGTACTCCGTGACCATGGCCCGCGCGATGTCGGTGGCGCGCATGAGGTCATTGTGCGCGCCGGTCGTCAGCTCGCCGAAGACCAGCCACTCTGCCGAGCGTCCGCCGAGCAACACGGTGAGCTCGTTCTGGAGCTCGGCCCGCGTGCGCAGGTAACGGTCCTCGGTCGGCAGCTGCATCGTGTACCCGAGGGCGCCGAAGCCGCGCCCGATGATCGACACCTTGTGCACGGCGTCCTGACCGGGCAGCGAGCTGGCCACAATCGCGTGGCCGACCTCGTGCACGGCAATCACGCGGCGAATGCGGGGATTCATCACGCGCTTCTTCTCGAGGCCGGCCACGATGCGATCGACCGCTTCGTCGAAGTCTGAACGGTCGACGGCCTTCTTCTCGCGGCGCGCGGCGAGCAACGCGGCCTCGTTGACCAGATTCGCGAGGTCGGCGCCGGCGAATCCCCCCGTGCGCGCGGCCAGCAATCCCATGTCCGCGTTGTCGGCGAGCTTGACGTTGCGTACGTGGATGCGCAGGATGGCCTCGCGTCCCTTGACGTCGGGCTTGTCGACGAGCACGCGTCGATCGAATCGGCCGGGACGGAGCAGCGCCGGATCGAGTACTTCCGGCCGGTTCGTCGCGGCCATGATGATGACGCCCTTCTTGGCGTCGAAACCGTCCATCTCCGCGAGCAGCTGGTTCAATGTCTGTTCGCGCTCTTCGTGGCCGCCCATCGGGGACTGGACGCGCGTCTTGCCCAGCGCATCGAGCTCGTCAATGAAGACGATGCACGGCGCCTTGGCCTCGGCCTGGCGGAACAGGTCGCGCACGCGCGCGGCGCCGACGCCAACGAACATCTCCACGAATTCCGAGCCGCTCAGGCTGAAGTAGGGCACCTTCGCTTCGCCGGCCACGGCACGGGCGAGCAGCGTCTTGCCGGTGCCGGGAGGACCCACGAGCAGCACCCCCTTGGGGATGCGTCCCCCGAGCGTCGTGTATTTCGTGGGGTTCTTGAGGAAGTCCACGACCTCGCGCAGTTCGTCGGCGGCTTCGTCCACGCCGGCCACGTCCGAAAAGCTCACCTTAACGTCGTCTTCCGCGTAGATCTTCGCCTTGCTGCGGGCGAAGGACATGATGCCGCCTTCGGTGTTGCCCATGCGGCGGAAGAAGAAGGTCCAGAGACCGATGACGAGCAACACCGGGAAAATCCAGCTCAGGAGCTCGGTCATCCAGGCGCTCTGGACTTCGCCGGAGTAGCGCACCTTCTGCGCGTCGAGTTGCTCGGCCAGCTTCGGATCTTCGACCCGGACGGACGTGAAGGCTTTCTGCGAGCCGCTCCCGTCCTGATACTTGCCAGAAATCGAGTCCTTGCTCAGCTGGACTTCGACCACCTGGCCCTGCGCGAGCAGGGTCTTGAACGCCGAGTAGTCCAGCGACTGCCCCTGGTGCAGGAACCCGGCGGCCAAATTGGCGATGAGCAGCACGCCGAACAACGCGGCGCCAAACCACATCGGCGACAGCGGACGACGAGTGGGGAGGCGGCGGCGCGGCGGGCGCGGATTAGCGTCTTGAGGCATTGCCCTCTCTATTTAACACCAGGCTGCCGTGTTCCGCGTCGACGGAGACCACGTCGCCCTCGTGAAACTCCCCGTTGAGCACGGCCAGGGCGAGTGGATCGAGCAGCCGTCGCTGCAGCGTGCGCTTCAGCGGCCGCGCGCCGTAGACCGGGTCGTAGCCCTCCGCAATCAGCGCGTCCCGGGCTGCCGAACTCAGCTCGACGCGCAGTTTGCGGTCTTCCAGCCGCTTCATCAGGCCCTGCAGCTGGATGTCGATGATCTGGCGAATATCCTCGCGGCTCAACGCGTGGAAGAAGATCACGTCGTCGATCCGATTGAGGAACTCGGGCTTGAAGTGCTGCCGGAGGGCCTCGGTCAGCTCCCGGCGCACGCCTTCGTCGAGGTCCGTCTGGCCGCGCAAGGCGCGTTCGGCGATGAACTGGCTCCCGACGTTGGAGGTCATGATGATGACCGCGTTCCGGAAATCGACCGTGCGGCCCTTGCCATCCGTCAGACGGCCGTCGTCGAGAAGCTGAAGCATCACGTTCAGGACCTCGGGGTGCGCTTTCTCGATCTCGTCGAAGAGCACCACGGCGTACGGCCGCCGCCGGACGGCCTCGGTGAGCTGGCCGGCTTCCTCGTAGCCCACGTAGCCCGGGGGCGCGCCGATCAGCCGGGACGCCGTGTGCTTCTCCTGATACTCCGACATGTCGATTCGGACCATGGCGTGTTCGTCGTCGAACAGAAATCCCGCTAATGCACGGGCCAGTTCGGTCTTGCCGACCCCTGTCGGGCCCAGAAAGATGAAACTGCCGAGCGGACGATTCGGATCCTGCAGACCCGCGCGCGCGCGACGAATCGCGTTCGCCACGGCCACGACGGCTTCATCCTGGCCGACGATCCGTTGGTGCAGCCGATCTTCCATGTGGATGAGCTTCTGCACTTCCCCCTCCATCAGGCGGCTGACGGGAATGTGCGTCCAGCGCGACACGACCTCGGCGATATCCTCCTCGTCGACCTGCTCCTTGAGCATGGTTGGGGCCTCGCCGGCCGGCTGTTCGTGTTCTTGAATCTGGCGCTCGAGTTCCGGGATGCGGCCGTACTGGAGCTCGGACGCCTTCGCGTAATCGCCGGTGCGCTGGGCGTTCGCGAACTCGGTCCGCAGCCCCTCGAGTTCTTCTTTTTGGGCGCGGGCGCCCTGAATGGCGCTCTTTTCGTTCTGCCACTGCGCCGCCAAACGCGTGCGCGTTTCCTTGAGGTCCGCCATCTCGCGCTCGAGCTTGGCCAGCCGCTCTTTCGACGCGGGATCCGACTCCTTGCGCAAGGCTTCGCGTTCGATCTCGAGCTGCATGATGCGGCGCTCGACTTCGTCGAGCTCGGCCGGCATCGAGTCGATCTCCATGCGAAGACGCGAGGCGGCCTCGTCGATGAGGTCGATCGCTTTGTCGGGCAGGAAGCGGTCGGCAATGTAGCGATGTGAGAGCACCGCCGCTGCGACGAGGGCGGAGTCCTTGAACTTGACGCCGTGATGGATCTCGTACCGCTCGCGCAGGCCGCGCAGGATGCTGATCGTGTCCTCGACGCTCGGTTCACCGACCTGCACCGGCTGGAACCGCCGTTCGAGCGCGGCGTCCTTCTCGATGTACTTGCGGTATTCATCCAGTGTCGTCGC
>JBDTNQ010000111.1:0-14797 GCA_039933635.1 Acidobacteriota bacterium
TAGTGCGACTTGCGCAGCTCGTCGATGATGGCTTCCAGCGCCTCGATGACCTCGGCGCGGTCAACGTCCGCCTTGCGGAACTTGAGGTTGAGATTAAACGCCTTTGTTGGGGGACGATACTGAAACACGAAGGACTTTGGGCGCCCAGGCTTAGGCTTCGCCGCCACCTTACGGGCCACTTCACGCGTCACCTGGCCCGATTGAGATTCGCGCGTCAGATGTTCGACGAACGCGATCATTTTCTCGGGCGACTGCTGCCTAACTACCTGTAGAAGCAACGATTTAGACGAAATGTCGGCCAGCCGACAAAGGTTGCGAACCTCATCAGGCATCGCCGCCAGCGCCAGGGACTCAGTGACCGAAGTGCGCGACTTCCCCAGCCGCTTGGCCAAGTCTTCATGGGTGTAGCCACAGCGGTCGGCCAAGCTCGACATGGCCTCGGCCTCCTCGAACGGGCTGAGGTCCTTGCGTTGAATGTTCTCAACCAGGGCGACCTCGATAATTTCCGTGTCGTCGACTTCGCGAATGACGACAGGAAGTTCGCGCAACCCGACGCGGACGGCTGCCTGGTAGCGGCGTTCCCCGGCGATGATCTGATACCGGCTGCCACGTTGCCTGACGATGAGCGGCTCGATGACCCCTTTTTCGGAGATGGAGGCCATCAGCTCAGAGAGATCGCCCATGACCTGCCTGGGCTGGTCAGGGTTGGGCTCGATCTGATCGATGGCCACGAGCCGGCCGATAGGCGTCCCGGCAGAACTGGACAGCGCGTCGACGTAGTGCTCGTCGTGACGCATTTTTAGAGAGACGGGAAGTCCGCGCTTAGACACGGTCGATGACCTCCTCACACAGGCGGTAGTACTCGGTCGCCCCGGTGGAGTCCGGCGCGAACTGGAAGATGGATTCTTTGTAGGCCGGACTCTCTTCGAGCCTCACGCTCTTGGTGATGACCGTTCTGAAGACTTTGCTGCCGAAGACCTTGTCGATCTGTCCGCGGATGTCCCGGGCCAGCGCCGTGCGTTTGTCGTGCATCGTGATCACGACGCCAATGATGCGAAGCGAGGGATTCGCCCGGGAGCGAACTTTTTCGATGGTTTCGAGCAGGTCGTCGGTGCCCTCAAGGGCGAAGTACGAAGACTGGATGGGAATGAGCAGATGCGTGGACGCGACGAGCGCGTTGACCGTGAGCAGCCCGAGAGCTGGCGGGCAGTCAATCACCACTGCGTCGAAGTCCGATGCGACCGCGGCGAGACGATCCTTCAATTTGTAATGTGCGTCGATCTCCCCCACCAAACGGGCCTCGAGCTTGGCCAGGGCGATGCGCGCGGGCGCCACCCACAGATTCGGCTGGCTGGACGGACGAATCACGTCGCGCAGTCCCACGGCCGGGTCAGTGAAGACGTCGTAGATGGAGCGATCCACCGTGGTGATGTCGAGATAGGACATCGAACTGTTGGCCTGCGGATCGAGATCGATGAGGAGCGTCCTCTTCTGACGAAGCGCCAGCGCGGCCGCGAGATTAATCGCGGTCGTTGTTTTGCCAACGCCGCCTTTCTGGTTGGCGATAGATATGACCATGGACCGCCTGTTCCGGTGGGAGGGAACCCTAACGTGGACTAGGGCCCATTCTAGGGAGGCCCTAGGGGCGTGTCAAGAACAGGACGCTACATCTTGTAGCCGAGGTCGTCCGGATCCAAACTTTCGAGCCACCGTTGGAGGCGCTCGCGATCGGCTTCGTCCGATGAGACGTCCACGCTCCGGGCCCGGTCGAGCACCTGTGTCTCGACGAACACCGGAGCCTTCGTGCGAAGTGAGAGCGCCAGGGCGTCGCTGGGACGCGTGTCGATGAAGAGGCGCTCGCCGGCACGGTCGACCTCGAGGTAGGCGTAGAAAGTGGCGTCCTTGAGATCCGAGATGATGACCCGGACGAGCTGGCCGCCGAGATCCTGCATCAGATTTCGAAGCAGGTCGTGCGTCATAGGCCGCGGCGGCACGACGTTCTCGATCTGGAGTGCGATGGCGTTCGCCTCGACCGGGCCCACCCAGATCGGGAGCGTCCGCTGCCCGTCTTCGTCCCGCAGGATCACGATGGGCATGTTCGTAACGGGATCGATCATCAAGCCTTTGATGAACATCTCGATCAGCATCACTGCCCTCCCACCGGCACCGGCATGAGTGCCTCGCCGCGAAGACTGTTGGGCGACGCCTCCGTGATGCGCACGGGCAGGATCTGCCCGAGCCACTCGGCTGGCCCCCGGAGATTCACGACTGTATTGCCGCTCGTACGGCCGGCCACGTCCGACGCGCGACGCCGGGAAATGGAATCGACCAAGACGTCCTCGACGGAGCCGACGAGCTGCGCGAACCGCTCGAGCTGCAGATCCCGCTGTAACGATTGCAGCGCCATGATCCGCCTCGTCTTCTCCCCCTCCGGCACATCGTCTGACATCCGCCTGTGGGCCAGGGTGTTGGGACGAGGCGAGTATTTGAAGGAATACAGGGAGTGGTAGCGGACGCGACGCACCACGTCGAGCGTGGCCTCGAAGTCCTCGGCCGTCTCGCCCGGAAATCCTACGATGAGATCGGTGCTGAGGGCGATGTCTGGAAGCGCCTGTCGGAGCCGATCCACGAGGTCCAAATAATGCGACGAGGTGTGACGCCGGCGCATGGCCTGGAGCACCGAGTCGGAACCGCTCTGGAGCGGGAGGTGCATGTGACGGCAGAGCTTGGGCAGTTCCCGGAACGCCTGAATGAGCGCGTCTGAGACGTGTCGTGGATGCGGACTCGCGAAACGGAGACGGTCGATCCCGTCGACGTCATGCACCCGTCGCAGCAACTCCGCGAAGTCACATGAGACGTCGTCTGGTGCCTGGTAGTGGTTGACGATTTGCCCGAGCAGCTGCACCTCGCGATGGCCGGTCGAGGCCGCATGCCGCACGTCGGCGAGGATGTCGCTCACGGGACGCATCCGCTCGTGGCCACGGGTGTAGGGCACGACGCAGAATGCGCAGAACTCGTTGCACCCTTCGATGATCGTCACGAACGCGCGGACAGGATCAGAGTGGCGGACCATCCCGAGCGGAAACGAGACGTCTTCATACGGATTGATGTCGAGCTGTCGCCGCTGGGTGTCGCGGGCGCGAGCCACCAACTCCGGCAGTTGCTTCAGACTCTGAGTGCCAACCACCACGTCGATGGATGCGCCACGCTTGAGCAGGGCCTCGCCTTCCTGCTGCGCGACGCAGCCGGTGACCGCAATCGTCGGCGTGCGTCCGGCTTCGGCCGCCGCCTGTCGAATTTCACCCAGGCGCGAGTAGAGCTTCTCTTCGGCCTTCTCGCGCACGCTGCACGTGTTCACGACCACGAGATCGGCCGTCGCATCTGAGGACGCCGCCTCGTAACCCGCAGCGTCGAGCAATCCGCCCAGGCGCTCGGAATCGTGCACGTTCATCTGGCATCCGAATGTTTCGATGAAGTACCTAGGCGCCACGCTTTCGCCCTTTCGCTTTCGCCGCGGTGGCGCTTTCGCCTTTCGTGTCCTGTTCGCTTTCGCCTCTGGCCGTCATCAGTTCGCGGGCCGATGCCAGCACCTTGGAGGACACCTCGGCACCCGCAATCATCCGGGCAATCTCCATCTCACGACCCGAGCGATCGAGTTTGGCAACCACCGAGGATGTACGGTCGGCACGCACCCGCTTGGCGATCTGGAAATGCGCGCCCGTGCGGGCGGCGATCTGCGGCAGATGGGTGATGCACAGAATCTGAAATCGCCTGGCGAGGTTCTGGAGGCGGGCCCCGACCGCGTCGGCCGCCGCTCCCCCGATACCGGCATCGATCTCGTCGAAGACCAGCGTACGGCCGGGAGCACCAGTTGTGGCGAGCGTGCGAAGAGCGAGCGTGATGCGCGACAACTCCCCTCCCGAGGCCACCCGCGCCAGTGGTCGCAGTTCCTCACCAGGATTGGGTGAAATAAAGAACTCCACTTCGTCGACACCGGTCTTGGCCCAGAGGTCGGCCCGGTCGCCGCGCGCCACGCGAACGTCGACACGGCAATCCGGCATGGCCAACTCACGCAACTCGCGCTCGAGGGCGGGGGACAGCTTCAAGGCTGCGGCGCTTCTGACCGACGAGAGTTGTTCGGCGACGTGCAGAAACTCCTGTCGGGTGTCCGACTCCTGCTGTTCAAGAACGCGCGCGTGTTCTTCAGTCGATCCGAGAGCCGCGAGCTCGAGCCGCAACGCGTCGCGCTTGACGAGGACATCCGCCATCCCGGGACCGTATTTGCGCTTGAGCCGCTCGAGATGCGCGAGCCGATCTTCGACGGCCTGCAGACGATCGGGAGACGCGTCGAGCTCGGCCGCGTACGACCTGAGGAAATACGCGAGGTCCTCGAGCGCCGATTTGATCGCCGGCTTCTGCTCGACGTAGGCGTCGAACCTGGGATCGATCGCGGCAAGATCGGCGAGGCGCTTCCAGACCAGTGCGAGGCCCGTGAGGGCGGCGTCCTCGCTGTCGTAGAGCGCCGCGTACGCTTCGGTCGAGAGCCGGCTGAGACGGTCGGCATTGCCGAGCACCGTTCTCTCCGTCGTCAACCGATCGTCCTCGTCCGCTTCGGGGCCAACCTTGTCGATCTCCTGCAACTGGAAGGTCGCCATGTCGATCCGCGCCTGCTTTTCACGGCCGTCCAACTGCGTCCGCTCGCGTTGTGCGACCACCGCCCGCCATCGCTCGAACGCCGTGGCCACCCGAGCGCAGAGTTCGTCCTCCGCCAACCAGGCGTCGAGCTGCGTCAAATGAGTGGAAGGGTCAAGCAGGGTCTGATGTTCGTGCTGACCATGCAGGTCGAGCAGCTCGACCCCAATCTCGCGGAGGGCCGTCGTGGTAGCCAGGGCATCGTCAATGAAGGCGCGACTCCTGCCCTGCGCCGAAATCTCACGGCGCACGATGACTTCGCGTCCGTCGGGGCGTTCGAACACCGCCTGGACGCTGGCGGACTCCTCGCCCGTACGCACGAGATCGGCGCTGGCGCGGCCGCCGACCAGCAGGGCAATGGCTTCGATGAGGACGGACTTCCCTGCGCCGGTTTCACCCGTGAGCAGGTTCAGGCCCGGCTCGAATTCGACTTCCATGTGTTCGATGACGGCAAGATTGCGAACGCCAAGGAAACGAAGCATGTCAGAACCGGAACTCCCATCCTATCAAACCTTTGACACCCTTTCGCCCTGCGTGTTACGCTTTCGCTGTTCGCGCTGTGTCCCAGCGGCGCATCACCACAACCTAGTGTGGAGGGCGTATTGCGCTTGCTTGGCACAGTGATCCTTGCTGTACAGGATCCGGGCTCCGCCGTCGGCTCACCTGAGGCGGCATCCTCAACCGACATCGTTTCGTTGGTCCTGCACGCCAGCCTGGTCGTCCAGCTGGTGCTTGCGACACTGCTGATCTTCTCGGCCGTGTCGTGGGGCATCATCGTGTTCAAACACCTCCAGCTTCGGCGGATCGCGGCACAGAGCGCCACGTTCCTTCAGGTGTTCCGTAAGAGCAGCCGCTTTTCCGAAGTGCAGGCGGCCTCGACCACGCTCGCGGCCAGTCCCCTCGTCGGCCTCTTCCAGGCGGGCTACGCGGAACTCAACGCGCAACTCCGTGCACCGGAGAGCAAGCCGGACGCGCCAGCCTCCCGTCCAACGCTGAAGAGCCTGGAAGCCGTGGATCGCGCGCTCTTGCGCGCCTCCAACGTCGAGGTCTCGAAGCTCGAGTACCGCGTATCGTTTCTCGCGACGACCGCGTCGATCACGCCCTACATCGGGTTGTTCGGCACGGTGTGGGGCATCATGATGTCGTTTCAGAGCATCGGCGCACAGGGCTCGACCAGTCTCGGAGTCGTGGCGCCGGGCATCGCGGAAGCGCTCGTGGCCACGGCGACGGGCCTATTCGCCGCGATTCCGGCAGTGTACTTCTACAACGACATCACGAGCCGGATAAAAAAGATTGCGAACGACCTCGATGATTTCTCGATGGAGTTCCTGACCATCGCGGAACGCAACTTCACGTAGTCATGCCGAAGCTCGAGCCGATTCCCTCCGTCTCGAATCGCAGCGGCCGCCGCCGCGGACGCAGTTCGCGCGTGTCGAGTTCGCTGGCCGAGATCAATGTGGTTCCGCTGGTCGATGTGATGCTCGTGCTGCTGGTGATCTTCATGGTGGCCGCGCCGATGATGCAACAGGGCTTCCCCGTGAAGCTCCCCAAGGCCAGCCGGTCGGTCGCCACGAATGGGCCGGTAACGGTCACCATTCCACTTTCCTTCCGCCAGAACAGGCAGGTGCAGATCGACGGCGTGCCCGTGCCGCTGACCACGCTCGATGAGCGGATTCGGCAGGCGCTGGAGGCGAAGAACACGAAGGACGTGATGCTCGCGGGCGACACCGGGCTTCCCTACGGTGATGTCATCGCCGTGTGGGATCAACTGAAGGCCGGCGGCGTCAACAACGTGAACATCCAGACGCAGCCTGCCGGACGCTGACGATGAGCGTGGAGGTGTATTCGTCGTCGCTGATTCCGAATGCGGACAGCCGACGGGCGAATCGGGCGATCACATGGTCGATCGCGTTGCATGTCGTCGCGGTAGCCACGGCGTTCCTGCTTCCGCGCGAGTGGTTCGCCAAGAAACCCGCGCCGGCCGTGATGACGATCACGCTCGGCGGCGTCACCGCCGGGCCGAAATCCACCGGCACGGAAAGCATGGGCGGCCGCGCGGTGGAACAGGTGGCGCCACCGCCCAAGCGACCCGAGCCCGTGCCGGAGCCCAAGGCCCCGCCCGCGCCGGCGATGCCGACACGGACTCCCTCGCGGACGGCGGAGACGGCACCCTCAAAGACTCCGAAGCCACCGCCCATGCCGCCGACGCGGCCGCCGGTGACCGGTCAGCGCATCACGGCCGGGAATACGCCGGTCGACACGGGCGCGCGGGGCCAGGGCGCGGGTCTGACATTTGGCGGAACAGCCGGCACGGGCGGCGACACCGACCTCCAGGACTTCTGCTGCCAGGACTACTTGACGCAATTGCTGAGCACCATCGACAGCGTGTGGAACAAGAACCAACCGGAGTCGGGGAAGACCGTGCTGAAGTTCACGATTCACAGGAACGGCAGTATCGATCCCGTGATCGTCGAGCGAAGCAGTGGTTTCGGCCTGCTCGATCGCGCGGCCCGGGCTGCGCTGCAGGAAGCGCGGTTGCTGCCGCTGCCGGCGGAGTACAAGAAAGACACGCTGACCATTCACCTTACTTTTCCCTACGGGACGCAATGATGAAGGCACGGATCGCTCTCACCATCTTTCTCGGCGCGCTGGCGCTGACAACCGCCAGCCGGCCTGACGGCGTCGTGCATGCCGCGCGACTCGCGGCCGACACGCAGCAGGACGAATTCGCCCTGGCGCTCAGCAACGTCAGCACGCACCCGCACATCGGGTTGCCGAACTTCGTCTTGAGCGGCGGCGGCGCCGATCAAGGGACGGCGGCGACGACCATCGCGGACGTGTTGTGGGGCGACATCAACTTCGAACGCGAATACGACATGATTCCGCGCGCACGCTCGGCGTCGATTCCCGTCGCGCCCCCCGCCGCCCTACCCTTCGATCAGTGGAGCGACCTCGGCGCCGACTTCGTGCTGACGGGCGCCGCGCGGTTCACGAGCGCCACGGCTGTCACGATTGAACTCCGTCTCATCGGCATCAAGGGTGCAGCCCGCGGCAAGGAATACTTCGCGATGCAGTACGACTGCGGCCTGCAGACCGCGCGCGGATCGCGCGACTGCGCCCACGCGATCGCCGACGATTTCCACAAGCAGAAGCGCAACCTCGACGGCGTAGCACGCACCAAGCTCGCGTTTTCTTCGAACAGGGACGCCCTGCGGGTGACGGGACGACCGACATCGACCGCCGGTCAGGGCAAGGAAATCTACCTGTCCGACTATGACGGCGCCAATCAGCTGCGATTCACCGTCAATCGCAGCCTCAACATCAATCCCTCGTGGTCGCCGAGCGGCAGCGCACTGGCGTATACCTCGTACACCACGGGTTTCCCTGATATCTATGTCGCCAATCTGGCCGAGCCCGGGCGCGCGTTGGCGCGACCGGCGCATGGGAACGAAGAAGTCCAGAACCAACTGCCGGCCTGGTCGCCTGACGGCTCGAAGCTCGCGTTCATGTCGAACCGCAGCGGCAACAACGACATCTGGATCGTGAACCGTGACGGCACCGACCTGCACAACCTGACGAACACGCCGTCGGCCAACGACGGCGCGCCGACCTGGTCTCCGGACGGAGGCAAGCTGGCGTTCACGTCGGATCGAACCGGGTCCAATCAGCTTTATGTGGTGACGGCCGCCGGCACAGGTCTGCAGCGGCTGCCGATCAATCAGAAGATCGACCGACCCACCTGGTCGCGTCTGAACTTCATCGCGTTCACGATTGAGACGAGCTCCGGGCACGACATCGCCATCTACGACTTCAACAACCCGGGCGTGAAGATCCTCACGGACGGCGTGGGGTCGAACGAGAGCCCGGCGATCGCGCCCAACGGCCGGCACATCGCGTTCGTGACGACGCGCTGGGGCCGCAAGCAGCTGGCCATCATCGACCGCACCGGTCAGAACATCCAGAAGATCACGGAAGTCGGCGACAACGAACATCCGACCTGGCAGCCTTTTGCAACCAAGTGATCGCGCGCGGTTGCCCTATTTTTTGAGGATCGATCCATGAAACGTCTCGTCCTGATTCCGTTCCTCGCCCTGTTCGTGGCCGCCGCCTGCGGCGGCAAGAAGCCGCCGGTGCCGGTGGCGCCACCCCCCTTCCTCAACGCCTCCGCGCCTGGCGGAGGATCCGACACGGTGACCTCGCGTCCGCCCGATCCGCCTCCGGTCCCCCGGGATAGCGTCGTCGCGTCACGTCCGCTCTCCGATCCGTACAGCGGCAAGGACGTCAAGGACATCAACGACAACTCGCCGCTGAAGGCGATCTACTTCCTGTACGACAGCGACCAGTTGGATGACACCGCGAAGAAGGTGCTGGCGAGCAATGCGGACGTGCTCAAGCAATACGCGACGTGGGTGGTCACGGTGGAAGGACACTGCGACGAACGGGGCACGGCCGAATACAATCTGGCATTGGGCGATCGGCGGGCGCTCGCCGTGCGGAACTACATGCTGACCTTGGGGGTCGGCGCCGAGCGGCTGAGAACGGTCAGCTACGGCAAGGAATTCCCATTCGATCCGGGCCACGACGAGACGGCCTGGTCGCACAACCGCCGCGCGCACTTCATGCTGACATCGAAGTAGCCGGACGCGATCGAAACCGGTGGACACACCATGAGCATACGAGTGACCGTTGCCCTCTTCGTTCTGGCGCTGGCCTCGGCGGCGTCGCCTGCCCGCGCCCAGAATCGCGAACACCTGCAGCTCAGCGCCGATGTGCGAATGCTGCAGGAACAAATCAGCCGGCTGCAGCTGGCGAACAATCAACTGGCCGACCAGCTCAAGTCCACGAGCAAACGGCTCGACGACCTGTCAGACGCCAACGTGAAGCTGTTCGCGAACCAGAAGGTCGCGCTGGACCAGGCGCTCACCAATCTCGCGACGCTGCGGGAGAAGATGCAGGACAGCGACGTGCGGGTCTCGCAGCTGACCCAGGAAATGACCGCTATCCGTGACGGCATCCGCACGCTGGCGACTCAGATCAGCACGCTCGTCGGCCTTCTGCAGCCCCCGAGCGCCAGCGGCGCGCCAGCCACGCCGGACGCGCCGGCCTCGGCCGCCGGATCCTCACCTTCTCCGTCGTCTGGCGCCAACACGCTGTCGCCCGTCCTGCAGCCGTCGGCTGGCACGATCTACACACGCGCGTTCGGCGATTACATGAGCAACCGGTTCGATCTCGCCATCGAAGGGTTCCGTGAGGTGATTCAGAAATATCCCGACGCTCCGGACGCGGCCCAGGCACAATTTCAGGTGGGCGAAGCGTTCTACCAACAGGGCAAGTGCCGCGAGGCGATTCCGGAATATCAGAAGCTGATCACGACGTACAAGACCTCGGACCATCTCGCGGAAGCGTATTATATGCAGGGCATCTGCTTCCTGGACTTGAACCAACGGCCTCAGGCGCAGCGGATGTTCGAGACGGTCATCAAACAATTTCCCAACGCCACGCAGGCGCTCATGGCCAATCAGAAATTGACCACGATGGGCGTCAAGCGCTAGCGCGCGGTCTCAGGAGTCAGGACACCCGATATGGGCAGTGTGAACAAGGCGATTCTGGTGGGCAACCTCGGGCGCGACGCCGAGATGCGGTTTACGGCCGGCGGCACGCCCGTCGCCACGGTCAGTCTCGCCACGACCGAGAAGTTCAAGGACCGCGAAGGCAACAACAAGGAAGACACGCAGTGGCATCGCATCGTGATCTGGGGCAAGACCGCCGAGGTCCTGCACGAGTACCTCACCAAGGGTAAGCAGATCTACGTCGAAGGCCGCATCCAGACGCGGGAGTGGACCGACAAGGAAGGCAAGGCCGCGAAAACGACCGAGATCCGCGCCGACAAGGTCGTGCTGCTCAGCAGCAGCGGCGGTGGAGGCGGCGGAGGCGGCGGAGGCGGCACGCGCACCACCCGTGATCGCGGCAGCTATGCCGAAGAGGGCGGGTCCACGAACGACATGACCCCGGTCGACGCGCCGAGCGACGACGATATTCCGTTCTAGTACGGTGCGGTCGGCGGGCTATTTGGTCAGATCGCTGGCCGCGCCTGCCGACCGGCGCCGTTTTCAGCTTCAGACCTTCGACATCTGGCTTCCGCTCAGAGGTCTTGACTGACTGGGCGAGTCCCTACTCTGCTCCCACATCCCGATGCCGCACCCGCAGTTCAATGCCGGGTACGCGACGTAGCCGCCTTGCCAGGGCTTCAGTAATCGCGACAGAGCGGTGGCGGCCACCAGTGCACCCCACCCCAATCGTCAAGTAGGCCTTCCCTTCGCTGACGTACTGCGGCAGCAGGAAACGCAGGAGCGCGGCGGTCAATCGCAGGAACCGGCCTGACGCCGGCGAGCGCAGGACGTAGCGCGACACGCGCGGATTGCGGCCGCTCCATTTCTTCAGCGTCGGCACGAAATGCGGATTGGGCAGGAAGCGGACGTCGAACAACAGATCCGCGTCTTCCGGCACGCCGTGCCGGAAGCCGAAGCTGAGAAGGGTGACGCTCAGCGGCGCGAGGGCTTCGGCGCCGCCGACCGTCTCGCGGACGCGTCGGCGAAGCTCGTGGACCGTGAGGGCGGTGGTGTCGAGCACGCGATCGGCCAGGCGGCGCACCGGCTCGAGCAGGCGCCGTTCCTCGGCCAGAGCTTCTGCGACCGAGCGCTTCGCCGCCAGAGGGTGCGGTCGCCGGGTCTCGCTGAACCGCTGCAGCAGCACGCTGTCCGCGGCCTCGAGAAACAGCAGGCGCACGCGCTTGCGCGACTGCCGCTGGAGGCGGCGGTACACGGCAGGAAACTGGGTGAGTTCACGCCCTTCGCGGATGTCGATCACGACCGCCGCACGGCGCGTTTCGCCCTCCGCGTGCAGCGTCAGGTCAGCAAACGTGGGGAGGAGCGCGATGGGCAGGTTGTCGACGCAGAAGTAGCCCAGGTCTTCGAGTGCGCGAATCGCATGAGACTTGCCCGCGCCGGAGACGCCCGTCACCACCACGAACGACGCGTCGCGGGTTCGACTCGCCTTGCGCTTCCGGCCAGTGGCTGCCACAGCGCTCAGGATTCCGCGTCGATGAGGCCGAAGTTGCCGTCGGGCCGCCGAAACAGCACGGCCACGCGCTCCGTCTCGGTATGGCGAAAGACCAGAAAGACCTGTTCGCCCAGCGCCATCACGGCATCATCGATGCTCAGCGGTTTCACGGAGTAGCCGCGGGTGCGAATGACGCGCGGCACGCGTTCCACCGGTGCCGCTTCGACGGCCGGCTCGGGCGGCCGTCGACGGTCGCGCTTGCGCGTCTTCCAGCGATCAGCGAGTCGCTCCGCCTGGTGCGACACTTTTTCGATGGCTTCGCCCACGGCGGTGATCAGTCGCGCGTGCCGTCCAATGGCGACCAGCATGTGGTCCCCTTTGGCGTGCACCGTGAGTTCGCACGCGACGCCGAGGCGCTCGCGGGTCACGACGCATTGTGCCGAGACGGCGTGCTCGTTCAGCACACGGTGCAAACGGCCGATGCGTTTCTCGATCTGCAGACGCGTCGCGGCCGGAATCTCGATGTGCCGGCCGGTCACTGTGACCGTCATCATGGCGGGTTGTGTCCTGACTTCAGTAGAGAATCTTGCGCTGGTTCGACGTCGGAATCTTCAGTTCCTCGCGGTACTTCGCGATGGTCCGGCGCGCCAGCACAAGGCCTTCCTTCTGCAAAATGCTCATGATCTTCGAGTCGCTCAGCGGACGCTTCGCGTCCTCCGCCTCGATGATCCTCTTGATGCGCTGCTTGATCGTCACCGACGAGACGCTCTCGCCGTACGAGCTGCTGATGCCGCTATGAAAGAAGAACTTCAGCTCGTACACGCCCTGCGGCGTGTGCACGTACTTGTTGTTCACGACGCGCGA
Source organism: Acidobacteriota bacterium (assembly GCA_039933635.1). Taxonomy (GTDB): domain Bacteria; phylum Acidobacteriota; class Vicinamibacteria; order Vicinamibacterales; family SCN-69-37; genus JBDTNQ01. The sequence goes on from JBDTNQ010000111.1 coordinate 12,616, forward strand.
GACCGTCGACTCGTGCATCCCGATGTCGCTCGCGACATCCCGCAGCACCAAGGGCCGCAGGTGTTCGATACCGTGATCGAGGAACGCGCGCTGGAAGTTGATGATGCTCGTCGCCACCTTGACGATCGTCTTCTGCCGCTGGTCGACGGACTTGAGCAGCCACAGCGCCGCGCGGAATTTGTCTTTCACGTACGCGCGCGTCTCATCGCTGGTTTCGCCGCCCTTGTCGAGCAGGCGGCGGTACACCGGGCTGATGCGCAGCTGCGGCAGTCCGTCTTCGTTCAGAACGGCCTTGTACCCATCCTCGGTCTTCACGATGTACACGTCGGGGATGACGTATTGCGAATCGGCCAGACTGTAGCGCGCGCCCGGCTTCGGGTCGAGGTGCTTGATGACCTCGATGTGCTGCTTCGCTTCCTCGATGTCGCAGCCGAGCAGTTTCGCCAGGTCCGGCAGACGGTTGTTCTGCAGCAAGTGCAGGTGCTCGCGGATGATCGTCTCGACGGGCGAGCCCATGAGGCCCAGCGGCTTCAGCTGCAACAGGAGGCACTCGCGTGGATCGCGCGCGGCGACCCCCGGGGGATCGAACGCCTGGATGTGCTCGAGCGCCTGCTCCACCGCCACCACGTCCCAGGGGCCAAGCGCGGCAATCTCGTTGACCGACGCCACCAGGTAGCCGTCGTCATCGATGTTGCCGATGATGGCGGCGCCGATTTCGCGCGTGATGTCGTCAGCCTGCTGCAGGTTCAACTGCCAGATGAGGTGCTCGGCCAGCGATCCCTTGCTGGACAGGGTGTTCTCGATCGGCGGCAGTTCCTTGACTTCCTGGGGCTGGCGCGAGCGATAGCTGTCGTCGTTCAGGTACTCGCCGAAGAAATACTCGTAGTCCTGATCGTCCCACGTGTCGCCCTTGTCGTCGGGCTTCTTCTCGGGCTCCGGGGCCTCGGTCGTCTGCGCAGCATCCTGCGCCGTCTCCTCGGTGGGCACCTCCTCGAGCATCGGATTCTCGACCATCTCCTGATTGAGGAGCTCGGCGAGTTCCAACGTCGTCATGGGCAGGAGTTTGATGGCCTGCTGCAGCGACGGCGTCAGAATCAGCTTCTGAACGAGTCGCGCGTGGAGTTTCTGGTGAATGGCCATCAAGTCTCAGGGTGCCTGCGTGCACACCAATCTTAGTCCAGCCGGAATTCGGCCCCGAGGTAAATCCGTTTGACGTCCTCGTCGGCGGCCAGGGCCTCCGGCGTACCGCTTCGGAAGATCACGCCGTCGTGCACGATATAGGCGCGATCGGTCATCTTCAACGTCTCGCGGACGTTGTGGTCCGTGACCAGCACGCCAATGCCCCGGTCCTTGAGGTGTACCACAATCTTCTGGATATCCGCGACCGCGATGGGGTCAATCCCCGCAAACGGCTCGTCGAGCAGAATGAACTTCGGCTGATTGACCAGGGCACGGGTGATCTCGACGCGTCGCCGTTCGCCGCCAGACAGCGTGTACGCCTTGGCGCGGGCAAGGGACGTCAACCCCAGTTCGGCGAGCAGTTCCGCGAGCCGTGCGTGCCGCGTGGCTGCGTCGATCGGCAGCGTCTCCAGAATCGCCAGGACGTTCTGCTCGACGGTCAGGCCGCGAAAGATCGACGGCTCCTGCGGCAGGTACCCGATGCCCTTGCGTGCCCGTACGTACATCGGATCGTTCGTCACGTCCTGGTCGTCCAGGAGCACTTGCCCCTGATCCGGCCCGGTGAGGCCCACGACCATCCCGAACGTGGTCGTTTTGCCGGCGCCGTTGGGACCGAGCAGACCCACGACTTCGCCGGACGCCACATCGAGACTCACGTCGCGCACGACGGTCCGTCCGCCATATGCCTTGGTCAACCGATCGGTGCGCAGTGTCGCCATCTAGCGCTTCAACTCCCCCGTGCAATCGGCGCCGGTCTTCGCCGAACGCTCGATGATGCCGGGATTCTCGGCCTGCGGAAACTGCGCCGCCTGTTCCGCGTGCGTGAAGTAGCCGACGGTGGCCCGGACGATGGAGCAGGTATTGGGCTTGTCGCCCGCCTCGCGGATCACGATCGATCGCCCGCCAAGTCCCCGCAACGTGTATCGATCGAGATCCTGCTCGTAAATCAGCACGTCGGCAAGCGCATCGCGAGTGGTCGACAGACGAGTGGTCACGTCGGTCG
>JBDTNQ010000112.1:0-14763 GCA_039933635.1 Acidobacteriota bacterium
TCCCAGGTTTCTGAAGTCCTGCGGACCCGCAGAACGCGGAACCGCGAACCAGCACCGCGGAACCCGGAACCTCCAGAACCCACAACCCCAACGTGCTACAGTCTCGATTCGTATGCCGCCAACACCGAAGGACGCGCGACAGCTGCTGCCGGGCGAAGCACTCGGGCTCATCGAAACCCGGGGGTTCGTGGGGATGGTCGAGGCCACGGACGCCATGGTGAAGACGGCGAATGTCGCGTTCGTCGGCTGGCAGAAGGTCGACGCAGGTCTGGTCACCGCCATTGTCCGTGGCGACGTCGCGTCGGTGAAGGCGGCGACGGATGCGGGTGCCGCGGCTGCCCGCAAGATCGGCGAGCTGGTCGGCGTGCACGTCATTCCGCGCCCCGCCGACGGCCTCAGCGATATCTTCCCAATCGACTGAATCTAGCGGCCTCGACTGTCTGCTTTCTTTGGCCGTCTTCGCGCCTTTCCCGTGACGGGCTTGAGCGGCAGCCCATCCCCCGTAATCAACGGCTGAAACGGATCGGCCAGCAGGTCGAAAATGTGCCCCTGCTGCGTCCTCAGAAACAGGCCCTTCCCGTCCGTCAACAGCCGGACGTCACCCGCGTCGTCCAGCGTCTCTGACAGACGACGCCGGAAGTAGTCGCGAAGCGCGTCCATCATCTGTCGCAACGCCAACGGGGTGAATCCGCGACGACGGAGATCGGCGAGGGCCATCAACTCCAGCACGTCGACGGGAGTGTAGCGCCGCTCGGTGAAGCCGCCAGCGCTGGTGCGACGTGAGGCAATAGCAGAGAGGAAGATCCGGCTCGCGTCCCAACTCTGCAGCTGACGGGCGCTGAGTCCGGTGAGCGCGGCGACTTCGCGGGATGTGTAGCTGGTCTTGAGGCGCATCTCGCGACAGGCTACAAGTTGGAGACTGCGAGCTGCAGGGACCGGCTGCGGCTCACGGACGACCAGCCGCGCACAATGGCGTTCGGGCTCATGACTTGGGACTCGCGGCGCGAAACGCTTTGGCGACCGCGTCCGTCGTGTGCGCCCCGTCGATGTCCTTCGCGGTGATCCCTCCGTCGCTGTGCGTGCTCCATGTCACCGTCACCTTTCGATAGCTGACCGTGAGATCCGGGTGGTGATCATTCTGCTGCGCATCGAACGCGAGCCGCGTGACGAACGCAATGGCATCCGGGAACGACGGGAACTCGAGTGTGCGCACCAGCGCGTGATTCTTGACGGACCATCCGGGCAGATCCGCCAGGCGAGTCTCGACCTCAGACATCGGCAGCTTCATCGCGTCCTCCCGACGCCAGCCACGGCGACGCAATCAGCGCGTTGCCGACGCGGACGCAAATCGATCGGGCGTTGTAATCGAAAACGCGGGATCGTAGTGTCCGTCCAGGAGATACCTGGTTACCAGCTCCGCCGTCAGCGGTGCAAGCAGCACGCCACTGCGGTAGTGGCCCGTGGCGGCAACGATGCGCGGTGCGTTCGTGAAGGGTCCGATCGCTGGCACGCCGTCGGCTAATTGAGGCCGCAGCCCGACCCGAATTGCCTCAAGACGCGCCCCGGATGCATGTGGCAACAGCTCGATCGCCCCGGTCGTCAGCGACTGCACGCCCGCCACCGTCGTGCCTTCATCAAATCCGACGTCGTCTGCCGTGGCGCCGACCAGAAGAGACCCGTCGGACCACGGAACCGCGTAGCAGTGGGGCCCCCAGACGATCCGGCCGGGCTGGTCACCTTCGCACCATTGCAGATGGAGAAGCTGTCCGCGGATGGGGCGCACCGGGAGCGCCGCGACCTGGGCGATGCGCACGCGGCGTGACCAGCTGCCCGTGGCGATGACAACCGCGTCGGCGGCGTAGGTGCGGTCCGCACTCTTCACTTCAACGGCGTCGCCGCGCTGCTCGACGCTGAGGGCCTCCACGGGGAACTCGAAAATGGCCCCGGCAATCTTGGCCTGCTGGACGAGCGCATTGACGAGAGCTTCGGTGCCGACGAGACCGTGATCCGGAGTGAAGAGACCGCCGAGAGCTGCGGGCGTGACGCTGGGTTCGAATCCGCGCACGGCGTCGCCGTCGAGCCACTCGGAGTCGACACCGGTCGTATCGAGCCACACTTTGCTGCCAAGCAGCCGCGCTTCGCCGTCATCGTCGAGGGCGATTTCGAGCGTGCCGGTTCGCGCGTACTCGATGCCACCCCGACTCACCTCGAGGATACGCGCAACGAATTCGTCGTACAGGCCGAGGCTTCTGGTGCAGAGACCCAAGAGAGGGTTGTTGCCGTCAGCCTCGATGTAGGGCGTGAGCATTCCCGCAGCGGCCTGCGAGGAGCCCCGCGAGGGCGACCGCATGTCGAGAACGGTGACCTCAGCGCCGCGGCTTGCGAGCGCTTCGGCAGTGGTGACGCCGATAATCCCGGCGCCCAGGACAAGGACGCGCACGGCACAAGTCTACTCGGGGAACAGGTCCGGGGGTATTCAACGGCGTCTGGGAACGGCCGAACGCCGAAAGTCGCACGTCGAAGGCGGCTGCCCGCTCCTGGTGACCGCGGCTGTCCTGTGTCCCCTTCGCGTGTCTGACGAGGTCGAAAAGGAGTAAGGTTTGGGACGGTACAGGCCTTGCTCCTTGGGCGAACGCCATGACCTCGAAGATTCTCGTTGTCGCACTGGTTGGCGCGGGATGCGTCGGCGCCGCCGGTGTGGGCGCCTACATGGCGGTCCGGTCCTCGGTGGCCGCCCCCCCGATGGTGGCAGCGACACCTGCGGCGATGTCACCTGCGGCTCCCGTCCCACAGACCGCGGCGGTGGAGACACCAGGGCCGCAGACCGCCGAACCTGATCCCGTTCCAGTCGCCTCGCCCGCAAAGCCCGGTTCTGTCGAGAGACCCGGCGTCATCCGCCCGGTCAAGCCCTCTCCGGCAACCACCGTATCTGTTCCCGTGACATCGCCGAAACCTCCGGCCCCTTCATCAACGGCCGAGCCGGAGCCGACCCGCGAGCTGCCACCAGCCCCCACTGAGTCCGTGTCGACGGCGCCGCCAACTCCGACGTTCGACGAGCGCACGATCGTTGCGGCCTCGGTGATTGGAATCCGGATGGACACGGACGTGTCGAGTGAAACGGCGCGAGTCGAGGATCGCGTGTCCGCGCGCGTCACGCGCGACGTGAAGGTCGAAGGCCGCACGGTGATTCCGGCGGGCGCGCGGCTGGACGGCACCGTGACGATGGTCGATCGCGGCGGAAAGATGAAGACTCGGGCGCGCATCGGCGTTCGGTTCGACACGCTGGTGCTCGGCGAGACGGACAAGTTCGGCATTCAGACCGAGACGATCTTTCGAGACGGCGAGGCCCCGTCGAACGAAGCCTCGTCAAAGATTGGCGCCAGCGCGGTGGTCGGATCGATTCTGGGCGCGGTGCTCGGGGGCCGGAAGGGCGCGGCGATCGGGGGCGCGGCGGGCGCGGCTGGTGGTACGGCCGCGGTGATGGCCGGCGACCGCAATGCCGCGACCATTCCTGCCGGCACGCCGCTGACGGTCCGGCTGACATCAGCCGTGAACGTGCTCCTCCCTCACGAGGAGTGAAACCCCCATCGGCGGCGTTCGACGAACGTCCCGTCCTCGGAGCGATCCAGCCACACCAGGCCGTGGAGCGGAAACTCGACGTCGCCAGTCAGCGCGTGCAGCAGCGCTGGCAGGTTCGGCATGTGCCCGACCAGGAGCACGTCCTGTTCTTCGACGCGTAACACATCGCGCATCCAGTCAGGCGAATCCTCCGGCCGCAGCCCCCGCACCATTCTCAGCGACGACAACGGATTGCACACGCGCCAGAACGTTTCGGCGGTCTCGCGCGAGCGGCGTTTGCCGCTGTGCCAGATCGCGGCCGGCTTGACGCCCGCGTCACGCGCGGCTGCGGCGAGCGTTTCCGCGTGCAGAAGGCCCGCGGACGACAGCGGGCGCTCGGCATCGATGACCGGGCTGACGGCCTCCGCATGGTGCACGAGAAAGAGTCGCATGACGTTCCCGCTATAGTATCCAGCGTTGCCTGCGCCTCGTGTCATTCCCAAGCGCGCCGTCGTGTCCTGGGTCCTCTACGACCTGGCGAACACGATCTTCTCGATGGGGGTGGTGTCCCTGTACTTCTCGCTCTTCGTGCAGGACGCCGTCGGCGTCGCGGCCGCGGATCGCGTGTACGGCCTGATTACCTCGGTGTCGATGGGATTGATCTTCGTCCTGTCGCCGTTGCTGGGATCGATGACCGACCGGGCGGCACGACGGATGCCCTTCCTCTTCTGGAGCACGGGGATCTGCTGCATCGGCACCGCGCTCCTCGCGCGCGGCCCCTTTGCGCTGTCAGTGGTGCTGTTCGTGGTGGCGAACGCCGCGTATCAGGCCGGGCTGCAGTTCTACGATGCCCTGCTCCCCGAGGTATCGAATGAACAGAACCGCGGGCGCATCAGCGGCATCGGCGTCGGAGTCGGCTACCTGGGATCGTATCTTGCCGTGGGCTTGGGCTTTCTCGTCTCACCCAACGACCACGCGACCTTGTTCCTGCTCATTGCGATCGCGTTCTTCGCGTTTTCCGTGCCGTGCTTCCTCTTCGTCGCCGAGCGCGGCAATCCCTTGCCTCGTCCGATTCTCACCTGGTCAGCGATCCGTGAGTCGACGATCGAGACCTGGCACGTCGTGCGCGACAGCCGGCGCTATCCCGGTCTCGTCAGGTTCCTGGTCGGCCGCGTGTTCTATACCGATTCCATCAACACGGTGATTGCCTACATGGGGCTGCTGGCCGTCAACATCGCGGTGGCCACCGGATTGACACCCGCGCAAGGCCGGAGCCAGGCACAGCTCGTGATGATGTCGGCGATCACATTCGCCGTCATTGGCGGCTTCGTCTGGGGGCGAATGGTTGACGCCATCGGGCCGAAGAAGACGCTGACGACCGTGCTCTGGCTCTGGTTCGTGACGTTCGCACTCGCTGCGGCCACGGCCGGCTTCTCGCTGCCAATTTTCTGGCTCTACGTGATCGCGGCGCTCGCCGGCATCGCGCTCGGTGGCATCTGGGCCGCCGATCGGCCGTACATGCTGCGACTCACGCCGCCTGATCGCATCGGGGAGTTCTACGGGCTCTACGGCATGGTCGGCCGATTCTCGTTCGTGTCCGGCCCCTTGCTCTGGACGTTGGTGATGTACTTCGCCGTTGACCGCGCCGGCCTCACGACACTCCAGGGCCAGGCTCTGGCCATCGTGTCGTTGCTCGTCGTGACGGTGATTGGGTACTGGATTCTGCGACCCGTGTCGGACGCACCTCGCAACTGGGAAGCAAATCCAAGCGGGTGAGTGCGCGCCTGACTACGCGGTGCTCCGGATCGTCACGTCGGGAGCGCCAGCAGCGGCACGATCTCCCGCTCGATGGTCTCGGGCGTGTCCGCGGGTGCGAAGCGCCGGACGACCTTGCCCTGACGATCCACCAGGAACTTCGTAAAGTTCCACTTGATGCCTTCTGAGCCGAGCAGTCCTTTCTTCTGCGCCTTCAAATACCCGTACACGGGATCCGCGTCGTCGCCATTGACCTTGACCTTGCTGAACATCGGGAACGTCACGTCGTAGGTGAGCGAGCAGAAGTCGCGGATCTCGGCTTCCGTGCCTGGTTCCTGATGTCCGAACTGATCGCACGGAAAGCCCAGCACGACCAGTCCGTGCTCGCGATAGCGGCGGTACAAATCCTCCAGGCCCCGATATTGAGGCGTGTACCCGCAACGACTCGCGACGTTGACGATGAGCATCACCTGCCCCCGGTAGTCGCCGAGCGATACGGACTGGCCGTCAATGGCCTTGGCGGTGAAGGCGAAGATTGAATTCCGAGCTGCCAGCACCGTATCAGTCTACTGTTTCCACTTCCCGCCCTTGGACGTCCCGACGCTCGGATCTGCCATCTTGTTGTCAGGCCCCAACCATGTTCGGGTTGGATGTGTTGACGTTCCGCTTGAGCAGCAGCAGCCCGTCCTGTTTCCAAACGAACGTCACGGTGCCATCCTGTGACACGACAAAGGCCGCGGCACCATCCGAGGCGCCAATGCAGCGGAGCGCCGAGCGATGTCGCATGCCGAAGCTCTCGACGTCGACAACGGGCCAGTTGCCGCCACGCAGCGGATGTCCCGTCACCTCGAGCGCGTGCAGCGGCTGCGTCGCATCGAGCACGATCTCCGCGCCAAATCCGAGCAACGCCAGATCCGACCGCACCACAAGCGCGCCATCCACGGCGCTCAGTCGCGCCGTGACGTCCGCCGCGTCGGCGAGGTCTTCCTCCGCCACGAACGTCGCGTTCTTCAAGTGCGAGAAACTGCCCGATCGCGTCGGCGTCTCGCCATGCTTGGCCTTGGCGCGTGCCGCGGCGAGCTGATGACGAGCGTTGACGAAGTCCACGAACTTGTCCGTGACCACGGCTTCGCTCTCGTCGACGTCGAACTTCATCCGGACGGGGAGCGACCGTTCCGAGCCAGGCGCGACGAGCAGCAGCGTGCCGCCGTGCCCGTGCTCGTTGACGCCGTTCACCATGCACAGAATCGTGTTGAGCAGCGCCGTCCACTCGAAATCGGCGCTCTCGCGCGCCGCCTCGCCTTCCGGTGCCTTGATGCGATTCCGCAGCGCCTCGTGACCACTCGCGAGAATGCCGCTGATCGGCAGGAACTCGAGGCCCGAATAGGCGAGCTGATCGTGCAGGCTCCCGGATTTCAACGTGGCAAGCTTGATGCCGCCACGGTAGATGTGCATTTCGCCCGCGTCACGGACGTCGATGATCAACGCGTACGGTGACGGTCGGTTATAGAACGACCGTCCACTGCGCGACCGCGCGAGATGCGATCCCACGTTCAACACCCCGGCCAGCTCACACCCGGCGGCGTCGGTGCTGGCGTCACCGAATTTCACCAGAAGTGCCGCATTGGTGGAGCTCACCGCCGGCGCCACGGATCGCAACGTCTGAATCGACAGCGGACGCGGGGTCTGGAAGGTCATCACCGGGACGGCTTCGCCGCCATCGCGCGGCACCACCATCGAGGGCGCGCAGCACAGCACGAACCGGAGATCACGGTCTTCCTCGCGCGCGAAGCTGGCGAAGAACGCGGTTTCCAGGATGAAGCGCAGCTGGGCCGGGCTGGGGAGCGGCGGCGCCGGCCGATCGTGTCGCGCGACGAACGTCTGCCAGCGCGCAACGACCTGTTCGACCAGATCCTCGGGAAACGCGTAACTCATGCCACGCGATCTTAGACGGGAGGGGACCGAATGGCCAGTTGACCAGCCATGACGCCACCCTCTGCCCCATGACTCGGTGACCCGGTGACCCGATGGCTCGATGACCCCGTGGCCCGATGAATCGATGAATCGATAATTCGATTGTCGGATGACCCGATGACCCGATCCAATAACCCGATACCCAATATCCCGATGCCCCGATGTCGAGCCTGCCCGTCCGGGTGATGTGCCACGTCAACGCGTCTGTCACGATGCGCCAATGGACACCACACTTCTCGCGTTCTCCAACGGACTGGCTGATGCCGTCGCGGCAGCCGAGTCCGCCGTCGTCCAGGTCCAGGGCCGGCGACGGCCCGCCACCGGCATCGCCTTCGCGGCGGACTTAATCGTCACAACGACGAGGGCACTGGGGCAGGAAGAGGGACTGCGGGTCAGCCGCGGCGATGGTCACACCGTGGCGGCCGAAGTCGCCGGCTGGGATCCCGCGACCTCGCTCGTGCTGCTCCGGGCCGAGGGCCTGCAGGCATCCCCCGCGGTCCTCAGCGACACGCCGCCCCGCGTCGGACACATCGCGCTGGCACTTGCCCGGTCGTGGAGCAATCACATCACGGCCACCACCGGCGTTGTCTCGGTGATCGGCGGGCCGTTGCCGACAGGACGCGGACGCGCGATCGAGCGTGTCATCCGGACCAGCGCACCCATGCACCAGGGCTTCGCTGGTGGCGCGTTCGTCGACGTCCTGGGCCGCATCGTCGGCGTGGCCACGGCAGCCGAGATCCGCGGCCTGAGCGTCGTCATTCCCGCGGATATCGCTTGGCCCGTCGCGCAAAGGCTGACCGAACACGGCACCGTTCAGCGCGGCTACCTCGGCCTCGCGGGTCAGGTGGTGCACCTCGCACAACGCCAACGTGAAGCGGATCGCGAGCAGGCCCTGCTGGTGGTCGGCGTGTCGCCCAACAGTCCGGCCGAAGCCGGCGGTATCCTCGTAGGTGACGTGGTGGTGTCATTTGACGGCGAGCCGGTGCAGTCACCGCTGGACCTGGTAGAGCTCCTGAACAGCGACCGTGTGGGTCGCGCGGTAACCCTGCGTGTCGTGCGCGGTGACGTGCGACAGGATCTGACGGTGACGGTGGGCACGAGAGCCGGGCGCTGAATGCGGGCGGTGCTGGTTGGCGACGTTCGCGATCGCGCCCAGCTGCGGCAGTCGCTCGCGCTCAGCCAGATCGAGGTCGTGGGCGAAGCCGCAACGATCAGCGTCGCGCGCGCCGCGGGCTATGAGGCCGATGCGTTCATCCTTGCGGCACGGTCCGCGCCAGCCGGCGACCAGCATGCGCCCACCGCCGAGCCGCTGACGCCGCGCGAGATGGACGTGCTTCAGCAACTCGCGGAAGGGCTGCCCAACAAGACGATCGCCAAGCGGCTCGGCATCAGCGACCAGACCGTGAAGTTCCACCTCGCCTCGATCTGCGGGAAGCTGGGCGCGCAAAACCGAACCGATGCCGTACGTCTTGCGATCCAGCGGGGCATCATCGCGATCTGATCAGGCGGGAGCCGGCCGCGCCAACGCTACGTTCGTCGTTCGAGGTCGCCGCCGTACGTTCTCAGGTCGAGCCCGCTATCCCCTGCCTGGTGCCTCACGCGGCACCACCACGAACCGCCGTAATTCCATGGACCTGAACACCGTCAGTTGGGCCGGGCGTCCGATCTGATCTTCGTCGAGCAGGCGGTGCAGTTCATCGACGCCGGTCGTCGGTCGATCGTTGAAACTCACGATGAGATCGCCGTCGCAGAGACCCGCGGCCGATGCGGGACTCTGCGATTCCACGCTGGCCACGCGCACGCCCGAGGTGACCGCAACCGCATGCATCCGCGCCAGCAGACGCGGGACCGGGACGGTCTCGCCGGCCACACCCACGTAGCTGCGCCGGATCCGTCCGTCCCGCAGCAGCCGTGACGCAACGAACCGCACGATGTTGCTGGCGATGGCAAAGCAAATACCCTGAGCCGGCAGAATCACCGCCGTGTTCACGCCGATGACGCGGCCGTTGGTCGTCACCAGCGGCCCGCCAGAATTGCCAGGATTCAACGCCGCGTCCGTCTGAATGACATCGTCAATCAATCGTCCCGAGCGGCCGCGCAACGTACGGCCGAGGGCGCTGACGACGCCGGTCGTCACGGAGTGTTGGAACCCGTAGGGATTGCCGAGGGCAATCGCGACCTGGCCAACGCGCACGACTGAGGAGTCCGCAAGGTCGAGGAACGGAAACGGACCGCTGCCGATACGCAGGACCGCCAAGTCCGTCGCGGGATCGTCACCAATCACGTCCGCGTCGAATCGTCTGCCGTCAGGCAGCGTCGCCAGCACGCGCACGGCACCTTCGACGACGTGGCTGTTGGTGATGATCAGACCGTCCGGAGTGAATAGGAATCCTGAACCCGCGCCCTGCCGTCCCCTCGATCCTTCCGGCGAACCCTGCTCGACCTCGATCCCGACGACAGCCGAACCAACCATCTCGACCGCGCCAATGACGGCGCGGGAATAGGCGTCGAGCAGGTCGTCGTCAGTGGCAGCAGGTCGTTGCAGCGGCGCAGGTATGGGGGACATGTCTCGATTGTCGAGACACGCGGGCGCGATCGCATCACCCGTACGGGCAGGAGGCCGGTGGCGGGGCGGCCTGCAGGTCTCAGGCTCGGGCCGTCACGCTTCGAGTGGGACGCGTTCGCCGAAGATCTTCTCCCATTCCCACCAGGCGTCGGCGTTCAGGCCTTCGCTTTCACATTCACAGGCCTTCGAGGCTTGCAGGTGCGCCGTTCGCGCCGCGGTGAGCCACGCGGTGCCGAGGTCGATCGTGCCCTCCCCGCCAGGAATCGCGATCGATCGCGCGGCCTGGCCGGCGAGGAAGCCGAAAAAGTCGCGAATCATCCAGTCATAGAAGCTTGCTGGATCCCCGGCGTGCACCCATGAGCCCAGGAACTCGATCGCGAGGAGCTCCAGGGCGAAAGACGCGATCGGCACGTTCCGGTAGCCCTGCCAGCACTTCGCCATGCGGATGAGATCGCGTCCATTGCCCTGGCTGCGCGTGTCGCACTGGCGGAGGTTGCTCTCTTCCAGTGACGGATCGCACGTGTAGAACCCGCCCTGGTCACGAGCATGACATGCCTGATAGCGGCCACCCGGGAGAGTGAAAGCCGGGCGGACCTCGACGGTCTCACCGTCGACCGGCACGACGATTGCCAGGCCATCCGGCCGAAGGCGCGTGCGGCGGTCCGAGGCCGTGAGTACCTGGTCGACATCCCTCAGGATTTGAAGTGCCGGATGGTCGGACGAACGCGACGTCCAGTCGCGCTCCCGAAGAGATTTCGGCAGGACAAACAACAGATCGACACTTCGCGGCGGACGGACGTCGGTGCCTTTCGCCCACGCGCCGATCAACCGGCTGTGGTCGGTGATCGTCAGGTGCCCGTAGTAGTGCGATTGCAGAATCGCCCTGACGGTGCGGTGCGCGCGAAGACCGCTCGTGCGCTGCGCGGCATCGAGCGCCAGATCCGAAAGCAGCCGTCTGAATCGTTCAGCGGCGAGCATGGGCGACGCGGCCTCAGGCGGGCTCGGAATCGACGACGGTCGCCGTGGTATCGAGCACACGAACCGCTTCCTCGCGGTCCGCGGCATTCACGATGAGGGCCACGCCGCCCATCTGGAGTCCGGGTTCGACACCGCCACAGTCATCCGCACGGACGTAGGCCTGGATCCCCGCGGCCTCGAGGACCGACTGCGCAAACCCGGCTTCGACGCCGTTCAGAAACGTTCGCGCCACGACGAGCTGATCTTGCGTCATCTGGGTGTCGCTCCCTCGAATAGAGTGTAGCGCGTCGGGTACGCAGACCATCGGGCCACGGGGGCGCTCACGCGCCTTCCAGGAAGTACTCGCCGCTGGGGACGGCAGATACGAGCGTCATCGTTCGGCGGAGCTTGTCCGCCGGGATCTCACGCGCGGCGTCTGTGTGCGCCGAACGGGTGGTCCACACTTCGAGGATGACGAACTTCTGGGGATCGTCCTGACTTTCGAGAAGCTGACAGGCAACGCAGCCGGCGGCGTCGCGAATGCTCGGCAGGATCGCGCTCAGGGCGCCGCGCAACTCCTCGCGGCGACCGTCCAGGGCCCTGAACTCGTTGAGGCGGACAACGCTCACAGGTGTCTCCGATGGCTCGCCGTCGCGGGAGGAGCGCGCAACAGCCAGACGCGGGGCATCTTAACAGACGGAATTCACTCGCCACTGTCGCAGCCTCTGCGGACACTGGCCCGGTGTACCTTCAAAGGACTCTAACGGACTCGAACGGCATCCGACGACGCAGCGCGGGACTTCTCGTCAGCCCATGATCGTCTTGACCCACTCACGCGTGTCCTCGAGGGCACGGGCGACGGCCGCTGGATTGGTCGATTGCGGGGTGAGACGAGCGGCGACGGCCGCTTCGGGCGTAATCGCCGCGAAGATACCGGCGTCGAATGCGTCGTGATAGCCGCGCCACTGGGGGAGCGAGAGCGCCGAGAAATCCTTGCCGGCTTGGTGCAGGTCGCGCGCGATGCGGCCGCTGACTTCGTGCGCGGTGCGGAACGCGAGGCCCTTGCCGACGAGATAGTCGGCGACTTCGGTTGCGAGAAGCAGCCCCGAGGCCGCCGCCTTCGCCGTGGCTGGACGCAATGTCAGTGTACGCACCGCCGTCGCCGTCGTCCGGCAACACGCGATGACCATGTCTTCGGATTCGAACGCGATGGCTTTGTCTTCCTGCAGATCCTTGTTGTAGCCGAGTGGCAGGCCCTTCAGCGAAGCGAGCCACCCGGTGAGCACGCCAATGGCCTTTCCTGATTTCCCGCGCACAAGTTCGAGCGGATCCGGATTCTTCTTCTGCGGCATCAGGCTCGATCCGGTCGCGACCGAGTCGTGAATTTCGAAGAAGCCAAATTCCTCGCTCGACAGGATGATTACGTCCTCCGCCAGCCGGCTCAGGTGCACCATCGTCATGGAACACGCATAGAGGAACGAGGCCACGAAGTCGCGGTCGCCGGACGCGTCGATGCTGTTGGCCACGACCTGCGAGAACCCGAGCTCCCGTGCGAGCCAGGCCGTGTCGATGTCATAGGCCGTGCCCGCGATCGCACCCGAGCCAAGCGGCATGGCGTCGGCCTCGCGTCGCGCGAACGCGAACCGTTCGACGTCACGGCGAAACGCCGCCGCGTGCGAGAGAAAGACGTGCGCCACGAGCACGGGCTGCGCGCGACGCAGGTGGGTGTACGAGGGCATCACCGCCTGGCCTGCCAGATCGGCCTGGTGCACGAACGCCTCGACCAGCGTGGCAATCGCCCGCTGAATCTCGGGGATACGACGCATCAGGTACAGCCGGAAGTCCACCGACACCTGTTCGTTGCGCGAACGGCCCGTGTGCAAGCGACGGCCGGCGTCGCCGATGCGCGCGATGAGCTCGCGTTCGACGAAGGAGTGGACATCCTCGTCCTGAGCCTGTCGGATCACATCCGGGTTCTCGCGTACGGCGTCGCGCACGGCAGCCAGGCCGCCCGCGATCTGCGACGCATCGTCGGGAGTCAAGACTCCGGCTCGCGCCAGCGCGGCGGCCCAGGCGATGCTGCCGGTGAGGTCGTCCTCGATCAGTCGGCGATCGACAGGCAACGACTTGCCGTAGCCAAAGACTTCGGGATCGGGTGCTGCGTCGAACCGGCCGGACCAGAGGGGCGTGGACATACAGGACAACTCACATCAAAAATGCCAAAGCCAGGAGCACTAGGTCTCGACGGTGCGGCCGTTTTCTGTTGCCCCCGGCTGGTCGTACAACGCGAACGGCGACTGGCGCCCGACCACCCGGAAATCACCCTTGAACAGTTTCAGACGCATCGCACCGGTGACGCGCTGTTGCACCTTCGCGACGAGCGCGTCGATCGCTTCACGCGTCGGCGTATACCACTGGCCGTTATAGACGAGGTCGGCGTACTTGACGCTGAGATCGGATGCGAGACGCGCCAGGTCGCGGGGCGTGACGTACTTCTGCAGCTCGCGGTGAGCCGCATGGAGGAGCACGCCGGCCGGGGCTTCGTAGATCTCGCGCGATTTCGTATCGCCCAGCCGGTTCTCGAGCATGTCGATTCGCCCGATGCCGTGCGCGCCGGCGATCGTCTCGAGGCTGACGATGAGCTCGACGAGCGGCATGGAGACACCGTTGATGGCCACCGGTACGCCGCGGTCGAACTCCACTTCCACGTAGGCCGGAATATCGGGCGCCTCGGCGGTCGCCCGCGTGAGCTGATAGATCT
Source organism: Acidobacteriota bacterium (assembly GCA_039933635.1). Lineage (GTDB taxonomy): Bacteria > Acidobacteriota > Vicinamibacteria > Vicinamibacterales > SCN-69-37 > JBDTNQ01. Next base: position 13,572 of record JBDTNQ010000112.1, read on the forward strand.
CCTCGGGCGGTTCGCGCCACGGATCGTCGAGCACCCCGCATTCGATCGATCGGCCCCACAGATTCGCGTCGGTCGAGTAGGGGCTATCGGCCGTCAGCGGCACCGGAATGCCTCGGGCCTTGGCGTACGCCACTTTCTCGCTGCGCGGCACGTCCCACTGCCCCAGTGGCGCGAGCACGGTGAGGTCGGGATCGAGCGCGCGCACGGCCAGGTCGATGCGCACCGCATCGTTCCCCTTCTCCGCTCCGCAGCCGTGTGCCACCGCAGACGCGCCTTCCAGATGCGCGATCTCGACCAGGTGCTTCGCGATGAGCGGTCGTCCAAGCGCGGTGGCCAGCGGGTAGCGATCCTCGTAGACCGCGCCCGCCTGCAACGCCGGCAGGATGAAATCACGCGCGAACTCGGCTCGCAGATCGAGCACGTGCGCCCGCACGGCGCCAAGCGCCAGCGCACGCTCACGCGCATCCTCCAGTTCTTTCCCCTGACCGAGATCCATCGTCACGGTGACGATCTGCGCGTCGTGTTGCTCCGCGAGCCAGGGAATCGCCACCGACGTGTCGAGGCCACCCGAATAGGCAAGGACGATCGAATCCATTTAGTGCCTGCTGATCCTTTCCGAAGGCTTCCCGACCATTTCCGCCAGCCGCGTCTCCACCGCCTCGGCCGCCGCCGCCCCGCGGCACACCAGGAGAATCGTGTCGTCACCAGCAATCGTGCCGGCGACTTCGACCAGTTGGGCGCGGTCGATCCACTCGGCGAGTCCCTGCGCCTGACCGCGGTCCGTGCGCAGGACCACGAGCGCATCGACGCGCTCATACCCGCGCAGCAACGACCCCACCGCGCGCCGAAGCTGGTCGGCAGACGCGGCCTGGGGACGCTCGCCGCCCGGTCGGATGTAGGCGCCGTCCCCGGCGCGCTTGACCAGCCCTATCTCCTTGAGATCACGCGAGATCGTTGCCTGAGTCGCATCGATACCCCTCTGCTGGAGCCGCTGGCGCAGAACTTCCTGCGACGGGACGGGCTCGTGGTCGATGACGTCCAGGATCTGGGCTTGTCGCCACTGCTTCATAAATATTCAGAACGCCTAGATATTATACACAGTCTGCATATTGACAGATCGCACAATTAGACAGCTTCCTTGGGCAAATATTTGCTTGACGCCAATTCAGATGAATTGTATATCTATCTCTTC
>JBDTNQ010000113.1:0-14670 GCA_039933635.1 Acidobacteriota bacterium
CCGAGGGCGAATTCGGAACCGTCGGGCGCAATTCGATGACCACGCCGCATCTGCAACAGATCGACGCGTCGTTCTCGAAGAACTTCCAGCTGTCGAATGGCCACCGCCTTCAAGCCAGGATCGAAGTCTTCAACCTGTTCAACATTCCAGTGTGGGGTGCGCCAAACGGCAACATTCTGGCGGGTGCCGCATTCCCGGGCGCGCCCGAGAACGCGGCGCATCAGGGCTTTGGTGTGATCACCTCGACGGCGCTCCCGATGCGGCAGATTCAGTTCGGACTGAAGTATTCGTTCTGAGCAGGAAGGATCCTCACTGTGTGCCTCCGTTTCGTTTCCATTGAGATGCTCAGAAGGAATTGAGTCACCGCGGAAGGCCAGCTCAGGTTGCGGAGAAATCCTCGAAGACGTTTTCGCCGGGTGTCGTTTTCGGTGTCATTCGATTCGCAGCAGCCGCAAAGAGCGCCTGGCGGGTCGTCGGCCACACGAGCCGTCGCTGGGGCGAATCGGCTGAGAGTCGTCGCCACCCTATCGCGGTCTGGGCGCCGCGCGCGCGTATCGGTGCTAACGTACATTCGCGCGAGAACGTTCTGGGACCCGTCCTCGTTCGAAGTCCTGGACAAATTCTTTGGGGCGTCGGATGATGGCGCCGCACCAAAGCTGCGCGATCCCTCGTTCGTCATTCGAGTCGCGGAAAGCGGCTGTGGCATCGAGCGTCGGTTGAGCGAACCTTCTCGGAGGTCGGCATGATCAGCCTGGGTCTGGGACGTCGCGCGTTCGTGGAAACGCTAGTCGCGTTTCCGTTCGGAACAGCCGCTCTATTGGCCCAAACGTCGCCACCGCCCGTTGGAAAGGTGGCTGCCGGATCTGGGCGAGCGAACGACATCATCAAGCTGCCGGGCGGCGACCGCATTCACGTCAAGGTCGCGACGCAAGACAGCGCTGGCGCGCTCTTCATGACCGAGCAGCCGATCGAGCGCCGTGGATCCGGTCCACCTAAGCACTACCACGAAGAGCAAGACGAGTGGTTCTATTGCCTCGCAGGCGAATACGTCGTCGAAATCGGCGATCAGCGGTTTCGATTGGGCCCAGGCGATTCGGTCCTTGGGCCTCGACGCGTTCCACACGCGTTTGTCTATGACGGAGCGGGGCCCGGACGAATCCTTATCGGATTCACGCCCGCGGGACGCATCGAGCAGTTCTTTCGTGACCTCGAAAGACGGGGCGAGTACTTCGGCAATGGCTCAGCGGAGGACAAGGAGCTGGTGCACCGGCTGTATGGCATCGTGAATGTTGGACCGCCCCTGAAACTGTGAGCGACACGGGCGATCGTTGGGGCTGGAGATCGCCTGACTTCACCGGCGGTTCAGCAAGGCGCGCGCCGAGAAGACCGCAATCGCCGTGCTAGCATCACGCGACTCATGCCTCAGCGAAGCGCAACATCAGGAGCCGCACCATGTCAGCGTTAGAAACGATCGAAGCCGCGTACGCGGCATTCGGCAAAAACGATCCTTCCGTGCTGTTTGCGGCCATGGATTCACACATCAGTTGGAACGAAGCCGAGGGCAATCCGCTTGCGGATCGCAATCCCTATGTCGGTCCGCAGGCCGTGGGCGAGGGTGTGTTCGCGCGGCTGATGGCGGGGATCGATGGCTTCATTGTGGCGCCCGACACGTTCATTGACGGCGGCGACCGTATCGTGGTCCTCGGCCGCTATGGCGGGACGATGAAAGATGGCGGCGCCACCCTCGACTCGCCGTTTTGTCACGTGTACCGGTTTCACGGTGACAAGATCGTGACGTTCCAGCAGTACACCGACACCGCACAGTGGGCGCGGTTGATGGCATAGCACGCCGCGCGCAACGCGACGTTCGGCGCGACGGACTCAGGCGCCAGAGACGCCGGCGATGAAATCGGCGACGTGGCGCTCGATCTGGGCCGGCGGCACGTCGTAGCGGGCGACGGAGTCGGGCAGACCGAGATTGCCGCTGATGACGAACGCGCGCAATCCGGCGCCGGCCAGGCGTTTCGCCTGCGCGACGCTGAGCCCTCCGACCACCTGTACTGGGGCAGTACTCCCGACCCGCGCGAAGACGGCGCGAGCCACGTCACCGAGATAGTCGCTGTCGATCAGTGTCTGGTTGACGCGTCGGGCGTCGGACTGGAGGTGAATCCCGACAGCGTCCACACCCGCCTCGAGCATGCGAAGCGCGACATCGACGGCCTGCGCGGCCGGGCCCTGATGCGGCACCATGATGTCGGAAAAGACGAGCCGCGGCAGTTCGGGTCCGGCGCGCCTGAACTCGTCGCGCACGGCGCAGATCGCCTTCGCCGTATCCACACCGGCGAGCGCGAGGAAATCAACGATGTTGCCGCCGCCCGCATAGACGGCGCGGGCCTCGAAGGCACCGCCATCCATGGTTTTCATGTCGGCCAGCAGCAGCGCGTCGGGGAACCGCCGACGGAAGGCTGGCACGACGTTCGAGACACCCTGGTTCTTCAGTAGCGGCGTCCCCATTTCGATGATGTGGACTCCGCCCGCCAACGCGGCAGCGGCAACCGCGAGACCCAGGTCGACGGTGGCCACGTCGACCGAAATCTGGAACATGAAGCGGGTTCGGAGTCGATCGACAACGCGGGCAGAGGCCGGGTGGATCTCCGTCGCCACCTGTTGCGCCCAGACTTCGTGGGGTCGCAACATCTCGAAGATGGCGCCGCCGGTCAGCCCGCCCAAGGCGAACCTGCCCGCGCCGTCGAGGAACGATCGCCGGTCGAAGGCCTTCTTGCGCTCCATGGTCGCAGCTCCTTGAGGATGGAGCCCAATGTTAGCGCCGAACCCGGAACTTCGAGCGGCGAAAACCTTCCGTGCGCGGCATCGCCGCTGGCGACCCATGGGAGGTGCTGGCGGTGGCGCACGGTCAGAGACCCGTCATCTTCTCGATGGCGTCAGGATAGCGTGCGCCGTGCACCGTGATCTTTGACGCCGATTCCTCGATCTCGTTCAGGTCGTCTCGAGTCAGCACGATGGCCGCTGCGCCGATGTTCTCCTCGAGCCGGTGCAGTTTCGTCGTGCCGGGAATCGGCGCGATCCACGGCTTCTGCGCCAGCACCCAGGCCAGTGCGATTTGCGCCGGTGTCGCTCCCTTGCGCTGACCGATGGCGGCCAGCAGGTCCACGATTGCCTGGTTCGCCTTGCGGGCTTCCGGCGTGAAGCGCGGAAGAGAGGCTCTGAAGTCGTTGCTCGCGAGGGTCGTGTTCTCGGTGATCGCGCCGGTGAGGAAACCCTTACCGAGAGGGCTGAATGGAACGAACCCGATGCCGAGTTCCTCGAGTGTCGGCAGGATGTCCCGCTCGTGTTGCCGTGTCCACAAAGAGTATTCGCTCTGAACCGCCGTGACCGGCAGAACGGCGTTCGCCCGCCGGATTGTCTGCGCGCCGGCCTCGGAGAGGCCGAAATGCTTCACCTTGCCGGCCTGGATAAGCTCCTTCACGGCACCCGCGACGTCTTCGATCGGTACGTTCGGGTCCACGCGATGTTGATAGAGCAGGTCGATCGTGTCGGTCCGAAGCCGCTTGAGCGAGCCGTCGACGGCCTTCTTGATTTGCACGGGCTGACTGTTCGGGCCCACGAAGCCCGGGCTGCCGTCCGGCTTCATCTCGAAGCCGAACTTCGTGGCGATGACCACCTGACTGCGCACAGGCTCGAGCGCCTCGCCGACGAGGTCCTCATTCGTGTACGGGCCATAGACCTCGGCCGTGTCGAAGAACGTGACTCCCCCTTCGACGGCCTTCCGGATCAGCGTAATCATCTCCTGACGGTCCGCGGGAGGGCCGTAAGAAAAGCTCATGCCCATGCAGCCCAGGCCCATGGCTGACACTTCCAGGTTATTCGTACCGAGTCTGCGTTTTTGCATGGAGTTCCCTCAGGCGGTCATCCCGGGGAGTCGTTCTCGTGCCGCCCTGTGCCTTCAGAGTATCGAGCCCGCACCCGCTTGAGTAGAGGGCAGAATCGGCCGACTGGGAGAGTCGACGTCGCAACCGGCCGCGCTCTCTCACTGATCGAAACGCTTCGGCAGCAGTAACGCCTGGCCTTCGCCTTCACGCCCGTCGTGCACACCGCGGGAACCTCATCGTCATTCTGTTGTCGCGCGGCCGGCAGCGACTTGCGGAAACGATCGAACGCGGCGACATCACCAGCCCGATACAGCCGGAGTAGATCCTTGGCCTGACGCTTCAGGTGATCAAAGTTGGGACGAGCGGGGAGAACGGGCATTGCGAACCTCCATGCATGTCGATGCCGAAGGTCCGCAATACCGGCTGCATAAAGGTGTGGCGACAGACGATCGCGACGGCAAGTGGGTTCAACCCTTCCCGCGGACCCGGGGGCGGCTTGCACCGCACCGCGACATCGTATGACCGACGCGCTCGTCTGGCAAGTCGGCGGCTGCGCCAGTGAAGGCGTCTAGAACCGCTTCGAAAGCTGAACGGCGATATTCCGGCCTCGGGGATGGTACACGCCGTTATTGATGACCATCCCGACCGGACTCGTGTTGTCGAACAAGTTCGTCACCGTGACGCGCCCATCGAAACCGCCGCGCACGTTCTTCGCGAGATATGACACGTCCACATCGATCTCGCCGGGCAGGAGGACGTACGCGCCGGGTTGAGGGGCGTCGAAGGGCGCAACGATATTCATGCCGCGCCAGCCTCGGACGTTCGCATTGATCGAGTGGCGGGAGCGAAAGATGAAGTCCCCACCCAGGTTCCAGATGTGGTGGGGGTAGTTCAACCACTCCCGGTCGGCGTTCGTCAGGGCGCCGTCCAGCAACTGCGTCACGCCATTGACGTCGACGCCGGTTGGAATCGTTCGAAGGTATCCGCGCGCGAGCGAGTAGTTGCCCGTCAACGCAACTTTGTCGTTGAAGAAATATCGCGCTTCCAGCTCCGCACCCCGCGAAGAAGCATTGCCCATGTCCCGATAGCCCAGGTCGAGCTTCGTCTCCCAGCTGATGAAGTTGTCGACGCCCATATGGAACAGCGTGGCCGCCAGGTAGTTACGGTTCCTGGTGAACGTCATCTGCAGGTCGTGTGACCGCACGCCCTCCCCGCGATCCACGACGTTCACGTCTTCGATGGTTTTGGACGGGGATCGGTAGAACTTGCCGCCGGACTTGGAATAGGCGGCGTTGGGCCGCAGGTAGCCGGTGTTAAAGACGTACTTGATCGTCAGCGCATCCGAGAGCGAGTGGATGATGCCGGCCCGTGGCAGCGTCACCGTTCGTCGCTCGCGCCAGTCGTTGTAGTCCACGCGAACGCCCGCGAACAGATCGGTCCGGCCGCGGTTCACGCGCACCCGGTCCTCCGCATAGACGGCGATGTTGTTATCGATGCCCGAGGGCACGTCGACAACGGGCACCTGCTCTTCGCCCGGACCGGGCACGGTGGGCAGATTTGTTGTCGTATCGAAACGGAACCCACGATTCGGCCCCGCGATGGTGTGAACGTATTTCGTACCCAACTGCAGCGTGTGGGTCTTGGTGATCTGGTACGTGGCCGTCCCCTCCGCACCCGCCGCGAGCTCCTCGCGGCTTTGATCCTCGATCCATCGCGTGTCGAGATTCGTCGCCGATGGATCGGGGGCGAGCGGAAAGCGATTCTGCAGAAGCATGTCGCCGTACAGCGTGTAGTGGATCTTCAGGCGCTCGCCATAGGACTGCGTCGTTTGGTAGTCGAGATAGGCCTTGCGCATCCGCAGTTCCGAGCCGGGTCGGATGCCTCCTGACGGATCGTACGACCACGAGTCCCATGGATACGGCACGCTGGTCTCTGCCACGCGCGCCAGAATCTGCTGATGCTCGCCCTGTTTGAGCTTCAGGTAGAGCTCGAACCCCGGATACTGCGCGTCGAGCTTTGGCCACAGATTGGTCGCGGCACCCCACGGAAATTTCACGTTCGGCCCAACGGGCGCGTTGTACCCGTCCGCGCGCCAGGCGCTGATGGAAAGTAGCCCGTGGGCGTCACCCATCGCGATGTCTTTCAGGAGCGTGACGGTCGCGAGTGCGTCGCCGGTGGCGTATCCGACCGAAGCGAGAACGGATCGATCGCCCTCGAGCCGGTCCTTGGTGACGACGTTGATGATGGCGTGCGCCGCGCTGGCGCCCCACTGTACCGAACCGGGTCCGCGAATGATCTCGATGCGGTCCACCTTGTCCAGCACCGGCATCTGATCCTGCTGCTGGTAGCCGTGCGACACGATGCTGTTCTGGGGATGGCCGTCGATCAGCAACAGGATGTGGTCGTTGCCGTCGGCGACCAGGCCGCGGGCGCCGACGAGCTGCCACGTGGCCTGACTCGTCGGAAAGAAGCCGGGAACCCTGGCGAGGACGTCATAGACGGTGCGAAAGCCGGCCCGCTCGATGTCGCGGGCCGTCACCACGCTGATGGTGGAAGTCGAGCGAGTCAGCTGTTCCTCGACCCGCGAGGCGGTCACGACGTCCATCTTCATCAAATCTTCAAGAGACAGATCGAAGAGAGCCGTGGCCGCGGACTGTTGCGAGGCACGGACCGATGCGCTGAACGCCAACAATGATGCGCAAAGCGCAACGCATCCGAGGACATGGTGAAGACGCCGGGTGTCGTGCACAATGCCCGACGATACCTGCCACGGGTCGACGGGCTCTGTTCACAACCGCACAGGGCCGACGCGGGCGTCCGGCCTCTGCCGCCTACTGCTGTCGTGCGGCCGGCGGCGGAGCCGCTGCTCCCCGTGCGGCGGCACTCGGGTCGCCGGTCGGTGGAGGAGCGGTATCCGTCGCTGCTGGCGGTCCGAGGATCTCGGTGAAAATCGGCTTCAGCGCGTCGGCCCAGATTTGATAGCCCTTGAGTGACGGGTGCAGTCTGTCCGGATTGAGGACACCCTCGAACACCCTGCCGTCCGCATCAGCCAATTGCGCGTTGACGTCGACAAAGCGGATGGTCTTGCCGTCGGCCATCGACGCCAGGTTGCGGTTGATGGCGTTGATCGTCGGCATGACGGCGATGTTGTCGTTGCGGGGAAAGATCGCCGTGAGGACGATCGTCACCGCAGGGGCCTTCTCGCGCATCAGGTCGACAATCGCGCGCAGGCCGCGCGTGATGTCCGCGACCTTGGCGTCACTCCCGGGCTGCGTCCCGACGTTGTTCGTACCGCCCAGGAACACGATGATCTTCGGGTGCACGCCATCGAGTTCGCCGTGCTGAAGCCGCCACAGGATGTTCTGCGTGCGGTCTGCGCCCCAGCCGAAATCCGCGGCGTTCCAGCCCCAGAAGTTCTGCGTCCAGTTCGCCAGAAAAAGCGGATAGTCCGTGGCGCCCCAGCGGCGGACGATCGAATCTCCTTCGAAGTAGATATCGATCCGGCCCTGCGTCTTCTTCTCGAGCAACTGCAGGTGTGCCAGTTGTGAGTTCTGATCCACGCGGGGCTGGGCCTGGTCCGCGGGCACCTGAGGCAAAATCTGGATCCCGGTCCCCGGGTTCGTGCGGGGCTCGGTCGAAGGCAACGGGGCGCTCTGTGCCTCGCACCACATCGGTGCGAAGGCCAGAACTCCCGAGATGATCAGCAAGGAGATGAAACGACGCACGTGCTCTCCCTTGTCCGTACCCCTACTTGCTCTGAGACGACGCGTGCTTGAGGAATTTGTCGCTCCACGGAATGAAGTATTTCCAGTTCGGCGCATCGGTGTGTCCACCGTCGTGCTGACGCCACGCGAGCTGACCGTCGAGCATGCTGATGTTGACGGCCGGCATCTTCTCTTTGGTGTAGTCGTCGGAGACGCCGAGGCCCTTGGCGCCGAGCAGACGAAAGACTGGCTGTGACGCCACCGCCGCCATGTAGCTGCCCTGGTGATCCAGCCATTTCGCGTCGCCCTTTTCGGGGACGCCGTAGCTGACGAACGTCAGGCGCGGTGCGCACAGGGCGATCAGCTCGTGAGCGTCCACCGGGATGTCGTTGGGTGTCATCGCGCCGAACGTCGATTCCTTCGTGCCGAATTTCAGGAAATTGCCGGCCATCCAGTGGTATTCACCAGAACCCGTGAGATTCTCGACCGCTTCGCCCCAGTTGCGGCGATGCAACTTGGCGCCGCCTTCTCCAGACGACCCGATGAGCACCACGGCAAATCGCTGGTCATATGCCATCGTCACCAGCGCCGCCTTCCCGAAGCGTGAGACGCCCTCGATGCCGACCTTTTTCGCGTCCACCGTGTGGTCGGTTTCGAGGTAGTCGAGGCCGCGCGATGCGCCCCAGGCCCACGCCCGCAACGAGCCCCAATCATCGGGCTTTCGGAACTGACCCTTGTTGACCAGGCCGATGATGCCCTTGGTGAGACCGGCGCCGTTGTCGGCCTGGATGCTGCCGGGGTTGATCGCGGCGTAGCCCCAACCGTCAGCGATCAGCTGTTCGCGCGCTGGAGGATCGGCCGGTGGTGCGGGCGCGGCGCCCGGGGCGCCGGCGCGACCTGGTCCAAATCCGCCAAACGCGGGCGGCGCGGGTGCGCCAGGAGCCGGAGGCATGCCGGTGGCGCCGCCGAACATCATCATCACCGGCACAGGCTTCGTCGCGTTGGCCGGCGTCACGAGCGTCATCGCAATGTTGACCTCGATCGACGGAAACGCGGAGTTGTCGACCTTGCCGACGAGATCACGGCCGACAACCGCTTGTCCATCAACCATGAAGTTCTCGGTGCGGGTGACAGTCCACGTCACTTTCGGCACGTCCTTGGGCACGCGGCCCAGAACTTCGCGGTCGAAGTCCTCGACGATCTCCGGACGCCGCTGCTTCCACCACATGTCCGCGCTCGTCACCTTCTTACCGTTCTTGAGCGTCAGCACATCCGGCAGCTTCGGATAGGGATTGGCCAGCGCCTCGTCGTAGTTGGCGTGGTTGGGATCGGACTCGTTGCCGCTCGGCCCGGGCCGCAGCGCCGTGATGCCGAGCTGATCCTTCATGTTCTGGTGATCGGCGGCGATTGCGGCCGCGTTGGGATTCGGAATCCCGCCTTGACGTCCCGCGGCCGGCGGCGTTGTGGCGGCCGGCGCGGGAGGCGCCGGCGCCGCGGGCTGCTGCGCGAAGATCTGCGTCGACGCGATTACCACAGCCGCGCTCGCCACGACGCCGGCAGCACCTGTCAGGAACGTTCGGCTTCGCGTCGTTCGTGTTTGTCGGTCACTCGTCGTCAATCGCGGATGCATGAGCTTCTCCTGCTGACCGGACCGGCACGAGAAATCGTTCACGTCCGGGCGCTCACTGGTGTGGAAGGGGGTTCCACGCGCACTATACGGCACACCGCCCGCGCCTTCAAACGAGCATCGATTCTCCGCATTGGACGTCTGCTGAGCTGGACAGCGACTGAGCCGGGTGCCATCATGCGCCGGTCTCATCCAATCAGACGTCTCATGATTGATTCCCGCAGCTCGCGTGTTCCCTGGGCCGTCGTGGCACTGCTTGTCGTTTCGGTCGCCATCAACTACATCGACCGCGGCAATCTCTCCATTGCCGCGCCCATACTCAAGGACGAGCTGGGCCTCTCTGCCGCGCAGTTGGGCTTTCTGCTGTCCGCGTTCTTCTGGACGTACGCCCTGTGCCAGCTACTGTCGGGCTGGCTCGTGGACCGCTTCAACGCGAACATCCTGCTCGCGGCCGGATATCTGCTGTGGTCGCTGGCGACCGCGGCGACCGGGCTCGTGCACGGGTTCGCGGCCCTGGTCGTGCTGCGTCTGATTCTCGGTGCGGGGGAGTCGGTGGCGTATCCCTGCTATTCCAAGATTCTCGCGTCGCACGTGGCCGAACACCAGCGTGGTCTTCCGAATGCGCTGATTGATGCGGGCACCAAGTTCGGGCCGGCGCTCGGCACGCTGGTCGGGGGCGTGTTGATGGCGCGCTACGGCTGGCGCCCGTTCTTCATCGTCCTCGGACTGGCCAGCCTGATCTGGCTGCCGTTCTGGAACAAGTGGATGCCGGCGGGGATGGCGGCGAGCGCCGATGCCGCGCTCGTGCCCACCACGCGCGAGATCATCAGCCAGCGGGCCGCGTGGGCAAGCTTCACCGGCCATTTCTGCGGCAACTACTTCTGGTATTTCCTGCTGACGTGGCTGCCGTTCTATCTGGTGCGCGAGCGTCACTTCACGCTGCCGCAGATGGCCTCGGTCGGATCGCTCGCCTACATCGTGACCGCAGCCGCCAGCGTCGTTGCCGGCTGGTTGTCCGATCGCGCGATCACCCGCGGCGCCACGCAGACGCGCGTCCGGAAGATGTGCACGGGCGGAGGACTCGCGGGCGCGACGGTTGTCGTGGCGGTCGTGATGATTCCCGACCGCACGACGTCGATGGTGCTCCTGATGCTGGCGTGCGTGTCGTACGGCACGTTCGCATCGAGCCACTGGGCCATCACCCAGACGCTCGCCGGGCCGCTTGCGGCCGGCAAGTGGTCGGGCGTGCAGAACTTCGTCGCGAACCTGTCAGGCGTGGTCGCGCCCGCGCTCACCGGCATTGTCGTCGACCGGACCGGCCAGTTCTTCTGGGCCTTCGCGGTGTCTGCCGCGGTCGTGCTGGTGGGCGCCGCGGCCTACGTCTTCGGCCTTTCGAAGGTCGAACCCGTCGACTGGACCGCGCGCCCAGCGAGGGCCGCCGGCGGCATCGACGAATAGCCTGTCGCCGGTACCTCGCGCTCGTCGGATTCGCCACGGCCTTGGTACCGGCGCTCCGCGCATCGCGTCTCGATCCACTGGCAGCGTTGAGACACGAGTAGCGAACGGCTCTCCAAGTCGGCCTCCCTGCCGTTCCACCCGTCCCATGTTGAGATGCGCCCCTGCAGAGGGACCAGATCGAAAGGTCGGACAACCTTGCGAGCGCCCGAGGCGTCGAGCGCCGGCGGCGTGCGCCGACGACGCCGCAAATTGGCCTCGCCCTGTTTTCGGGGCATCAGCACTACACTGCCAACGCTGGACGTCTGTTCCGGCGCGATGGAGATCTCATGAAAACACGTGTGGTGGTACTGGGCGCCGGGTTCGGTGGGCTGGAGTTGACGACGATGTTGTCCGACGCCCTGGCGGATGGCATAGACGTCACGCTCATCGACCAGAGTGATGCCTTCATCTTCGGTTTCTCGAAGCTCGACGTGATGTTCGGCCGGAAGGTACCGGACGCCGTCCGGCATCCCTACAGCGCCATCGTCAAGTCCGGTGTGCGATTCGTGCAGACGAGCGTGCGCGCCATCGATCCGGCTGCGCGGCGCATCGTGACGGACGCCGGCACGTACGAGACGGACGTGCTCGTCGTCGCGCTCGGTGCGGACTACGATGTGGCGGCTACGCCGGGTCTCGCCGAAGGCGGCCACGAGTTCTACTCCGTGGCGGGCGCCGTCGCCCTGAGGGATGTGCTGCCGGCGTTCGAACGCGGTCCGGCGATTATCGGTGTGTGCGGCAAGTCCTTCAAATGTCCACCGGCCCCGAGCGAGACGGCGCTCCTCTTGCACGACTATCTGACGGCGCGCGGGCGTCGTGACGCCACCGATATTTCCATCGTGATGCCGTTCGGCACGCCCATTCCACCATCACCGGATACGTCCGCGGCGATCCTGGCCGCGTTCGCCGAGCGCGGCATCACATTCGTGAAAGACAGTCTGGTCCAATCGCTCGATCCGGCGCGCAAGGTGGCGGTGCTGAGCGATGGACGGGAACTGCCGTACGCGTTGTTTCTTGGTGTTCCCGTGCATCGTGTGCCTCAGGTCGTGATCGATTCGGGGCTCTCGGCGCATCCGTACGACTGGGTGCCGGTGAACAAGCAGACCCTTGCGACGAAGTTTCCCGGCGTCTACGCCGTGGGGGACGTGAACGGTGTCGGCACGCCGAAGGCCGGCGTGTTCGCCGAGGGCTCGGCGCGTATCGTGGCCGAGGCCATCATCGCGCAGGTTCGGGGCGGGAACGGCCCCGACGCGTACAAAGGCCAGGGCTCGTGCTACGTCGAGTTCGGGCACGGCCAGGTGGGGCGTGTTGATGTGGACTTCCTGACGGGACCCAAGCCCGTTGGCACCTTCCAGACCGCCTCCGAGGCGCTGGTCGCGGAGAAGATACGGTTCGGATCCAGTCGCCTGGAGCGCTGGTTTGGAACAGCCGCGGCGAACGCCTAGCCATTCGTCCGCGACACGAGCAGGGAACGACGCTGTGATGTTGCTAAAGTAGGGTCTTCCCCACGAGGAGCAGATACATGATCGACGCGATGCGCCGGAGTGTGATTTCCGTAATGGTTCTGACGATGGCCCTTTGGGTAGGCGTCTCGATGGCACAGGCGCAGCAGCCTCCGGCACCCGCGGCCCCTGCCGGCCGCGCTGGTGGCGGCGGGCCACGTGGTCCGGTTCTGTCCGTGACGAGCACGTCCTTCCCGGATGGCGCGGAAGTGCCGATGCGCAATGCCGGGCGCGGTGAGAACAAGTCGCCGGCGTTCGAGTTCCACTGGAGCAACGGCGTGACACCCGCCGATGCGCCTGCGACCCTCCAGACGTACGCGGTCATCTTGCACGACGTCGAGAACTCGACGGCGCGCGGCACGACCGACACGTTGCACTGGAGCGCGTTCAACATTCCGGGCACGGCGAAGGGGATCACCGAGGGGCTCGGCGCGGGGACGTTGCCTGACGGCACCGTGAACGGCCCCGGCATCGGCGCGCGCGGCGGCAACCCGGCCGCCTACTTTGGTCCGGGGGCAGGGGTCGGCCCGCTCCACCACTACGTCTTCGAGTTCTACGCGCTCGACACCAAGCTCGAACTGCCGGCCACGGCCACGCGCGATGAGCTCCTGAAGGCGATGGAAGGGCACGTCATCGGGAAGGCGGCCTATTTCGGCCGGTTCCACGCGCCCAATCCCTAGGCCCGAAGACCTGTAGGCCGGGCTGCTCTGGCGTCGGGTTATCCAGCGATGGGTAACACGATGTCCAGAGTGGTACCCGCAATACGTACCCGGGCGCATTGGCGCTGTCGGAATCTGGCATCGCTGCCGCAAGACTTGGAACGCCTTTTGACTGCATTTGGCAGCTCCCAAGATGGCGACGTCAGATCACACGCTCTCCTCCATCCTCGGCCAACCCATTCCCGATCCGTCGGGTGCGTCCGATGGCTTTGCCCGCCAACTGCTCGAGGCGATGGTTGAGCTGCGGGCGGGCAACTTTGACGTCCGGCTGCCTCCCGACCTCATCGGACTGCAGGGCAGAATTGCCGACGTTTTCAACGACATCGCGATCCTGAATCGGCAGCGCTCGAGCGAGATCGCCCGGGTGTCCTACGCCGTGGGCAAGGAAGGCCGACTCAAGGAACGCATCGCCGTCACCGCCGGACTTGGCGCCCGCACGGACGAAGTCACGGCCATCAACACGCTCATCGATGACCTCGTGTGGCCGACAACCGAGGTCACGCGGGCGGTTGGCGCCGTGGCCAAGGGCGATCTGACGCAGTCGATCAGTCTCGAGGTCGGCGGCCGGCCGCTCGAAGGCGAGTTCCTCCACTCCGCGACGCTGGTCAACAAGATGATCGACCAGCTCTCGGTATTCGCGTCGGAGGTCACGCGCGTCGCCCGGGAGGTCGGTACGGAAGGCAAGCTCGGCGGACAGGCGCAGGTTCGCGGCATGTCGGGCGTCTGGAAAGAGTTGACCGACTCGGTCAACCAGATGGCGGGCAACCTCACCGCGCAGGTCCGGAATATCGCCGAGGTCACGATCGCCGTCGCGAATGGCGACCTCTCGAAGAACATCACCGTCGACGTCCGCGGCGAGATTCTGCAGCTGAAGGAAGCCATCAACACGATGGTGCATCAGCTGCGATCGTTTGCCGCGGAGGTCACGCGCGTGGCGCGCGAGGTTGGCACGGACGGCAAGCTCGGCGGTCAGGCGGTCGTGCCCGGCGTGGCCGGCACGTGGAAGGACCTCACCGACTCGGTCAACGCGATGGCCTCGAACCTCACGGCGCAGGTTCGCAACATCGCGGGCGTCACCACCGCCGTTGCGCGCGGCGACCTGTCGCGCAAGATCACGGTCGACGTCAAAGGCGAAATCCTCGAACTGAAGGACACCGTCAACACGATGGTGGATCAGCTCAACGCGTTTGCGTCGGAAGTCAGCCGCGTGGCGCGCGAGGTCGGCACGGAAGGCAAGCTGGGCGGCCAGGCGCGCGTCCCGGGTGTGGCCGGCACATGGAAAGACCTCACGGATTCGGTCAACGCGATGGGCACGAACCTCACGGCCCAGGTCCGCAACATCGCGCAGGTGACAACGGCTGTGGCGCGCGGGGACCTGTCGCGCAAGATCACGGTCGACGTCAAGGGCGAGATTCTCGAGCTGAAGGACACCATCAACACGATGGTGGACCAGCTCAACGCGTTTGCCTCGGAAGTCACGCGCGTGGCGCGCGAGGTGGGCACGGAAGGCAAACTCGGCGGTCAGGCCATGGTGCCCGGCGTGGCCGGCACGTGGAAGAACCTCACCGACTCGGTCAACTCGATGGCGTCCAACCTGACGGGTCAGGTGCGCAACATCGCCGACGTCGCGACCGCCATTGCGAACGGCGACCTGTCACGCAAGATCACGGTCGACGTGAAGGGCGAGATTCTCGAGCTGAAGAACACCATCAACACGATGGTCGACCAGCTCAA
>JBDTNQ010000114.1:0-14464 GCA_039933635.1 Acidobacteriota bacterium
GCCGGCGTTGACGTGAACACGGACCGCGGCCCGACATCGCCGCTCGTGGCCGCCATCGAAGCGAGGAACGTCCCGCTGATGACGTACCTCGAAGATCACGGAGCCCGGGAGAAGCCCTGACCGCCCGCGCAGGACGAACTAGCGGCTGCGATCGCTGACGATCGTGGTCAGGATGAACGAGCCGTTGGCCCGCCGGTGCACTGTGGCTGACATCGGCACGGAATCATGATGGCGCGAGATGTGGTCGCCGAGCATGCCCAGCGTCGCGGCCTGAACGTATCCCACCGGGCCGAGCGGCGGCAGCGCATCCTCCTCGACGTCATTCGTTGCTGCCGTGGAGCGCTCGCTGATGATGAGATGATCGTCCGGCGCGCGGAACGGCACATCGGCCACATAACGATGTGAGACCGTGTGGATCTTCGCGAGACTGGTCGTGTCGACGGCATAGGCACACGTGCCGGTCGAGTTCGCGTGGGCACGCGACATCATGGCCACGGCGTCGTTGCCCTCCTTCCAGATCAGGTCGACGCAATAGCCCAGGGCGGCCTGTTCGTTCAAGGCCTGCTGCAGGGAGTTGGCACCTGAGGCGGAGCGGACGACGACATCCCGCGGAACCGGCGCCAATTGCTCGGTGACGACCAGCCATGATCGCATCTCTGGGACGCGGTTGTTGTTGACGGGTGCGGACGCGACGGGCCGGAAGCCTTCGCGACCGGCGGTGCCGAGGCGCGCGAGGCTGTCCTTGTAATTGGTCAAGATCTCCACGCCGTAATGACGTGCCGGGGCCGGCGCGGCGGCGTCCCGGACCATGATGGCGACGAGCGCCGGCAGTGGGGGCTCCTCGTCGAGCACGATGCCGCACAGACGGAACCCGTCCGCGGCCGCGCGTTCCAGCGGCACTTGAAGATCGCGGCCCATGCCGCCAGCGGTGATCACGAGATGAACGACGGGCGCGGATGATCCGCCGACCGACCGGCCGAGTAACACGACCACGCCAGGCGCACCCGCGCCGGGATCGCTTTGCGCCAGACGGGCGCAGCCGTATCCATCGCGTCCGGCCTCGTCGAGTTGATGCGCGAGTCGTTGCGCAGAGGCGTAGACCACGCGATAGTCGAGGCGCGGCGTTTGTGCCGCGCTCGAACGCCCATCCAGCATGACGACGGCCGCGACGATGAAGATGACGAGAACCCGGTGCACGCCTGCCACGGTCATGAGGCCTCCGGCGACAGTGTAGCCGCTCAATCCGTTGCGTCGGCGAAGCTCATATAATCGCTCGGCATCGCGTTCCTCGCCTGCGCAGCTGGTCGTCTTCTGGCGGCCGGAGATGCGACGTTTCGGCTGCTTTCGTAACGCGAGCGATCAGAAGGAGATTGGCATGCTGTTCATGATTACGTACGCGTTCAGTCCAGATGCGCGCAACGCCGCCCAGGAGCGTTTCAAGAAGACGGGTGGCGGGCCGGGTGCCGGCGCGAAGATGCTCGGTCGATGGCACGATCTCGGCGGCCACCGGGGCTTCGTCCTGGCCGAAAGCAACGACGGTATCGCGATAGGGAAGTGGATGCAGGAATGGACGGACCTGCTCGAGTTCGAGATCACGCCCGTCAACACGGACGAAGACGTCATGAAGGTGCTGAGCGTCTGATCACGGGCGGAGACATGCCGTGCGCGTCATCGCGGACAGTCGCCAGGCACCCGGCGAAATCCCTCGAGATCGATGACGACCTGACCCGCGCCAGGAGCCGGCAACGAGCCGCCGCCCGACATCGTCGGCCCCGGCGACACGCGCAGCGGACCAATGCCGATGCCGTCCTGCACGAGATCGTTCCTCCGGATGAGCCCGGTGATCTCGATCATTGATCCCTCGTACTTCTTGAGTTCCGCAATCGTCTTCTTCGGCGCATTCATGCGCAGATGCATGCCTTCGGGAATGTTCGAGCGGCCCGGCTGATCCTCGGCCCGCGGACCGGCGGTGAACATGTAGCCCTTCGTGCATCCGGGTATGAAGACGCGGACGGAATCCTTCGGCACGGGCTTGGGCTCCTGAGCGGCAGCGGACGCACTCAAGATGACGGCGATCGCGAACACAGTCGTTCTCATGGAAGATCCCCGGACGTGGACAGGTGGGGCTCTGTTGATGATACAGGCACCGGGAGGCCGCCCCGCTTTCGGACCGCGCGTGTATGCTGGACCTCGGGATGAATCGCAGCACGCCGCTCACGACCGCTTTGATCGTCGCGAACATCCTGGTGTTCGGGTACGAGATGGCTCGGATCGGCTCGGACATCCTGACGGGGGGCGGATCCCTGCAGGCCCTGATCGATGCCGGTGCGCTCGCGCCCGTGCTCGTGCGCGAGCAGGGCGACTACTGGCGGCTGCTGACCGGCGGTTTTCTGCACGGCAGCGCGCTGCACCTGGCCGTGAACATGTATTCCCTTCACGTGCTCGGGCGCTTCGTCGAGGTGATGGCCGGCGCGCGTCGCATGGCCATCGTCTATGCCGTGTCGCTCGTGGTGTCGAGCCTCGCGGTCGTCTATCTGGGCGGCCCCGACGACGTGACCGTGGGGGCGAGCGGCGCCATCTTCGGCTTGTTCGGCGCGCTGTTCGCGTTTGGGTTCAGGCTCGGGGCGGCCGGCATGCGCCTGGTGCGAGCCAACATCGGGATTCTCGGTCTGAACCTCTTCATGACCTTCGCCATCCCGGGCATCTCGCGTTGGGGACACATCGGCGGTCTGGTCGCCGGCTTCCTCGTCGCCTACGTCATCTTCACGCCGCCCCGCCCTCCGCAATTTCAATCGGCGCTGTAGCCGATTCGCCCTTCACAATCTCTCCACAATCGCCCGCCACACTGTCCGCATCCGACGAGACGTCGGAGAAAGGACTCCGTCATGGACGATCGAATGGAACGTCGCGCACCGTGGATGCCCTGGGCGATGACGTCGGTGATTCTTCTGCTGGTGGCCATTGCGGCCTACAGCTTCGGCGCGCATCAGGAGGCGATGAGTGCGGGAGCCGACACGGGCGCGCGGGCGTGGCGCTACGGTCCGTTTCCCGGCATCTTCACGCTGTTTCTCATGTTCTGGATCTTCGGCGGCCTTCGCTGGATGCTCTGGGGCGGTTGCGGTCGACCATGGCGCTACCGCCGCTACTATCATCCCCGCTGGCGCGATGACCGCGATGACCGCGACGAATGGGAACAGTGGCACCGGCGCGAACATGAGCGCATGAACATGCCGACTGGTAACGGGCCTGCCTCGCGATCCGACGCTGGTCGCGGCGCGGTATAGGATCGGCGCGGATGCCCACCGTGCTGGTCGTCGACGATGAGACTCAGATTGCGACGATTGCGCGGGACTACCTCACGCGTGCCGGGTTCACCGTGGTCGTCGCGGGTGACGGCGCGGGCGGGCTCGAGAAGTGGCGGCAGAAGCGGCCGGACCTGGTGGTGCTCGACCTCGGACTGCCGCGTGTCGACGGCTTCGAGGTCGCGCGCGCCATCCGCCGCGAATCGGATGTGCCGATCATCATGCTGACTGCCCGTGTCGACGAAACCGATCGGCTTCGCGGTTTCGAGGTCGGTGCCGACGACTACGTCACCAAGCCGTTCAGCCCGCGTGAGCTCGTCGCGCGGGTGATGAGCGTGCTCCGGCGCGCGCGTCACGACCCGTCGCGCGCGTCGACGTTCGTCGTCGCCGATCTCGCCATCGATGTCGCGAGGGTGAGGGTCGAGCGGAACGGCGTCGCCGTCGATGTGACGGCAACCGAGTTTCAGCTGCTCGCCGCGCTCGCGCGGTATCCCGGTCGCGTGTTCACGCGGGCGCAGCTGTTGGACGCCGTGCGCGGCACCGAGGTTGAGTCGTTCGAGCGCGCGATCGACGCCCATGTGAAGAACGTGCGCCGGAAGCTCGAGAGCGATCCGCATCGCCCGCGCTACGTCCTGACGGTCTACGGCATCGGCTACAAGTTCGCCGAATCATGAGTCGCTGGCGTGAGTCGCGCAGCTGGCGCCACGGTCCACCGCCCTGGTGGCCGCGTGAGGAGCCGTGGCCGCCTCGCAACCGTCGCGCCATCATCGAGGCACGTCGCGCGCGGTTCGTGCGGCGGTCGGGCTGGTTCAGTTTCCTGCCGCTCTGGGGATTGCTCTGGCTCGTCGGCTCGACGCTTCGATGGGACAACGGACACGGCGGCGGGTTCGGCGGAGGCGTCCAGTTGCTGCTGCTCTGCGCCGTGGCAGCCGCCGTCATGGCCGTGGCGGTCCGCCGGATGGCCGTGCCGGTGGCCGACATCGTGTCAGCCGCCGACCGCATCGCGCAACGGGACTATCGGGTCCGCGTGAATGTTCCGCAACACGGACCGGCCTGGGTCGGCGACACGGCGCGCGCGTTCAACGCGATGGCGCAGGAACTCGAGGCGCAGGATACGGCTCGCCGGCAGTTGATGGCCGACATCGCGCACGAACTGCGCACGCCGCTGGCAGTCGTGCAGGGCACGCTCGAGGGGCTGATCGATGGCGTCTATCCGCGGGATGATGATCGGCTGCAGGGTCTGCTTGAAGACGCGCGCGTCCTCGCGAGGCTGGTTGACGATTTAGGAACGCTGGCCACCGCTGAGAGCGGCGCGTTCGCGCTCGTCAGGGAACCCGTTGACGTGCTCGCGTTGGCCAACGACGTCGCCGCGTCGCTGGCGGTTCGGGCGCGGGAGCTGGGCATCACGCTCCGCGTCGGGTTGCCCCCAGTGGCGGAGATCGAGCCCATCGCCATCGACCCCGTCAGGATTCGCGAGGTCCTGACCAACCTCGTCGCCAACGCTTTGCGATACACCCCTAGAGGTGGCGATGTGGCGATCGCGGTCACCGCCTTGACCAGAGCTGTTGAACTGCGTGTCACTGATACTGGCTCCGGCATCTCTGCCGAGGAGCTGCCCCGGATATTCGACCGCTTCTACAAGGGCGCTGGCTCGTCCGGCTCCGGACTCGGCCTGACGATTGCGCGCAGGCTCGTCGAAGCCCATGGCGGCACCATCCGCGCCGAGAGCCAGGCCGGCGTCGGCACCACGATCGTCGTCTCACTCCCGGACCAGGTTCCAGACTAGGGGCGACCCTCGTCCGTCCGATAGGATGGACCTATGACCTTCCCGCAGATCCGCGTTGCCATGGTTTGTGCGTTCGTCGGTGTGCTGGCTGCGACGTCCGTCGCGGTGGCCCAGACGCCGCCACCCGCGGGGCGCGAGACGTCCGCTGCGTCGGTCTCGTCCTTCCCGCTCGCGGCGTCGATGCCCATCGATCCGGAAGTGGTGGTTGGCACGCTTCCGAATGGCCTCCGCTACTACGTCCGCCCGAACGCCAAGCCCGCCAACCGCGCGGAACTGCGGCTGGTGGTGAAGGCAGGCTCAGTGCTCGAAGACGACGACCAGCAGGGGCTGGCGCACTTCGTCGAGCACATGCAGTTCGAGGGGACCACGCATTTTCCGGGACAGGGCATCAACGATTTCCTGTCGTCGCTCGGCTTGAGCATCGGCGCGGATGCGAATGCCCAGACGAGCTACGACGACACGCAGTACACGCTCCGCGTGCCCACGACCATTCCGGGCGTGCTGGATCGAGCGTTGCTGGTCCTCGAGGACTGGGCGGGTGCCGCGACCTTCGATCAGGCCGCCATCGATCGCGAGCGCAACATCGTGCTCTCGGAGTGGCGCATGCACCTGGGCGCGGGCGAGCGCACGCAGGACAAGATCCGTCGCGCCCAGCTCGAGGGATCGCGGTACGCCGTGCGCCCGCCGATTGGCGATCCCGCCATCATTCAGCGGGCGCAGCGCGAGCAGCTGACGCGGTTCTACCGTGACTGGTACCGGCCGGATCTGATGGCGGTGATTGTCGTCGGCGACGTCAATCGCGATGCGGTCGTGGCGATGATCAAGGCGCACTTCTCCGGGCTCGCCTCACCCTCGCCCCAGCGGCCACGCCCCGACTTCGACGTGCCCGAGCACGCCGGCACGAAGTACGCGATTGTCACCGACAAGGAGAGCACGGCCACCGTCATCGAGCTCAGCGACCTGCGGCCCGCGCGCAATCAGGGATCGGTCGGCGGGTACCGCGACGTCATGCGCGATCGGTTGTTCGCGGCCATGCTCGGGGATCGCCTGGACGAGCTGAGCCAGAGCGCCGCGCCGCCGTTTCTGAGGGCCGGCGCCGATCGCGGACTCTTTCCGTCGCCGCGGACCAAGGACGAGGCGAGCCTGCAGGCGCTCGTGCCGAACAGCGGCGTCGCGCGCGGGCTCGATGCGCTCCTCACCGAGCTCGAGCGTGTGGCGCGCTTCGGCTTCACGGCGACGGAGTTGACCCGCGCCAAGGAAATCCTGATGCGCGGATCGGAGCGGATCGTCACGGAGAGTCCCGACCGCGAGTCGGAGAGCCGCGCGGATGAGTACACGCGCAACATGCTCGAAGACGAGGCGTTGCCGACCATCTGGCAGGAACTCGCGTTCCATCGGCGCTTTCTCCCTGGCATCACGCTGGCCGAGGTGAACGCGATGACCGCCGACTGGTTTCCCGATCGAAACCGGCTTGTGATCGTGTCGGGTCCTGACGCCAACGGCATCGTGCTGCCGACCGAGGCGCAGCTCGCGGCCGTGGTGCAGACCGCCGCGGCGAAGAAGCTCGAGCCGTACGTGGATACGGCGGTGGGCGAGGCCTTGATGGACGCGCCGCCGCGGCGCGGCTCCATCGTGCGGACCGTGACGCGCGCCGAGGCGGGCATCACCGAGTGGACGCTGTCGAACGGCGCCACCGTCGTCTTGAAGCCGACGACCCTGAAGGAGGATCAAATCCTGTTTCGCGCCGTGTCGCCGGGCGGAACCTCGCTCGCATCCGACGCGGACTTCATGTCCGCGCGCGTCGCCGATTCGGTGGTCACCGCCGGTGGCGTGGGGCGCTTCAACAGCGTGGTCCTCGATCGGCTGCTTTCGGCGAAGGCCGTCGCCGTGACGCCGTTCATTGGTGAGATCGAGGAAGGCATGACCGGCGGCAGCACGCCGGACGACCTCGAGACGATGTTCCAGCTCCTGTATCTGCGGTTCACGCAGCCGCGGGCGGACGCGACGGCCTTCGCGGCCATGTCATCGCAGGCGCGCGAGTTGCTGGCGAATCAGATGGCGAGTCCGGATGTCGTTTTCGATCACGCGATCGAGTCGGTCTTCGGCGCGAACCATCCCCGGAGGCAGCCCGAAACGCCCGCGACCGTGGACCAGTGGAATCTTGCGAAGTCTCTCGAGTTCTACAAGGCCCGATTTGCCGACGCGAGTCACTTCACGTTCGTATTCGTGGGTAGCTTCACGCCGGACAGGATCAAGCCGCTCGTCGAAACCTACCTGGCCAGCCTGCCCGCGACCCGAACACAGGAGACCTGGCGCGACCTCGGCATCAGGCCCCCGTCCGGCGTCGTGGAGAAGACGATTCAGAAGGGTCTGGCGCCGAAGAGTCAGGTGGCGATCGTGTTCTCGGGACCATTCCAGTACGACGCGGAGCACCGGTTGGCGTTACGGACGATGACGCTGGTACTGCAGTCGCGCCTGCTCGACACGATCCGACAGGAACTCGGCGGGACGTACAGCATCACCGCCGAGCCGGCGATGGAGAAGTCGCCGATGCCCGAATACAGCGTGCGGATCGAGTGGACCTGCGATCCGGCACGCACCGCCACGCTCGTGCAGCGGGTGTTTCAGGAAATTGAGTTCGTGAAGAACGTCCGGTTCTCGCCCTCGCAGGTCGCGCTGATCCGCGAAAGCCTGCTGCGGGAGTTCGAGAAGAACAGCCAGGACAACGGCTTCCTGCTGAATCAGATTGCCCGGTCCTACGAGGACGGAGACGCCGCGGGCGTCGGTGGCGTGGAACGTGTGCCCGAGCGCATCGCGGCCCTGACCGCCGAGGCGATCCAGTCGGCCGCCCAGACCTATCTCAACACCGCGAACTACGTGAAGGTGACGCTGATGCCGGAGGCCAAGTAGGGCCGCGCCTGCACGGCTCGCTCGTGCGAGCGGGCAGCGTTCGCCTTACTCGGTCGATAGGGATGTCGTTCCCCCGGCCGAATTCCGGGCGTGTGTTCCCGCGGGACGTCACCTAGGCGACTACGGCCGTCGTCAGTGCGACCAGGCGACAGGTCGGACCACGCGCCTGTCAGATACGTTTTAGGTTGATCAATACGGTGCGCTGCAGTATGTTTTGCCGCAATCCGTATGATCTCTCCGGTCAGACAGATCGAAAAGGTCCGTCCATCACCAGGACGGACCGAGATCGTCACCCAGCACATCACTGGCCTCATCGCCCGTGGGCAACGGGGCGGAGGGCTACGAACTGCCCCTCCGGCGCCCACGCGTGCGTTTGCTTGGGGGCTGGTCAGCGTCCGCGCGCGCCTGCAGGCGCGCGCGTCGAAGGCGTGCGTTCATCGCCGTCGCTCGGCCGAGAGGCACCGGAAGATTGGTCAGCGAGTCGGAGCCGTGATCGCGCGGCGGCGAACGCTTGAGTGAAGGACGACCTGTTGTACGCCGCGCACAACGAGATGGCCGAGCCGTGCGAACGCACATTGCAGTTCCCGGGCTCCCCAAGACGCAGGTGGATGGCGATGGAGGAGGGTGCATGTCGATGCGAATGAGGGTGAGGGCACTTCTTGCCAGTTTGTTCCTGCTTTCCGCCGCCGGGCTGGCTTCGGCGCAGGTGAGCACCGGCACGGTGTCGGGCACCGTGAAGGACGCACAGGGGGGCGTGGTCCCAGGGGCGACGGCCACCCTGATCAGCGAGTCGCGCGGCACGCGGTCGACGCCTGTCACCACGAACGCGACCGGTGACTTCGTGTTCGTCAACATCGCGCCGGATACCTACGCACTCGAAGTGACGATGCCGTCGTTCAAGACGCTGAAGCGGCCGGGCGTCACGGTCAGCGCGCAATCGCGATCGGCGCTTGGCGCCGTGACCCTCGAAATCGGCGGTGCGAGCGAGACGGTCAACGTCACGAGCGAAGCTCCGCAGATCCAGGCGACGACCGGTGAACGATCGTTCACGGTTGCGACCGAATCGGTGGCGAACCTGCCGATCGCCAGCCGCAGCTTCGCGGCGCTCGTCGACCTCACACCCGGTGTCACCGGCGGCAACCGGGTGGGTGATTCGTCCTCGACCGGCGGCGGATCGAACAACTACATGATGGACGGCGTGTCCACCGTCGAGCCCGGCAGCAACCGCTTGATGGTGGCCGTCAACGTCGAGTCGATTGCGGAAGTCAAAGTGCTCACCTCGAGCTACCAGGCCGAGTACGGCCGATCAAGTGGTCTGCAGGTGACCGCGATCACCAAGAGCGGCAGCAACCGCTTTCACGGCTCCCTCTACGACGTCGAGCGCAATTCAGACTGGAACGCCAATAGCCGTACGAACAAGCTCAACGGCGATCCGAAGAGTACGACGAGAGAGCGCGACTGGGGCTACTCGATCGGTGGCCCGGTCGGCCGACCGGGCGGGCACAACAAGCTGTTCTTCTTCTACGCCCAGGAGTTCCAGCCGCGCACCACAGGCAACAACGTCGTTCGATTTCGCGTGCCGACCGCGCTCGAGCGGCTGGGCGACTTCTCGCAGACCCTGGATAACAACCAGAACGCCTTTCCCTACATCAGGGATTCGCGACTGTCCGGGACCTGCTCGTCGTCGAACCAGGCCGCGTGCTTCAAGGACGGCGGCGTGCTCGGCCGGATTCCGGCTAGCCGGCTCTATCAGACCGGCCTGAACATCCTGAATCTCTATCCGTTGCCCAACGTCACCGGACAGGCCTACAACTACGAGTTGACCCGGCCCGAGCAGAGCCTGTCGGCGTGGCAGCCCGTCATTCGCGTGGACTACCAGCCGATGTCGTCCTTGCGCGGCACGTTCAAGTTCACGGAGTGGGGACAGCCCAAGCGCCTCATTCTCGGGTCGCTGCCGGGCTTCAACGACACGCAGATGAATCACCCCGTCGTGCCGCTCCTGGCCGCGTCGATCAACTACACGATTAATTCGACGACGTTCTTCGAAGCCACGGTGGGCCATACGGGACACAGCCAGGCCGGATGCGCGCTGAACGGCGCGGGCGTCAATTTCTGCACGGCCGGCTTCTCGATGAATCCGAGCGCGAACGTGTTGAATTCGGGGCTGGGCGACCTGCCGTTCCTCTACCCCGATGCCCTCGTCGTGCCGTCCGGCAGCTATCAGGAGAAAGCGCTGAAGGAAGTGGCGCCGCCGATCTACGACGGGACCCGCATCCTGCTGCCACCGCCGTTCTCGTGGGGCAACCGCATCGCGAACGCCCCGCCGAACAACACGTATCCCGGCTTCGTCGATCGCGACTCGATCAACGACTTCTCGATGAGCCTGACACGCGTGATGGGACCGCACACCGTCAAGGCCGGTTTCTACGACCAGCACAGTGCCAAGCAGCAGAATCGCGGTAATCCGTTCGGGGCCCTGAACTTCGGGAACGACACGAACAACCCGATCGACTCCGGTTTCGGGTTTGCGAACGCCGCGCTCGGCGTCTTCAGTTCGTATTCCCAGGCGTCGCGGTTCCTCGAGGGCAACTACGTCTACAACAACGCCGAGTTCTACGTCCAGGACAACTGGAAGCTGGGGCCGCGCCTCACGCTCGACTACGGCGTGCGGTTCGTGCATCAGCAGCCGCAGTACGACACGCTGCTGCAGGCGTCCAACTTCCTGCCGGAGCGCTACGACGTGGGCACTGCGCCCATCCTCTACGTCGCCGGCTGCGCCAACGGCGTTTACCCGTGCTCGGGGACGAACCGGCAGGCGAAGAATCCGCTGACGGGCCAGTTCCTCGGCCCCAATTCGACCCTCGCCATCGGCGCCGTCGTTCCGGGCACGGGCGACCAGACCGATGGCATCCGCCAGTCAGGGAACGGCATCGCGAAGACGACGTACACCTGGCCCGGTCTGGTAGTGGCACCGCGCTTCGGCATGGCGTACGACGTGATGGGGTCGCAGAAGCTCGTGGTGCGGGGCGGGGGCGGATTGTTCTACGATCGTCCGAGCGGCAACTCGATCTTCGATCAGATCACGAACCCGCCGATCGTCCAGAGTGTGACCGTGCGTTATGCCCAGCTGCAGTCGCTCGGTTCCGGCGGCCTGACCACAAGCACGCCGCCGACGTTGACGACCTTCGAGTACGACTCGAATATCCCTTCGTCGGCGCAGTGGAATGCCGGCGTGCAGATGGCGTTGCCGTGGTCGTCGGCCCTCGACATCTCATACGTCGGGCAGCATGGGTACAACATCCTTCAGGGGCAGAACCTGAACGCCGTCGACCTGGGCGCTGCGTTCCTGCCACAGAACCAGGATCCGTCCCTGGCGGCCAGTGCGACGCCGGGCGCCTCGGCCGTGACGAGCGACCAGATGCGTGCGATTCGCGGATTCAGCTCCATCAACCAGACGGCCAGCTGGCTCAACCGAACGTACCACTCCGTGCAGATCTCGCTGCAGCGCCGCTTTTCGCACGGTCTGTCATTCGGCTTCAACGACACGATGGGGCTCTACGATCACCAGAACACGACCCCGCGGTTCGAACACGGTGCGGACGGATCCTTTCGTCTGCGCGCCGACCAGGCCACAGCCGACAAGATGCTGGGCGACAACAACCCGGTGGCTCACCTGATGAAGGCCAACTTCGTGTGGGATCTGCCGGATCTCAAGAGCGATCGGCCGGCGCTGCGCGCCGTGGGTCTCGTGATCAACGACTGGCAATTGTCCGGGATCTGGACGGGATCGACCGGCAGCGCCTACTCGGTCGGGTTCAGCTACCAGAACGGCGGATCGAACGTGAACCTGACCGGCTCGCCGGACTTCGGGGCCCGGATCAACATCGTCGGCGATCCTGGAGCGGGCTGCAGCGGTGACCCGTACCGTCAGTTCAACACGTCGGCGTTCCAGGGGCCGTCGGTTGGCAGCGTTGGGCTCGAGTCGGGGAACAACTACGTCAAGGGCTGTTCCTCGAGCGCGCTGGACCTTTCAATCGCGCGGAACATCCGTCTCGGTGGCGGCCGGGCCGTCCAACTGCGCGTGGACTTGTTCAACGCACCCGATCAGGCCGGCATCACGGGCCGGAATGCGAGCATCAGCCTGGCGAATCCCAACGATCCGATCACGGCGCAGAACCTGCCGTTCGACGCGAGCGGGAACCTCATTGATTCACGCTCGCGGCCGCGCGGGGCCGGGTTTGGCGTGGCCAACGGCTATCAGTCGCCGCGATCGGTTCAGGCGCAGGTGCGATTCCAGTTCTGATCGTCTCTCCGTCGGGTCCCGGATCGTCGGATCCGGGACCCGCGATCCCCGCCTTCTACGGACTCATCGGGGACGGCGAAGTTCTACTGCTGCCCGAGAATCAGCGGCAGCCCGCTCTTGCCGCCGCCGACCACCACGACCTTGGCGTTGGGGCTCTTGGCCAGTTCCAGCGTTGCTTCGATGCCTTTCCACTCCAGCAGTTTGTCGGAAATGCCCGAGGTGACGATCGTCTGGAAGTCGGCGATGCCGCGCGCCTCGATGCGCTTGCGCTCGGCTTCCTGTGTTTCCCGTGTCAGCGTGAACTGCATCTTCTGCGATTCCTGTTCCGCCTGTTGCTTGCTTTCGATCGACGCCTTCAGCGTGGGCGGCAAAGACATATCCCGCAGCAGCACCTTCTCGACGACGACCCCTCGGGGCTGCAGCGCGGCGCTGACCTGCTCGAACATCTCCTCCTGCACGCGCTCTCGCGCCGTCGAGTAGAGGTCCGCGGCCTTGTGGGCCGACGTGACCGCGCGTATGGCCGACCGGAGCGTCGGCACGATGATCGTGTCGACGTACTCGGTGCCGACAGTCTGATAGACCTGACCCGCGGCATTGGGTGCCAGCCGGAAGAGCAACGATACTTCCAGCGTGAAGATCAGGCCCTCCTCCGACGGCGTGTTGCTGACTTCCTTGAGTTCCTGCGTGCGAACCGAGAGGTCGTGGACCACGTAGATCGGAGCGACGACGTTCAAACCCTCGCTCAGGGTCGTGCCGGTGACCTTGCCGAAGCGGGTCACGATGCCGACGTGCCCGGTCGGCACGCACGAGACCGAGCAGGCGCCGCCGACCGTCGCGATGATGAGAGCCGCCAGCAACGTCATGCTCGACAGGCTCCGAACCAGCACATTCGTCATACGTATCCTTTGGGGAAATGGGTGCGGAGTGGGGTGACCGGCGGTCTCATGTCGCCTTGCGGCGCCGCCGTTGCGAGGCGATCAGCGCCACCTTGTCGAGCCGCTTCAGCGACTTGATGGCGTGCTCGCGCGACAGCGCCGCGCCGAGCGAGTGACAGGATTCAACATACACGAGCCTGACCGGTCGACGTGAGAACGTATATCGCGCGCCCTTGCCCGCGTTGTGCGTGGCGGCCCGCGCCTTGGGATCGCGCGCGTAGCCGGTGTAGAGGGAGCCGTCACGGCACCGCACGATATAAACGAAGTGTTCGGATTGCTCCACGCGCGTCAATCCTGCCGGACGTTGTGGCTTCTCGCAAGTCGCGCAGCGTCAGCTGGGGAGCGTCACTCCGCGTTCAGCTCGATCTGGCCCACGCCACCGCGGACGTCGAGCTCGATCGTCACGGCAGACGATGTGGCGGCGGGGTTGATCCAGCGGCCGTCGCGCTTCTCCAGGCCCTTGACCGAGATGTCGCCGAGGCCACCCGAGGCGGAGGCCGAAATGGCGACCGTCTTCGGGAGATGAATGGTCGCCTGCCCGACGCCGCCCTGCACCGACACGACGTAGCTGGTGGTCGGGTTGCCGCGCAGGTCGACGTCGACTTGGCCCGCGCCGATCGCGAGCTCGATCCGGCGCAGGTTCAGACTGCCCAGCGTCATGCGCGCTTCGCCCGCGCCCACGCGGGCGATGAGCGTGAGCGGACGCGTGTCGTTGAGCGCCACGTCCCACTGGTTCTCCGTGTTGCCGCCGGAGGTGTTCGACGAACCCTGCGAGATCTGAATCTCGCTCTGCGTGCCGCTGACGCTCTGCACCGTTGAGGGTTTCCACTCAGGCACGTTGTAGGTGAAGTCCGCGGCGACGAGATCGCCTGCGCCCCCTTTCACGGTCAGCTTGCCCGCGCCCATCGACAGGCCGACGCGTGTCGACTCGGCCTTGTCCATCGGCGCGGCGAAGTGCTCGTGCACGGGCGGACCGGAGTGTGTCTCAGTGCAAGCGGAGGCAAGGGCCGTGAGCGCGACAATGACAAGACGTCTGTGGCGTGGGGTCATGGTGTGGGCCGGGGTTTCGAGGGAGCGCGCAGAGCATACACCCGGATTCGCCGCGCCGTATCATCACATCCGTGGCCTCGCCATTTGCCATCGGCGACGCGGTGCAGACCCTCCTCGGCAAGGGCGTCGTCCGCGACGTGCGGCGACACGGCCGGCTGCTTGTGGAAGTGAAGGGCCG
>JBDTNQ010000115.1:0-14245 GCA_039933635.1 Acidobacteriota bacterium
CCCTTGAACCCGCCCGCGGACCGATCGCGCAGCCAGATCACGCCGAAGACGAGGAGCAGGACGGCCGGGAAGATGGCCACGTCGCGGAACGAGACCTGAGCCGCGTAGCTCTGCACCCGGGTGAGCTCTGCAAGCGCCGTCTGCCCGGCCGCGGTGGCAGCGCCGGCAGCCGCATCGACCTGCGCCTGCAGGGCCGCGAATGCCGCAGGACCTCCGGCCGCCTCGACCTTCTTCGTGTCGTAAATCGAGCCCATGAGCGGCAAGACGAACTGAATCGACAACATGCCCGCCGTGCCCATCAGCCCCATCAGCAGCGCGCCGCCGCGCGGAAATCGCTCCGACGCCGTCGCCAACATCGTTGGCCACATGAAGCAGACGCCCGTGCCCCACAGCGTGGCCGCAAGCAGGCCCGTCACGGGCGAGTTCGCGAAGCTCAGGGCCACGAGCCCCAGGGACGCCAGCAGGCACGACACCCATAGCAGGCCAATGGACGACAATGCGTGCACCAGCGGCCCCGCGAAGTGCCGCGCCACGAACATCAGCGCGCTCACATACACGAGAAGCAGAATGCCCGGCATGTGCACGGTCTGGCTGAGCGCGAAATCCACCCACTGTCCGGGCGCAAGTTCCGACGCCGCCGTCAGGAACATCGAGCAGAACAGCACGAAGAACATCGGCTTCAGCAGTTCGCGGAACATGTCACCCGCGGACACACCAGCGGCCTGACGCTCCGTCGGGGGAAAGGTCAGTCCGAGCGACAGCACAATGGCGCCAATCGCCGGGATGGCCACGAGCGCCAGCTTGATCTGCCAGCCGATGCCCATGCTGCCGAGCCAAACCCCCAGGAGGCCGCCAATCACGAGACCGCCGGGCCACCACGCGTGCAGCGCGTTCAGTTTGGCAGCCTTCTCATCCGGATAGAGGGTGGCAATCAAGGGATTGATGACCGTTTCCACCAGCCCCCAACCGATGCCGGCAATCAGCGCGCCGTACCAGAGCATGTCGGCCGCCGCCGGACCGGTCGAAATGGTGTTGGCGTAGGCCATGAGGAGGGACCCACCGCCGAGACACAACGCCGCCAGCCGCAGGAACAGACCCATGCTGATGTAGTCGAGCAACGGGCTGCAGATGGCAATCGTGAACGCGAAGCCGAGAAACGGCACGCCGAGCACGTTGGCCAGCCGGGCGCCCGAGTTCACGATGTCAATCGGATCGAAGAACACGCGCTTCAGGTCGGTCGCCGTGTCAGCCCGAATCGCATTGGCCACACCCGCCGTCACCAACGCCAGACTGCTCACGAGGAACAGGCGGCTCTTGTTGTACGCCGCATGCCGATCGACGGACCCGGCCTCCGACCGACGAACCCCAGACGTTGCACTCATGTTCTCGCCCCTCCGGATACGCAGGCAGCTGGCAGAGCCCCCAAGCGTCCTAATGCCGAAATCAATTTCAGAGGCGTGCATTCTATGCTGATTCCTGGCCTCCCGGGAATCCTGAACGCCCACGCCGCCATGGTAAGTTCGTTCGGATGCCCCTCCTCACCCTCAGCCACGTGTCCACGGCATTCGGACATCTGCCGCTGTTAGACGATGCCTCGTTGCAGGTGGACGAGAGAGAACGGATTGCCATTATCGGGAGGAATGGGACGGGCAAGTCCACGCTGCTCCGCATCCTCAGCGGTGAACTCACGCCAGACGAGGGCAACATCTGGCGGACGCCGGGCCTCGAGGCCGCCCGCCTCGATCAGGACGTCCCGCTCGTGTCGACCCGCTCGGTCTTCGACGTCGTCGCCGACGGGCTTGGCCGCCAAGGCGACCTGGTCCGGGCCTATCACCACGCCGTGGAAGCCCTCATGGCGTCGCCCGAAGACGACGGGCTGTTGGTGGAGTTGGGCCGGCTGCAGCATGAGCTCGAAGAGCACGATGGGTGGCGCACCGAGCAGCGCGTGGAGCTGATCATCGAGAAGCTGGCCCTGCCGGCGTCAGCCGTGGTCGACACCCTCTCAGGCGGGTGGCGACGTCGGGTGATGCTTGCGCGGGCGCTGGTCGCCCAGCCAGGTCTGCTGCTGCTCGACGAACCCACCAACCACCTCGACATCGAGGCCATCGACTGGCTCGAGAACTTCCTGCTCGACTACCCGGGCTCGGTCGTGTTCGTGACGCACGACCGTTCGTTCCTTCGCCGCCTCGCAACCCGTACCGTGGAGTTGGATCGCGGTCGCCTCACGTCCTGGCCCGGCGACTACGATACGTTCCTCGAAAAGAAGGACGCGTGGCTCGCCAACGAAGCCCTGCAGCACGAGAAGTTCGACAAACGACTGGCGGAGGAAGAGGTGTGGCTGCGCCAGGGCGTCAAGGCGCGCCGGACGCGGAACGAAGGACGCGTGAAAGCCCTGATGGAGATGCGCCGCGAGCGCGCCGAGCGACGCGACGTGCTCGGGCGCGTGCGCCTCGCGATCGATGCCGCCGACCGCTCGGGTCACGTGGTGTTCGAGGCGGAGCACCTGTCCTTCGGCTACGCCGGCAAGCCCGTCATCGACGACTTCTCCACGCGCATCACGCGCGGCGATCGCATCGGGCTCATCGGGCCGAACGGTGCGGGCAAAACCACGTTGCTGCGTCTGCTCGTCGGCGACTTGCAGCCCGACAACGGCACGATCGAGCGCGGGACGAACCTGCAGGTGGCCTACTTCGATCAACAGCGCGAGCAGCTCGATCCGGAGCGTTCGGTCGTCGATACCGTCGCCGACGGTAATGACACCGTGGTCGTCAACGGCCAGCCGCGGCACGTCCACGGATACCTGCGTGATTTCCTGTTCCCGGCCGAGCGGGCACGGTCCCCCGTCAAGGCACTGTCAGGCGGAGAACGCAATCGCCTGCTGCTGGCTCGGCTGCTGACGCGACCCGCCAACGTGCTGATCCTCGACGAGCCGACCAACGACCTGGATCTGGAAACCCTCGAGCTCGTCGAAGAGCAGCTCGCGGAGTTCCCCGGCACCATCCTCATCGTCAGCCACGACCGCACGTTCCTCGACAATGTCGTCACGAGCGTGTTCGCCTTCGAAGGCGATGGCAGGGTCGTCGAGTACGTCGGGGGGTACGAGGACTGGAAGCGCCAGCGTAAGGCCGCGGCGGACCTAGCCGCCATGCCATTGAAGCCGGCGACACCCTTGCCACAAGCTCCGCCGCCCAGCCGCCTCAAGTCCGCGCCGGCCGTGAAGTTGTCGTTCAAAGAGAAGCAGGAATTCGAGCGGCTCCCCAAGCGCATCCAGGCCCTCGAGGAGGAATTGCGGACCCTCGAGACACGGCTGGCGTCCGCAGATTTCTACAAGCAACCCGCCGACGTCATCAAGACCACGGCCGACCGTCTCGATCCCCTGCAGGTCGAGATTCTCGAGGCCTACGAGCGAAGAGCCGAGCTGGAATCGCGCCGATAACGGCTACTCGCTCTCTTTCTTCAGAATCAGCCCCGCCAGCGGTGGGATCGTCAGTCGCAGCGATTGCATGTGGCCGTGGGCGGGAATGGCTTCCGTGTGGACGCCGCCCTGGTTGCCGACGTTGCCGCCGGCGTACCATTCGGCGTCGCTGTTGAGCAGTTCGCGATAGAAGCCGGCCTCCGGGACGCCAATCCGGTAGTCGCCGCGGATGATCGGCGTGAAGTTCAGGACCACGGCCACGAAGTCGTGCGGATCGCGCGCGCGGCGGATGAACGAGATGATGCTCGACTCGTGATCGTTGCAGTCGATCCACGAAAATCCGGAGGCGTCGAAATCCACCTGGTGGAGGGCCAACTGCGCGCCGTAGACCTGATTGAGGTCACCGACGAAGCGCTGGAGGCCGGCGTGAAGCGGCATCGTCAGCAGATCCCAGTCGAGTGAGTCGTCGTGACGCCACTCGCGCCATTCGCCCAGTTCACAGCCCATGAAGAGCAGCTTCTTGCCCGGGTGCGCCCACATGAAGGTGTAGAGCGCGCGCAGCGTCGCGGCCTTCTGCCACGGATCGCCCGGCACCTTCTGCATCATCGAGCCTTTGCCGTGCACGACCTCATCGTGCGAGAACGGCAGGACGAAGTTCTCGTTGTACGCGTAGAGCATCGAGAACGTCAGGTGCTGGTGCTCCCACCGGCGGTACACGGGATCCTTCCCGATGTAGGTGAGAATGTCGTGCATCCAGCCCATGTTCCACTTGAACGTGAACCCGAGGCCGCCGACCCACGTCGGCCGGCTCACGGCGGGAAACGCCGTCGACTCCTCGGCAATCATCACCGTGCCGGGATGATGCGAGTGTGTCAGCGCGTTCAGCTCTCGCAGGAAGTCGATCGCCTCGAGGTTCTCGCGGCCGCCGTACTGATTCGGCATCCACTCGCCTTCCCTGCGCGAGTAGTCCAGATACAGCATCGACGCCACGGCATCCACGCGGAGGCCATCGATATGAAAGCTCTCGAGCCAGAAGAGCGCGTTCGAGAGCAGGAAGTTGCGGACCTCGTGGCGCCCGTAGTTGAAGATGAGCGTGCCCCAGTCCTGGTGCTCACCCTGCCGCGGATCGGAATGCTCGAACAGCGCCGTGCCGTCGAACTGCGCGAGGCCGTGGCCATCTTTCGGGAAATGTCCGGGCACCCAGTCGAGAAACACGCCAATGCCGTTCAGATGGCATTCGTCGACGAAGAAGCGGAAGTCGTCCGGGGTGCCAAAGCGGCTGGTCGGCGCGAAATACCCCGTCACCTGGTAGCCCCACGACCCATCGAAGGGGTGCTCCATCACCGGCAGCAGCTCGATGTGTGTGAATCCAAGACGCTTCACGTACGGCACCAGCTCCGCGGCCAGCTCCCGCCACGTCAGCGATCGATGGCCTTCGAGCGTGTTGCGACGCCAGGACCCCGGGTGCACTTCGTAGACGGACATCGGTCCGTCGAGCGCCACGGCCTCGCGTCGTGCGGACATCCACGCCGCATCGCGCCACGCGTGCCGTCCGAGATCGGACGTGATCGACGCGGTCCGCGGCGGCACTTCCGACGTCAGGCCGAACGGATCGGTCTTTTCGAGCAACGGGCCGGTCTGCGGCTGAATGGTGAACTTGTAGAGCTCGCCCGCGGCGAGCCCGGGCACGAAGGTCTCCCAGAGGCCGCTGACACCCAGCACCTGCAACGGGTGCCTGGTGCTGTCCCAGTCGTTGAACGATCCCACGACGGACACGCCGCGCGCGTTCGGCGCCCACACCACGAAGCTGTAGCCCTCGCGGCCGTCCCGGCGGGCTGGGCGCGCGCCCATCTTTTCCCACGCGCGCAGCCAGTGGCCTTCTCCAAAGAGGTAAGCCTCGTAATCGGACACAATTCGGCCGGATCCCGCAGAGCCTGGATTGGGTGCCACGACCAGACTGTGGCAGAAAACCGGGCAATTGGAAACCCGGCATCGCACACGATCGCCCTCAGATCATCCGCTCCCGAATCTCCCTGGGCGGAATCTCGCACGCGTTGGACTTGCCCGCCAGGCGATGGCGAACGGCGGCGACCACGCGGTAGACGACGTCGCGTAGGGCAACGGGCACCAGGAGGAACACGCGCGCCATGTGCCACGGCGCGCGCAGCCGCGCGGCAATCCGCAACGTCGCCGTCGACCGCAGATACACCTGGCCATCCTCAATCAGGATGAGGCTCCTGGTCGTTTCGCGCGTCAGACCATAGGGATCCAGCAGCGCCGCCGCCTGCGGCGACTGCGACGCGCCGAACCGGAAATAGCCGTGCGGATCGCGCGACGCGATGAACTTCACGGCGCCTTCGCAGAACGCGCACGTACCGTCGAACAGCACGATGCCAGAGGCGGGAGGCTGCACCAATTCAGCTTATCAGCCGTTCACGCGCCGGGCCGGAAGCCTAGGCGTGCGCCGGACCGAAGTACCACAGCAGCCAGCCAGCAAACAGGATGGCAAAGAGCAGTTTCAGAGCTTTGCTGAGGGACATGGTCAGCTCTTCTCTTCCCAGCTCTTGGCCCGCCCCAGCGCTTTGTTCCAGCCGGCCAGCAGGGCCTTGCGCGCGGGAGGCTTCATCGTCGGCGTGAAGCGGCGGTCGGTCTGCCACTGCTCGGCGATCTCGGCCTTGCTCTTCCAGAAGCCGACGGCGAGACCGGCCAGGTATGCGGCGCCGAGGGCGGTGGTCTCCGACACGACGGGCCGCACGACGGGTACGCCAAGCAGGTCGGCCTGGAACTGCATGAGCAGGTTGTTCGCGCAGGCGCCGCCGTCCACCCGAAGTTCGCGCAGGCGGATCTTCGCGTCGCGCTCCATCGCGTGCAACACGTCGGTTACCTGATACGCAATGCCTTCGAGCGCCGCGCGGGCGATGTGAGAACGATTCGATCCGCGCGTCAGCCCCACGATGGCGCCGCGGGCGTACTGATCCCAATGCGGCGCCCCGAGGCCGGCAAATGCCGGCACGACGTACACCCCGCCGTTGTCCGGCACGCGCGACGCCAGCGATTCGACTTCCGACGAGGTCCCGATGATCCCGAGCTCATCGCGCAGCCACTGCACCACCGCGCCCGCGATGAAGATGCTGCCTTCGAGCGCGTACTCCGTCTTCGACCCAATGCGCCACGCAACCGTCGTGAGCAGGTTGTTACGCGACGCGATCGGCTTGGGCCCGGTCTGCATCAGCATGAAGCAGCCGGTGCCGTACGTGTTCTTCACCATGCCGGGCTTCGTGCAGGCCTGGCCGAACAGCGCGGCCTGCTGGTCCCCGGCAATGCCCGCAACGGGAACCGGGGCACCGAACACATGGGATTCGCCGTAGACCTCACTCGACGATCGCACCTCGGGCAACATCGATGACGGCACCCCGAACACCTTGAGCAGCTCGACGTCCCATTGGCCCTGATGGATATTGAACAGCATCGTCCGCGACGCGTTGCTCGCATCGGTCACGTGCTGGCGGCCACCCGTAAGGTTCCAGACCAGCCACGCATCGATGGTGCCGAAGGCCAGCCGGCCCGCCCGCGCGCGCGCCTTCGCACCGGGAACGTGCTCGAGCAGCCACTGCAGCTTGGTACCCGAAAAATACGCATCGATCACGAGGCCCGTCTTGCGCCGGACCATCGGGGACAGGCCGCGTGCGCGCAGGCGGTCGCAGATGCCGGCCGTGCGGCGATCCTGCCAGACGATGGCGTTGGCAATGGGCTGGCCGGTGTCGCGATCCCAGACGACCGTGGTTTCGCGTTGATTCGTGATGCCGATGGCCGCGATGTCCGTCGCGTTCAATCGCGCGCGCTCAATGGCCTGTGACGCCACCGTGGACTGCGTCGCCCAAATTTCCTGCGCGTCGTGCTCGACCCATCCCGGCTTCGGAAATATCTGCCGGAACTCCTGCTGCGCCATCGACACGACCGACCCGGCGTGATCGAACACGATCGCGCGGGAGCTGGTGGTTCCTTGATCCAGAGCGAGGATGTATTTCATGGGACTCAAGCTGCGGCCCGGATGTCGGCCGTCACAATCCCCAGAACGCTCGATACGCCAGCGCGCCCGCGACGCCGCCGGCGATCGGGCCGAGCACCGGCACCCAGGCGTAGCCCCAGTCGGAGTCTCCCTTACCGGCAATGGGCAGAATGGCGTGTGCGAGCCGGGGACCGAGATCGCGCGCGGGATTGATCGCGTAGCCGGTCGATCCGCCGAGTGACAACCCGATCGACCACACGATGATACCGACGAGGCATGGACCGAATCCCCGTTCGAATCCGCTGTTCGGCGCGAGGTTCGCGGGTGTCAGAACGGCAAGCAGTCCGATCAGGAGCGCCGCTGAGCCAATCGCCTCGCTCAGGAAATTCGCGGCCGGCTGGCGCACGGCGGGCGCCGTGCAGAAGACGCCGAGCTTGGTGCCGCGGTCGGGCGTAATCGCCCAATGTGGCAGGTAGGCCAGCCAGACCAGTGCCGCGCCGATGAAACCACCGACAAC
This sequence comes from Acidobacteriota bacterium, assembly GCA_039933635.1. Taxonomy (GTDB): domain Bacteria; phylum Acidobacteriota; class Vicinamibacteria; order Vicinamibacterales; family SCN-69-37; genus JBDTNQ01. The sequence continues at coordinate 7,942 of JBDTNQ010000115.1, forward strand.
CTGCGCCGCGATGTAGGTCGGCACATTCGCCCACGGGAACTTGCCGATGGCGGCCATCGCAATCGTCACGGCCGGGTTCAGGTGCGCGCCACTCGCCGCATTGACCGCATACACGGCAATCGTCACGGCCAGGGCCCAACCGGTAGTGATGACGATCCACCCGCCGTTCTGCCCCTTCGACTTGTTGAGGAGCACGTTGGCGACGACGCCATCGCCGAGGACGACGAGCAGCGTCGTGCCCAGGACTTCGCCTGAGAAAGGACTCATGGGGTGTGGCTCCTCCTTCGGATGCGGGAGGCTACCACATCAAAGCTCGATCTCGAGCCACTCCCCAACGGGATCTGGCAGGTCGAGGACGGCAGGACACAACGCCAACGCCCCTGGGGCCAGGGTCACACCAGCCCACGCCGTGCTGGTGATCGGCATAATCAGCCGGCCGCGACCACGCCGTGATGCGTGCCCGGTGCGGGCGCGAGTCACGCGGAAGTAGTCACACTCGGCCAGCACGCCGTCGCGGTGCGCCAACGCCGGCTCGACATCCGAAAAGTCGATGCACCGAAGCGACTGATCGACGTGCAGCTCGCGCGGCCGGCCGTCGAGACCGACGCGGTTCCAGTCGAACACGCGATACGTCGTATCGCTGTTCTGCTGGATTTCGTAGATCAGAAGACCGCGGCCGAGGGCATGCACGCGGCCGCTCGGCACGAAGAGACTGTCGCCGGTACGGGCCGGCAGCCGCGCGATGCACGCATCGACGGTGCCGTCGGCCAGCGCGCGCTCGAAGCTCGCGCGCGTCACGCCCGATCGCACTCCGGCATACACGCTCGCGCCCTCGTCCGCGTGCGCGACGTACCACATCTCGGTCTTCGGCTCGCCGCCGAGGGCGGGCGCAATGTGGGCGGGCGGATGCACCTGGATCGACAAATCGTCGACACAGTCGAGCACCTTGATCAGCAGCGGAAAGCGTGGAACGGTCGACGACAGGAGGGCCTCGCCAAAACACTCACGCCGGTGGGTCGTCCACAACTCGTGCAGCGTGACTCCGGCCCACGGACCGGAGGACACCACGCTCTGTTCCTGTTCGCGATCGACCAGGTCCCACGATTCACCGTATGGCTGCGCGTCAGGCAGCGCGCGCCCAAGAATCGTCTCCAGCCGACGTCCACCCCACACGCGGGTCTGATACAGCGGCGTGAACTGCAGGAGGGTCGTGAAGTCCATCGGCTTCAGTCTACAGTTGGCGCGCCATGAGGCAGAATGCGTGGGATGTCGACTCTCTACCCCGCCGCCATGCGGGCCTCGGCGCTGTGCGCGTCGGCGTTCGGGTACGCGCCGCAGGTCATGGCGGCGGCGCCGGGACGCGTGAACCTCATCGGCGAGCACACCGACTACAACGAGGGCTTCGTGCTGCCGCTGGCCATCAATAGAGCCACGGTCTGCGCCGGCCGGCTCACGGATGACCGGCGCGTGGAGCTCGTCAGCGGTTCGGCGCGGGAACGCGCCACGATCGAGCTCGACGCGGATGTGGTGCCGCGCGGCCTCCCCCGCTGGACCAACTACCTGCGCGGCGTCATTGCGGGGTTTCAGCGGCGAGGCATGCGGTTGTCCGGCCTGCAGATCGCGATCGAATCGGACGTGCCGGTCGGCGGCGGCCTGTCGAGCAGCGCGGCCCTCGAGGTCGCCACGGCGACCATGCTGCAGGCGTTGACCGGCCACCCGTTGTCGCCCGCGGAGACCATTGCACTCTGTCGCCAGGCCGAACATGAGTACGCCGGCGTGCCCTGCGGGGTGATGGATCAGACCGCCGTGGTGCTGGCGCGCGAGGGCCATGCGCTCCTGCTCGACTGCCGCTCCCTCGACGTGGCGCACGTCCCCTTCATCGATCCGGACGTGTGCCTCCTCATCGTGAACACCTCGGTCAGACACAGCCTCGCCTCCGGCGAATACGCGCGGCGCCGGGCAGAATGCGCGGCCGCCGCTGCACAACTGGGCGTCACGACGCTCCGCGACGCGTCAGCCGCGGACGTCGCGGATCAGCCTCGCGCGCGTCACGTCGTGTCGGAGAACGCGCGGACGCTGGCCGCGGTCGAGGCCCTTCGCATGTCGGACTGGCCACGATTGGGCCGGCTGATGTACGAAAGCCACCTGTCGTTGCGTGACGACTTCGAGGTCAGTTGCGCTGAACTCGATGCGGTCGTCGAGATCGCGCGCGACATCGGTGAGCCCGGCGGCGTGTGGGGCTGCCGCATGACAGGGGGCGGCTTCGGCGGCTGCGCGGTGTGTCTGGTCCGTTCGACCGAAGCGGCGGCAATCAGCGATCGGATAGCGGGGCATTACCGTTCAGCGACGGGACTGACGGCAACCATCTTTCCGGCCCGTGCCGCTCGGGGTGCGCACCTCGTGCAGATCCGATCCGACGAGTAAAGCACGCCAACATCACGTCGCCGCCTGTCACTCCGTCTTCGCGGATTCAGACAGCCCGACCGTGCGGCCAGGCGTGCCCCCGGCATCGAAGTACCGCCGCGATCCAACCTGTTGATATTCCAGCACCGTGCGAATCGCGCCATTCGCCCGAGGCGCGCGCAGAGTCGCGCGCCGGTACGTCGGCACGACTCCTCCACGCAGCGCCTCACTCAACACGCGTCCGGTCAGACGCCCGGGCCGGACGAACGGCCCTCCGATCAGGTGCGCAATCGTCTGACCCACATCGGCGTTGCTCGACGGAATCCGGCTGACGAAGTTCCGACGGAAATCCGGGCCAATCGCGGCCAGGAAATTCATGGTGTCCGCGCGACTGAGGCTGCCGTGCATGCCTTGTCCCTGCTGCAGCGTGCTGTCCGAGACCTCCACGGCACACAGCAGCGGTTGCGCACAGCCCGTCGAGAAGGATCGAAATCCGACGACGATCGACGGCGTCGGTGTCCGCGCACTGCCGATCAAGTTGACAGCGGACATCGGCAGCGTGCCTGGCGGATCGCCCAGTCCCGGCGCGACGAAGATGGCACTGACGTAATCCTGCGTGACGAGAAAGTCCACCACGCGCCCGGCGATCTCGGGCGACGGCTCCGGCAGATAGATCAGATCGGTTCCGCCGTTGGCCGCGACGACGACGCGCGGCGAGGAGGGGGTGTTGCCGACGAGACCATTCCCGCGCTTCGGAAACTCCCCCGGCGCCACAATCGCGTTCTTGTTGTCCGGATCGAACAGCGGAAGACGCAGCGCCTGTGCGATGTCGATGGCCAGAAATCCGGGAGGCATCTTGCCCTGCGGCACGTCCGTGTAAGTGGCTTTGGCGGACGGACTGGTCTCGCTCTCTTTGCTGCTCGTCGAAAAGCCATGATCCGCGGACACAATGAGATTGGTCCGGTCTCCGAGACCGAGCGCCTCGAGCGCCTTGCGGATCCGTGAGAGATTGTCATCCATGTTGCGGATGCCCGCGCGGGCCGTCGGACCGTTGATGCCTGGCGTGAACTGATTGAGGCTGTCGCCGAGGTTGTGCTGGCTCCCATCCGGATCGCGCGACCAGTAAACGAGCAGGAACGGCGCGCCGGACTCCTTGAACATCGGCAGCACCACGTCCGTCGCGACGGCGGCCAGATAATTCTGCTGATCGATGTTCGCGGTGTGCGCGCCTGGCCTGGTGCTGGTGCCCTGATCGCCGTTGTCGCCGCGCGGCGGCGTTTGTAGCGGCAGCCCCGCCGCGGTCAGGCGGCGCTTCATCTCCTCCGACAACGGAATACCCGTCGCGGTCCCCGTGGCGTCGTCAACGACGATCGTCGTGGTACCGAATCGCTGCGTGTGATCGAAGATCAGGGTCGGGCCCAGCTTGCCGACGACCGCGGTCTGGTAGCCGGCGCGTCGCGCGAGATCGAGGATCGTGGGACCGTTCAGGAAGTCGGCGTCGAAGAGGCGGTCGACCTCGCCCAGGACGGCATCGTTCTCGAGGAACGGCGTGACGCTGCCGCTCGAGGCCTCGACGGGCCTCGAGACGAAGATCGTGTTGCCGAAATCGCCCGTGTCGCCGAAGTAGTGCCCCGTGGCCATCGCGGACGCATTCGGCGTCGTGAAGGTCGGGTACAGGGAGTGTGGATTGCGAAAGTCCACGCCGGCGGCGCGCAGCGCGGCCAGCGTCGGCGCCGATTCGGCGTCCACGCTCAATGACCGCAGGCCATCGGGCACGAAAAGCACGATATTGGGCCGTCCCGGCCGCGCCTGCTGAATCGTGGCGATGGTCGGCGGCGCCGCCATTGAGAGGAAGGCGCCAACGACGCACGCTGAGATTGCACGCTTCATCACGGCAGATTCTAGTGCACGGCCTAGACGGTCACGCGACCTCCGGGCTCCCACGCGGGGATGCCGTATACTGGGTAGGTCAGCGTTCAGCTGAAGCCCGCCAGCGTTCGAGTAGCGTCCGTCAGGGCGCGCGCCGACCGGCACCGCCCGTCGGCCGCCTTACGTCCCACCAATCCTGATGGTGCGTGACCGATCCGACAATGCCGGAGGGCACCATGTTCAACCTCAATACCCGTCTGCTGACGGTATCGCTCGCGGCTTGGGAAGCCGTGATCGTCTCCTCCGTCTTCGCGCGGACGACGATGCTCTCGACCCCATTTTCGATGACCGAAGGTGCCGCCTGGCTGCTCATGGCGGCCGGCCCCATTGTCGTCGCGGTCATGGCGCTCCGCGGGTCGTCCCCGGCCACCATTGCTCAGGTGCTCTACGATACGGAACACGCGTCCGCCACGAGCGGCAGACGGAGCAAGGCGTGAGCGGCGTTGATGACATCGTGGCGCAGGCCGTGACACGTTGTCCGTACTGCCGCTCGAGCAACGTCTCAGTCGGCGCCAAACAGACCTCGTCCACCTATCGTCGTTGCGACGCGTGCGGGGAACTGTGGCACCCCGATAGGGTCAAGGAATCGACGACCCGGAGCAACGACCGCCTGGACTGGTCAACTTTGCGTCGGTGAGTCCTGCCGGGATCTGCCCAGGCACGAACCTCAACTTGCCTCAACTTGCCTCAACTTGAAGGAGTGACATGATCGTCCGTCCGCCAAACAGCAATGCGTTCGAGTTCGTCCGTGTCGCCGCGCTCCGTGCGGCCCAGTTGATGGCCGGGTGTGTGCCCCGCGTGGTGGCCAGTGCCAAGCCGGCGATCACCGCCCAGCGCGAAGTCGCCGAAGGTAAAGTGCGGGGCACGTCTTCACGCAGCACCGGGTTTACCGAGGCGAGCGAAGCCGACGTCACGCCGTAAGCCCTCTTAGTACTCGACGGCAATCTTGCCGAAGTGCGCGCCGGACTCCTCGTGCCGGAAGGCGTCGGCCAGCGCCTCGAACGCGAACGTGCGATCGATCACCGGGTGAATGCCTGTCGTGTCGAGCGCGCGCACCAGGTCCATCTGATGTCGGCGGCTGCCGACGATGACGCCCTGAAGGCGAATCTGCTTCACCATCATCGCGGCCGTTGGTACCGGGCCCGCCGTCCCGGTGAGCGTCCCAATGAGCGAGATGTGGCCACCCGTCCGCACCGCCGTGATCGACTGCGCGAGCGTGCCAGGACCGCCCATTTCGAGCACGTGATCGACGCCTCGCCCGCTGGTCAATCGCCGCACCTCCGCGCCCCACTCCGGCTCCGATCGATAATTGATGGTGTGCGCCGCACCAAGCGCGCGGGCCCGTTCGAGCTTCGAGTCGGATGACGACGTGACAATCGCGGTCGCACCCATGGCCGTGGCGATCTGCAACGCGACGATGGAAACACCGCCGGTGCCCAGCACCAGGATCGTGTCACCGGCCTTCAACCCGGCATCCGCAACGAGCGCGCGCCACGCCGTCACGCCGGCGGTCGTCAAGGTCGCCGCTTCAAGATGCGACCAGCCCTTGGGCGCGCGCGTGAATGCCGACGCGGCTGCCACCACCACGTCACGGGCGTAGCCGTCCACACCGTCGCCGGGCACCGTCTTGAAGTCGGCGAAAGGCGGCGGGCCCTCTAGCCATCCGGGAAAGAACGTGGAGACGACGTGATCGCCGGCGGCGAACTCGCTGACGGCCTCGCCTGCTGACTCGACGACACCCGCGCCGTCCGCCATCGGAATCAGACCTTCCGTGTGCGGCCGATCGCCGGTGACGACCTTGTAGTCGTGGAAGTTGAGCGAGCTCGCGTGGAGCCGAACGCGGACTTCCCGGGGGCCCGGCGGCCCGGGATCCGGCCGATCCGTCACGGTCATCCGATCCAGCCCACCGCGGGCACCCAGCGTGATGCACTTCATGATGCCGACGATATCGCGTCTTATCGTCCGCGCGGCT
>JBDTNQ010000116.1:0-13911 GCA_039933635.1 Acidobacteriota bacterium
CTTCCTCGACGAGGTAGACCTCGCTGGCCTTCGCGCGGTAGGCGCTGTCCTTGACGGCGCGTTTCTCGACCTGCGTGATCTCGGAGGGCACGCCGATGACGATGCGGGGACGCACCCACATGGTGCGGTTGTGCGCCTTCTTGATGAAGTGCGCCAGCATCTTCTCGGTCACTTCGAAGTCGGCGATGACGCCGTCCTTCATGGGCTTGATGGCGACGATGTTGCCGGGCGTGCGGCCCAGCATTTCCTTGGCTTCCTTGCCGACGGCCTCGATGCGGCCGGTCACCTTGTTGATGGCCACGATCGACGGCTCATTCACTACGATGCCCTTGCCTCGGGCATACACGCAGGTATTGGCCGTTCCAAGATCGATGGCGAGGTCGCTCGAAAAGAGCGAAAAAAGCGATCGAAGGGTCAACTGAGCTCCTGTTCCTCAGCGGGCAGCCCCGTGGCGCCGTTCTCGCTGCCGGCGATGTGAATGCCGTTCTTGCCGGTCATCTTCACACGATACATCGCCGCGTCGGCCGCTTGCAGCAGGCCTTCCGCAGTATCGGCAACAAGAGGGAGCGTCGCTACCCCCACCGAGGCAGTAATTCGGGCTCCGCTGGCCAATCCGGCCAGGAAATTGAACCGCTGCACCCGATCGCGGAGGCGCCGGGCGACCGAATGGGCCCCTTCAACCCCGGTCTCCGGCAGGAGAATGGCGAACTCGTCGCCGCCAAACCGGGCGACGATGTCGGTTTCACGCGCACAGGACCGAATGACGTCCGCGGCCTCGATGAGCGCACGGCTGCCGAGCAGGTGCCCGTGCACGTCGTTCACGCGCTTGAACCCGTCCAGGTCGATGAACAGCAGCGACAACGGCCACCCACTGCGCATCGCGCGCTTGGTTTCCTTGCGGAGCACCTCGTTCAGGTAACGCGAGTTGTAGAGCTGCGTCAGATCGTCGGTGACCGAGAGCGCCTCGGCGCGCGCCACGCGCAGAGCCGTCGAGAGCGCGTAGGCGGCCGGTTCCAGCAGCCGCACGATGGACTCCGCCACGCCACCGGAGACCGACGGCAGCCGGTGAGCCCGACCGGTGTCGAGCCCGATCAGGACGCCAACGGTCGCCCCGCCGGCCACCAGGGGCCAGCCGAGGAGCGAGACCTCGACGACCTTGTCCTGCTTGCGCTCCCCTTCGAGCCGGTGATCCAGGTGGTTCGTGATGCGTACGGCGGGCGTGCCCGTGTCAGCCACGACATCGGCGAACGCGCGAAGCGCCGCCCGGAGCGACGGGTCGGCGTCTGGCCGACCCAGCATGTGCGGCACACCATCCGGCTCGACCGCGAACACGTACCAGTCGGAGAGCGGCATCCACTCGGCCACCTGTGCGATGAGGGCCCCGGCCACGCCTGTGGGATCGGAAGCCACGTGCACGGCCCGCAGCACCGCGCCGACGGCATCCGGCTGCGAGGCCAACTGCGCGAGCCGCGGCGCGGACGCGTCGAGCCGGTCCGCCAAGTCGACCAGATCGCGCAGACCGAGGGCGCGTTCGACGGCCTCGAGTCGCAACGGCAGTGTGAGGTGTTCGCGAAAGCCGAGCGCGCGAGAGAGTTCCACCAGTCCCGGTTGGTGACTCACGCTATAGGACACGGCGGGCACGTTCGCAATGAGCGCCGACACCAGCCGCTGAGCGCCGTCATCGAGCGTCAACTCCCAGAGGACACCCGACACGGCTGTCGGCATCGTCCACAGCGTGCCCTTGCGCACGAGTTCGAGGCGGATGCCACCGGAGGCGCGTAGTTCACCAAGGTGCTGATCGACGTTGTCACTTCGGTGGTATACGGCCAGGGCGGGCGCGTTGGACACAGCGGAACCTTCTGAGGCGGAGGTGTTCCGCAGATAGCGTCCTGACATGGCGGCTGGAGGGCTGCGGAGGCGTAAAAACTGGCCACCGAGTCGCCAAAACTATAACACGGAGGTCCCGGCCGCTTCGGCCGCGTACACACCGTTCGACGCGCGAAAACGCCCGCGGAACTTCGACGGATTCGTGATCTCCGTGTTACCCAACCCTCGTGCCACCTCGACCCACGCCCGCATGGCATAATTGGCGGCTTAGCCCGTACGAAAGCCCGCGACCGGGGTACCTTTGTTCGCCGTCCCGATGCTTTAGGAGAGAGTTGACGCTATGACCATGCTCGACCGGATGCGCCGTCACCGGAATTGGCTGAAGTGGATTCTGGCCGTCGTCGTCCTGACCTTCGTCCTTGTCTACGTGCCGCAGTTCCTCGAGAAGGGCGCGGGCAATGGGCCGGGCGACGTCGTCGCCACGGTCAACGGACGGCCGATCGCCGCCAACGTCTACCAGCGCGTCTACACGCAGCAGATCAGCCAGCTCAAGTCGAACTACGGGCAGGTCAGCGACGACATGATCAAGCAGCTCGGCCTCGGCCCGCGGTTGCTGCAGCAACTGGTGAATCAGGAAGCCGAGCTGGCGGAAGCGGATCGCCTCAAGCTGACGGTGAGCGACGGCGAGCTGCGCGAACGCCTGCTGCGGCTCCCCGCCTTCACGCAGAACGGACAATTCGTCGGCTACGCGCAGTACCGTCAGATGCTCGCGGCGTCGCGGCCGCCGATTCGTGAAGACGAGTTCGAAGCCGATCTGCGCAAGAGCCTGCTCGCCGAGAAGCTCCAGGCCGCCCTGACCGGGTGGATTCGGGTCTCGGACGCCGACGTCGAACAGGAATACCGGCGGCGGAACGAAAAGATCAAGATGGATCTGGCCGTGTTCAGCGGCAACCAGTTCCGCGCGGGCATCCAGCCGACCGAGGCCGATCTGAATGCCGAGTTCACGGCGCATGCGGACAACTACAAGATTCCCGAGAAGCGCCAGGTGAAATACCTGTCGATCGATGCCGCGGCGCTGCGCGCCAAGATGACGGCGACGCCGCAGGAAGTCGAAACGCGCTACAGGGACAACATCAAGACCTACACCACGCCAGAGCAGGTGCGCGCGAGCCACATCCTCTTCAAGACCGAGGGTAAAGACGACGCCACGGTCAAGAAGCTGGCGGAAAGCGTGCTCGCGAAGGTGAAAGCGGGCGGCAACTTTGCCGCGCTGGCGCGGCAGTACTCCGACGACGGCAGCAAGGACAGCGGCGGCGATCTCGACTACTTCGCGAAGGGCACGATGGTGCCCGAGTTCGACGAGGCCGTCTGGAAGATGCAGCCGGGCCAAATCAGCGACCTCGTCAAATCACAGTTCGGCTACCACATCATCATGATGACGGGACGCCGTCCCGGGACGACGCGCACGCTCGACGAAGTGCGCACGCAGTTGCTGGAGCAAATCCGCGACGAGAAAGCGCAGGCCGAGGCCGCGCGGATCGCCGACGAGGTGGCGAAAGAAGTCAAGGCGCCGGCCGACATCGAACGGGTCGCCAAGGCACGCGGCCTCACCAGCGGCGATTCGGGCTTGTTCTCGCGCGAAGAACCGCTGGCCGGCCTGGGCTTCGCACCTGCGGTACAGGCCGAAGCCTTCACGCTCGAGAAAGACAAGGTCAGTGGCATGCTGCGCACGAACCAGGGGTTCGCGTTCATTGCCCTCGTCGACATCAAGCCGCCATACGTGCCGAAGCTCGATGAGGTGAAGGATCGGGTGCGTGACGCCGTGATCACGGCCAAGGCCGTCGACGTCGCGAAGGCCCGCGCGGCGGCGATGGCGCAGAACAAGGGGAACTTCGAAGCGGCGGCGAAGGCCGCCGGTGGCGTCGTCAAGACGACGGAGTTCGTGGCGCGCGGCACCGCCCTCCCCGACATCGGCGTCAGCGACCTGGTGGACAGCGCGGCGTTCGCCCTCAAGGCGGGCGAGACCAGCGCGCCCATTGCGACGGACGCGTCAGTAGTGGTCGTCCACGTGCGCGAACGACAGGAGATCACGCCCGCCGCGCTCGAGACCGAACGCGAGACGCTCCGGGAGCAACTGGCGCAGCAGCGCCGACAAGAGTTCTTCGGCGCCTACATGACAAAAGCGATTGCCAAAATGCAGATTCGCTACAACGAGGCGACGGTCAAGACCCTGCTCGGGAGCTGAGCTAGAACCGTTCGGCGTAGATTTCCAGGTCCGATAACCAACCCGCCACGTCCTGGTCCCACGCGCGCTGGCGCGGGGCATCCAGGCCGTGGCGGGTTTCGTCGTCATACCGTCGCTGCATGTCGCCTTCTGCTGCGATGACGCGTTCCGCTTCGGCAGGCACGTTGTCGCGCCCCGTGCGGCAGGGATCGTAGATGTCGTGCAGCACCTTGCGCAGGCGCCGCGCATGAACTTCAGTGACGTCGAAGTGGGTCTGCTCGTGACGTAGCGTGCTTCGTGCCTGGTTGGGATCGGCCAGGACGAGGGACCGGACCCAGGAACGGGCCGGCAGGAAGACCGCCGACACGTCGAAGTCGAACGTCGCGCCGGTGCACGACACGCCGTAGAGCAGGCTGTACGCGGTCTGGGCTCCTTCGGCTCCGGTCTCGGGCGCGGTGCCCTGAAAATCGACCCATCGGACCGGACGAGCACGATTCCAGGGCAGACCACCATCCTTGGCGATCTGCTGCTGCACCGTGGTGGTCGCGCGCGCGGACGATGCGGGCGCGGCCGGTACGCCGGCGCACGCCGCCATCAGGCCGATCGTCGCCGCCATGGCCACGCATCGAATGGCTCGGAACACGCGACTCAACGGCTCAGTGCACGAAGACGTTCGGCAACACGGCCAGAGGTTCACCGCGACGGAACAATTGCAGGATTGAAGCCGCGGACTGAGCGGCGCGGACATCGGATCGGCGGAAGACCAAGTCCAGTCCCGCAGTGCTCGACGAGGACGATCCGAACTGGCGAGAGACAAGATCGTAAAGCGATCGTTTGCCGGGATAGACCACGAGGCTGACATTCTTCGTGGGATCGAGCTTGGCCTTTTCCGCGGCCCGGCGGATTGCCAGGTCAAGACCACCGAGCTCGTCCACGAGACCCAGTTCGCGCGCCTGATGCCCGGTCCACACGCGCCCCTGCGCCACCGCATCGATGCGCGCCGTCGTCTGCTGCCGCCCGTCGGCGACGCGTTTGACGAACAGCTCGTACGTCATCCGCATCTGTTCCTCGACGCGCGCGCGTTCATCGGGCGAGAACGGACGGAACGGTGAGTTCATGTCGGCGAAGCGCCCTTCGCTGACGGCGCCGGTGCCGACGCCCAGTTTATCGAGCGCGCCCTGCACCACGAACTTGCCCGTGACGACGCCGATCGACCCGGTGAGGGTGCCAGGCTGCGCGACGATGACGTGCGCGGGCGCGGCAATGTAGTACCCACCGGACGCCGCGACATCCCCCATCGACACGACGACAGGTTTCACATCGCGGGTGAGCATCAGTTCGCGCCAGATCACCTCTGACGCTATGGCCGACCCGCCTGGACTGTCGATGCGGACAACCACGGCGCGAATGCCAGGATCGACGCGCACCTTGCGAATCCACTCGGTGAAGGTGTCGGAGCCGAGCACGGGGCCCGTCAGCGAGTCGAACGAGCTCTGGCCGCCCGTAATGGTGCCCACGGCATACAGCAACGCGATGCGCCCGCCCGTCGCGGCGGGCGCCGGCGGAGCCGAACGCAGGTACTGACCGTCGTCGATCAGCTGCGTCCCTTTCAGAGGCGCGGTGTCATCGAGCTGATCTTCGTAGCCGAGCTCGTCGACCAGTCCGGCCTTCTTCGCACCGTCGGCGAGATACGGACCGCCGTCAATGGCGGCGCGCGCCGCCTCTTCGGTGATTTTGCGACCGCGTGCGATTGCCCGCACGAACTCGTCGTACCAGTCGCGATTCATGGCACGGGTCATCTCGCGATGCGCCGCCGTGAACCCCTTCTCGGTGAACGTGTTCGACGCGGTCTTGTATTCGCCGATGTGCAGCAGGTCGGGCACGACGCCGATCTTGTCGAGCGCACCACGGAAGAAGACCTCGTAGAACGTCATGCCCGTCACGTCGAGCTGACCGGCCGGCATGAGGACCACGCGATCGGCGGCCGTCGCCACGTAGTACTCGCCGGCGCCGCCAGACTCGAGATAGGCCACGAGCGGCTTGCCGGAGGTCTTGAAATCCAGCAGCGCGTCGTGGATCTCCTGCATCTGCGCCCAGAGGGCGCCGGACGCAACGGGCCGTACCACGAGCGCCTTGATGCGACCGTCGGTCTTGGCCCGGCGGATCAAGTCCACTGTGGACCGCAACGTCGGTGTCGTCCTCAGCAGTTGCAGGACGTCTGACGGTTCGATCTCGGCCAGCGGCGCGCCGATGCGCAGCACGAGCGTACTGTTGCCGCTGATGGGCGGCGCGTTGTTCGAGAACAACGTCAGAAGGACGAGGCCGGCGCCCGACACGAGCACCGCCAACAGAATCAGGGAGAGAACAAGTGCGATACCGCGTCGGGACGACAAGAAACGACCCCCGTCGAAGTATAGCGCCTCCGTTCGTCGGCGCCGGCGCGTTCAGCGGAAACTCACACGCCCGATTTAGGCGGCGCGGGGCGCGTCTGGACGAACGTGATGCCATGCGCTCGAAATTCGGCGTGCAGGCGTTTGATGAGTTCGTGACGGACCAGGAATTGGTCCGTGAAGCCGCGTACACGGACGCCAATCCCGAGTTTGACGCCGAGTTCGGACACGCCCGAAAACCTGACAGATGGCGCGGCGGAGGTGACAGCGCCCGCCACCTGGCCGACAACGGCATTCGCCACATCCGTGGCGACCCGTTCGACCAGATCCAGATCGTTTGCCGTATCGATCAGCAGGTCGAGCCCGATCCCCAGTTCCGGAGTGGGTTGGGTGAAGTTGGTGACCACCGCCTGCGCCAGTTTGGAGTTCGGAACCTCGAGCAGGTTGTCCGAGAGCTGCCGGATGCGCGCCGATCGCCAGTTGAAATCGACCACGTAGCCCTCGGCACCGCTATCGAGCTTGACGTAGTCGCCGAGTCGAACGAATCCGGCCAGCGAGACGAAGAGTCCGGCGAACAGATTGGACAGCGGATCCTGCAGCGCCAGCGCCACGGCCAGACCGCCCACGCCAAGGACGGTCAGCACCGGCGTGATTTCGTACCCGAACGACCGGACGATCACGAGGGCGCCGAGGATCGTGACCACGAGACGAATCAGGTTGAGCGTGAGCCGTGAAACCGGCACGGCCCCCCGCGAGCCGTACGAGACCACGAGGCGCGTCAGGATGTTGGCGCCCGCGAACGTGACGGACGCGACACCCAGCGCACCGAGCCAGAGCGAGGCCTGTTGATGCGCCGCACCCGTCAGCGGCCATCGGGCCTGCGAGAGGTGGAGTCCAAGCAGGACACTCCACAAGGGGATCCGCCGGCCAACCTCACTAACAAGAATGTCATCCCAGTCCCCCGATGTCCGTGAGGCCAGCTTGGATAGCCGGGCTCCGACGACGTACCGGGCGATGGCGCCGGTGACGAGGAGGGCGGCGATCGTGGCCAGAGTCCACACCCCTTGCAGGACACCGGGCGACCAAAGATCGGATGAGAACATTCGGCAAGTCTCTGGAGACGTTGGAGTTCAGGGAGTAAAACCCGCCGGCGTCCGGTGCGGGGGGCATGGACAGTCTCTCGCATCCTGTCCTGCTTCGGGTCATCACGGCAAGGGTTCGCCACAGGAAATCCCGCGACCGCCCGATAACCAGAGGGAGTCGTCGCATGACCGAATACGCTGAGGGTGTGCTCCCCCGCCGCACCGACGCCGACCCAGGGCCGCGAGAGGTCATGGCCGTTCGTCTGTACCTCACCTCCGCCACCTTCACGATTGCCGTGATGGCCGTCGCGGTGTTGACGATTGCCGCATGGGTACTCGACCTGCGGGTCCTGTCTGGCCTGGTTACCATCCGCGTGCACGCCGCAGTCACGCTGCTCGTGTCCGCCCTGTCGGTCTGGCTCTACCGCCTGCGCACCGAGACGCCGGGCACCACGCTGAGCCTGCGCATCGCCAGCGGCCTGGCCGTGGGGCTGACCGCGGCAACGTTGCTCAAGCACTTCGGCTGGGACGTGACCCTCGACCACTGGTCTGGGGCCGGCGGCGTCACACCCGCATCGGGCCGGATGGTGCTGGCAGCCGCGCTTGGCGTCCTGCTGCTGCACGCGGCCATCCTCTCGGCCACCTACTCGCCACGCTACACGCTGCCGCAGTTTCTCGCCGGAAGCGTGCTCAGCACCGGAATTCTCGGGGCGGTCGGCTATTTCTTCAGTCTCGACGAGACCGTGGGGGCGGGCACGCCGGACGTCACGGTGCTCACGATGGCCCTGGGCCTGTTGCTGCTGGGCCTGGCCTTCTTCTTCGCCCGCCCGGAACAAGGCGTGATGGACGTCGTGATCGACCCGGGTCCCGCGGGCATCATCACCCGTCAGCTCGTGCCGGTCGTCTTCGCGGTGCCCCCCTTTCTCGCGTGGTTGTCCTGGGTCGGCGTGCGCGCCGGGCTCTACGAACCGGCCTTTGCCAACACGCTCTTCGTCACGTTGGCCATTACAGCGCTGTGCCTGGCTGTTCTTGCCGGTGGCCGTCTGCTCGCGGGGTTCGAGCTCCGGCGGGCGGCGGCGGAAGCGCAGCACTCGCACAGCGAAGAACGTCTGCGCCGCGCCGTCACCGGTGCGCCCATCCCGATGATCATCCATGACGGCGATCGCATCCTGCACATGAGTCGTGGCTGGATTCAGTTGTCCGGCTACCGGCTCGCGGAGGCGCCGACCGTCCACGAATGGGCCGCACGGGTGCAGCCCGGAAACACCACGCTCATGCCCTACCTCGCGCGCACGCGGGGCACGACGGACACGGTGTCCGGCGGCGAACAGACCATCACGACGCAGGGCGGCGAAACGCGCGTGTGGGAGTTCTCGTCGACGCCGCTCGAGGGCACCGGTCCGGATCAGCTCGTGGTGACGATGGCGACCGACATCACCGAACGGAAGCAGGCCGAGGTGGAGCTCCGCCGCCTGAACGAGGAACTCGAACAGCGCATCGGGGAACGCACGGCCGCCCTCACGCTCGCCAACGACGCCCTTCGTCGGCAATCTGATCAGCTGCGAGAACAGGCCACGTTGCTCGATTTGGTCCGCGACGGCATCCTGGTGCGCGACCTTTACGGGACGGTCGTCTATTGGAGCGCGGGCGCCGCTGACATGTACGGCTGGGCGCGCGACGAAGCGCTCGGACGCGTGTCCCATCAGTTGCTGCAGGCCGAATATCCGCTGCCCGTCGCCCAGATTGAACAGCATGTCCTCGCGACCGGCGACTGGGAGGGCGAGGTGAGCCACCGCACGCGCGACGGCGGGCGCCTGCTCGTCGCCAGCCGATGGACGTTGACGCGGACGGAGCGCGGCACCCCTGAGGGATTTCTCGAGGTCAACCGCGACGTCACCGCGCGCAAGGTGGCGGAGGACTCGCTGCGCGACAGCGAAGCGCGCTTCCGCGCCGTGGCGGAGACGGCGGTCGAGGGCGTGATTTCGGTGGACGAGGCGGGCGTGATCCATTACTGGAATCCCGGCGCCGAACGCATCTTCGGCCGCGCGGCCCTCGCGGCCATCGGGCAGCCGCTCGCGACGACGCTGCCCGACCCGCTACTGGCATCGTCGAAACTCCCGACGGCCGACGGGGCGATCGGGACGACGTTCGAAACGATTGGGCGCCGGCAGGACGGTTCCGAATGCCCGCTCGAGCTCTCGCTGTCGTCGTGGACGAATGCGAAGGGCCTGCGCTTCTTCATCGCGATTGTCCGCGACATCACCGAGCGCAAGGCCGCGGAGCGGGCGATCGAGGCCAAGGCGGATGAACTGGCACGATCCAACCAGGAGCTCGAGCAGTTCGCATACGTGGCGTCGCATGATCTGCAGGAGCCGCTGCGGATGGTCTCGAACTACACCCAGCTTCTGGCGCGGCGCTACCACGATCGCCTGGATGCGGACGGTCTCGAGTTCATCGATTTCGCGGTCGACGGCGCCAAACGGATGCAGGATCTGATTCACGACCTGCTGAGCTACGCGCGGGTCGGGACGCGCGGCAAGGAGTTCCGGGCCGTCGCCACCGAGCAGATCGTCGCGGACGCGATGGCGAATCTCTCGGGCGCGATCGACGAAGCCAGCGCGGAAGTCGTGGTCGACCCCTTGCCCACGCTCATCTGCGACGCGTCACAAATGGTGCAGGTGTTCCAGAACCTGATCGCGAACGCGGTGAAGTTTCGCCGGCCCGGGACGCGGCCGAGCGTGCGGATCTCGGCCTCACGAGGCGGTCACGCCTGGACGATCGAGGTCGCCGACAACGGCATCGGCATCGAGGCAAAGTACTTCGACCGCATCTTCCAGATGTTTCAGCGCCTTCACGGCCGCGGCGACTATCCGGGCACCGGCATCGGTCTGGCCCTGTGCAAGAAGATCATCGAACGGCATGGCGGCCGTATCCGCGTCGAGTCCACGCCCGGCACCGGCACCACGTTCTCGTTTACGATTCCTGACGCGGCGAGCCGCGCGGCATAACCCATGAAACCCATCGAGATCCTGCTCGTCGAAGACAATCCGGGCGACGCCCGCCTCACACGCGAGGCGCTGACCCACAGCAAAGTGCGCAACCGCCTGCACCACGCGCGCGACGGCGAAGAGGCGATGGCGTTTCTGCGGCACGAAGGCGCGTTCGCGGACGCGCCCTCGCCGGATCTCGTGCTGCTGGATCTGAATCTTCCCCGCCGCGACGGCCGCGAGGTGCTGGAAGACATCAAAGGGGACGCGCAACTGATGCACATCCCCGTCGTGGTCCTGACCTCGTCGCAGGCCGACGAGGACATCCTTCGAAGCTACCGGCTGCACGCCAACTGCTTCATCACGAAACCGGTCGACCTCGAGCAGTTGACGAAGGTCGTGCAGGGCATCGAGCAGTTCTGGTTCACGCTCGTCAAGCTGCCCCCGGAGGTGTAGCCATGACCACCGAGCTGATTCAAGTCCTGCTGGTGGAAGACAATCCGGGCGACGTCCGCCTGGTCCGCGAAATCCTCAAAGACGGCGGCGGGGACGAGTTCGAGCTGATTCACGTATCGACGGTGCGCGAAGCGGTCGAACAGCTGCGCGCGGACGCCCAGGGCATCGACGCGGTGCTGCTCGATTTGAGCCTGCCGGACGAATCGGGATTGAACACGCTGCGGCGCGTGGTGGACGCCACGTCGACGGCCGTCGTGGTCGTCATGACCGGCGGCGGCGACGAGGAGCTCGGGCTCTCGGCGCTGCGCGAGGGCGCGCAGGACTATCTGGTCAAGGGCACGGTCACAGGGCAGATGCTGCGACGCGCGCTGCGGTTTGCCATCGGACGACAGTCCAAACTGCAGAGCCTGTCGCACAAGGACGACCTGACGGGGCTGAACAACCGCCGCGGCTTCCTCATCCTCGCGGAGCAGCAAGTCAAGATCGCGAAACGCCAGCGCACGCCGTTTCTCCTGCTGTTCCTCGACCTCGACGAGCTCAAGGTGGTCAACGACACGTTCGGCCACGCCGAGGGCAATCGTGCCATCGTCGAAGCGGCCGACCTGCTGCGCGGCTGCTTTCGTCAGAGCGACGTGCTCGCGCGCTTCGGCGGCGATGAGTTCGCCGCCTTCGCACTGAGTTCGGAGGGCACGGACGATTCCTCCGTCAGGGCTCGTATCAACGCCGCGCTCGCCCGCGTCAACGCCAAACCCGACCGCGCCTATCCGCTCGGGTTCAGTATGGGCGTGCTCGCGTGCGCGCCCGGTGAGGAAGGCAGTGTGGAAGCGTTGCTGGAACGCGCGGACGCCCTGATGTATCGGGAAAAGCGCCAGAAGCGGAACAACCACGCGCCGATCGCGTAGTCAGACTCGCGCGCCGTTACAGCCCGTCGGCGATCGAGCCCTCCCGTGCGCTCGTCCACCCCTCAAGACGGCGCTCGAGCACGTCGAGCGGGAGCGCGCCTTCTCCCAGCACTAAATCGTGAAAGGCGCGGAGATCGAAGCGCGCACCCAGGCGCATCTCGGCACGGGCACGAAGGTCCACCATCCGGATTTCGCCGATCTTGTAGCCCAGCGCCTGTCCTGGCCACACCATGTAACGATCGACTTCGACGACGATGTCGTCGACGGTTTTGGGGGTGTTGGCGGCGAAGAAGCCGACGGCCTGATCCCGCGTCCAGCCGAACGCGTGTAGTCCCGTATCAACGACGAGCCGGACCGCGCGCCACATCTCGTACGTCAGCTGGCCGAACTTCGAATACGGATTCTGGTAGAAGCCCATTTCAGCGCCAAGCCGCTCCGCATAGAGTGCCCATCCCTCGATATAGGCGGTGTAGCTGGCGTGCTTGCGGAATGCCGGCAGGCCCTCGAGCTCTTGAGCCAGCGCCACCTGGAGGTGGTGTCCGGGGACCGCCTCGTGCAAGGTGAGCGCCTCCATCTCCCAGCTCGGGCGGGCCGGCAGGTTGTAGGTGTTCGCGTAGAAATTGCCGGGGCGCCCGGCGACGAGCGAGCCGGGCTGGTAGTAGGCCGTGGTTTGTGACGGCGCCGCCGCATCGGGCACGGGCAGGACCCCGTACGGCGTCCGGGGCAGGCACCCGAAAAACCGCGCCAGCATCGGATCGGCACGCTTGCAGATGTCGCGATACGCGGTCAGCAGCGCCGCCGAGTTGGGAAAATAGAACGAAGGCTCCGTCCGCAGGAATTGCGCAAACGCCTCGAACGTGCCGGTGAAGCCCGAGTCGGCCTGCACCCGTGTCATCTCGGCACGGATCCGTCGAACTTGGTCGAGTCCGATCTCGTGGATCTGGGCCGGGGTCAGGGTGGTGGTCGTGTGCCAGCGGACGAGATACGCGTAGAAGGCCTCGCCGTCCGGCGTGGAATCGATGCCCGTCGTCTGGCGGCAGGCCGGCAGGTAGTGGTCGACGAGAAACGTCTGGAAACGCGCGAGCCCGGGGCGCACGTGGGATTCAAAGAGTTCGCGCGCGGCCGCGCGGAGTCGATGGCGATGCTCGCCGGACATCGAGGCGGGCCAGCGCGAGAAGGGCTCGAGGATCGGACTCGCATCCGGATCGACCACCAGTTGCGCCGCCAGCTGGGCCGGCACGCCGCGAATGGCCATCGCCGGCTGTGTAATGCCTGCGGCCATCCCCCGACGCAGCTGGTCGATGGTCTGATCGACGAGTGCCCGCACACCCTCCAGCCGCGCCAGCATGGCCTCGTAGTCAGCCGCCGTTTCCGCCGGCATGATCGAAAGCACCATGGGCACGTCCTGCGGCACACCCTCCAACTGGTTGACGGCAAGCAGCGGTGTCCGCGGCACCACGCTGCGAATCGGGAACGGATCGAGGTGAAACGCCACACCCTCGATGGCGCTGGTGACCAGGTCTCGATACAGATCCAGATTCAACCGATCGGCCTCACCCAGCGCGGCCCGATCGATACGCGCGAGGTCGGCGACCAACGCCTTCAGGTGGCCGATACGCCCCTCAATGGCGTCGGGGGAGACGCTGGTCCACCGGTGGTTGTGACCCGACTCCCCCACCACGGTGGCCCATTCGGGGAATTGTTCGGTCCAGTACGCCCAATCGCGGGCGAGAAGGTCGTGAAAGGTCTGTGCGGCGTCCGGCATCGTCATAGCGAGTCGTCGTAACTATGTCGGATGGCGCGTTTGAACGAAAGCGCTGGTATAATCTGGCGTTCTGGTTGCCCCGGACGGCCTGGCCGGTCCGGTGCGGTGTGCGGAAGTGGCGGAATTGGCAGACGCGCAAGCCTCAGGAGCTTGTTCCCGCAAGGGAGTGGAGGTTCGAGCCCTCTCTTCCGCACCACTCGACTCAGCCGCTCCCGCGGCTTCGCTGCTGTTTTTTTCCCATCGATCACAGTTCTGGATCGCCCTAAAGACAGAATGGC
>JBDTNQ010000117.1:0-13885 GCA_039933635.1 Acidobacteriota bacterium
GCGGCGTCAGCACGGCGGTCACGACGACGCTCGCGGCGACGAGTACCGTGGCGGACGCTGCGGCTCGCCCCTGCGAACAGGGGGACCAGCATCATGCCGCCCGGAAAGCGTTCGAGCGACCGCTTGATCGGCAGCTGCATTGAGACTGGAAGACTACTACTTCTTCTTGGGCTTTCCGAAGAACGCGTACGCTCCCGACGTCGTCGACGTCACGAGGTCCATGGTGCCGTCCTTGTTGAGATCGACGGCCAGCACCTGTGACCCGGCGCCCGATTGGTTGTGCACCAGTTCAGGGACGAACTCGGCGCCGCCAGGCGCCTTCGGGTTGCGGACCGTGCGGTAGACGTAGAGCACCGGGGGCCCGTACGGATCGGGATCGAGGTAGCTCTCGTGATGCGAGAAGTAGCGCTTGCCGACGATGAAATCGGGAATGCCGTCGCCGTTCATGTCCGCCGAGGTCGAACCGTGGGGCTCGGAGAACGTGACGTCTCCGGCGTTCTTGGTCGAGTAGTCGTCGGCGATGATGTGCTGCACGAACGTGATGGCGCCCGCGGCGTCGCGCTTCTGCTCGAACCACGCAAGGCCGAACACGTGCGCCTGCAAGGCGGTCACGACGTCGTTGCGACCATCGCCGTTGACGTCGTAGACGGCCATCTCGGCGCCGCCTTCGGAGCCGCGACCGGACCAGCGGCCAAACGCCTGGGGATGGTAGGTCCAGAGTCCCGGCGCGGCCCCCTTTGCCGGCTGTTCCCACCAGCCGTACGGATTGAGGATGTCCACGCGTCCGTCGCCGTTGATGTCCCCCGCGCCAATGCCGTGCGCCGCGTAGGTGCCAGCCTCGCTCACCGTCACCAGCGTGAACGGACCGTTGGGATGCGAGGGATCAGGCTTCGCGTACTTCACGGCGCCCTGACTGCCAAAGACGAGCTCAGGTTGGCCATCCCCGTCGATGTCCTTCATCACCACGATCTCGCTCGCACCGGGAATGGGGTTGGCGTACGAATCCCAGCGCCGCGATTCGCCCTTCGGGTTCACATACAGCCGGCTGTTGCCGGTGGACGAGGTCAGGACGTCGGGCCAGCCGTCGCCGGTGAAATCAGCGGCGAACGCCACCCAGTTCGGGGAGAAATCAATTGACGGATTGAACGCCTGCGCCGCGTAGAACTCGCGCGCGCGCGTGAAGTCCGGACCAAAGAAGATGAACGGGCCGGAGACGATGTCGGTGTGGCCGTCGCGATCGACGTCCGCGGCCGCGGCTGAGAACGAGTAGTAATACGGCATCAGCTTCTGCATGCGGAAGTCGGGCGAGAGTTCCTCCTTGGCGAAGCGTTTGAGGCCAAGGTCGCGGTACGAGACGTCGCGGAAGCGCACCTCCGCCGTGCCGCCGACGTAGAGCGCGATCGGGCCGAACGTCCCGAACTCGTCGTCGATCGCGCCGCCGCCCGAGAGTCCGGTGTTGATGATCGGACGGAGGATGTTCGCATCTGCGATGACGTCGACTTCATTCCACTCGCCCGGGCGCCACGCGTTCGAGCCGCGAACGATGGGCAGCGTGGCGCCGGAGGCCAGCGCACCGCGTCCCCGTCCGGGGGGCCCGCCGGCTGGAGCGGCGCCTCGTGCCGGACCGGCGCCAGCCCCGGCCGGAGCGATGCCTCGTGCGGCACCGGCGCCAGCGCCCGCCCCGCGTGCCGCGGCCGCCGCCGCGGCTTCGGCGGCCGACGGCGCGAAGCGAATCATGCCGCCGCCCGCGCGGAGTTTCTCGCGCGTGAGTTCCTTGCCGGCCGCGTCGAGCGTCACCGCGTAGCCGCCGACGTCCCCATCCACGAGCGACACGTAGATGCCTTTCATGCCGGTGGCGGTCTTCTCGGCGCGGAGCAGCACGCCCGTCCTGCATCCGGTCGCGCACCGCACATCCGCGCCGATCTGAATGTCCTGGAACGACTTGTCGAGCACCAGCCAGCCGCCTTCCGGCGAAGCGGGCGTGCCGACCAATTCACCGTTCGTCGCCGTCCACTTGGCCTGCCCGATGACATGCCAGCCGGTCAGCGCGGATCCGGCAAACGTCCAGTCCGGCACAAACGATGGCCGCTTGCCGGCGACAGGCACAGCCACCGCGGCAACCAGGACGACAACGCCAGCGAGCATGCGACGGAACATACAGACTCCTTACGGCGTGAGGTTACACGCTTCGTTCCACGGGCTTCGCGCCACGGGCTTCGCGTTCCGGAATTCCTTCAACGCTTCGTCGACAGCCACACGCCGGCGAGCATGACGACGGCGCCGAGGAGGTTCGTGGTCGACACCGGCTGCACGGGCGACCCCAGCCAGCCGTAGTGCGAGAGCACCATGCCGCCGAGTACCTGTCCCGCGATGAGGCCAATCATCACCGACCCGGCGCCAATCTGCGGAATCAACCACGCGATGCCAAAGACGAGACAGGCGCCGATGGCACCAGCCGTGAGCAGAATCGGATGCACGCCGCGCAGCCCGGCGAGCGCGCCGCTCTGCCATCCCGTCGCGCCGATCGCGAGTGCGCCGATCGCGCCGATGCACCAGAACAGCGCATTGCCGACCCGCGGGTTCGCGAGCGCCGCGCCGACGGCGCCGTTCATGGCGAGATGCACCGTGAGGACGACCCCGAACAACAACGTGAGACCGTACAGTTGCAGCTTCATGAAGGAATCCATCCCTGGTCCGCGCAGGCGCAGACCGTCATGTGGTGCACGAAGTGGCCCTCGGAGCACTGGACAGCGGGCCCTCGAACGCGTCAAGCTCTATCGATTATCGAGAGTCTACCCGCCACATGGCGATTCAGCAAGTATCGAGTATTGATTTTGATAGAGTAGGCGCGGCGCGCCGATCCCCGACAGGGAGCACGTGTGGTGAGACCCAATCCCATTCTGGACTTTGGCATCGACACCGCGTCGATCCGCTACATCGGCCGCGACCTGCAGCGTCCCGAGTGCATTCTCGCGGAGCGCGATGGCACGCTGTGGTCGGCCGACGCTCGCGGCGGCGTCGTGCGCCTCGATGGCAGCGGCCAGTCCATCATCACCCAACAACAATCCGCCCATTTCACCAACGCCGGATCCGACGCCACGCGCTACCTCGAAGGCACGTTGCCGAACGGCCTGGCCTTCGCGCGCAACGGCGACTTCCTCATCTCCAACTTCGGCACCGACCGCCTCGAACTGATGCAGCGCGACGGGTCGTCGCGTGTGCTCGCCGACCGCGTCGACGGTGAAGCGGTCGGCAAGGTCAACTTCGTCCTCCGCGATTCCAAGGATCGCATCTGGGTCACGATCTCGACACGCGTAAAGAACTGGATGTACGCCCTCCGTACCGATCTGGCCGACGGCTATCTCGCCCGCTACGAAGACGGCATGCTTCGGATCGTCGCTGACGGCTTCCGCTTCACGAACGAAATCCGGTTCGACGCGACCGAGGAGTGGCTCTACGTCGTCGAAACCACCGGCGGCTGCATCACGCGCCTGCGCATCGACGACGCGGGCCGTGTCGCCGAGCGCGAAATCTTCGGACCGTCGTCGCTCGGCAAGGGCGCCTGGCCGGACGGGATCGCGTTCGACAGCTACGGCAACCTCTGGGGCACGCTCGTATACTCCGACAAGCTCTTCGTGCTCACGCCGAAAGGCGACCTGCGCATCCTGCTCGACGAAGGCGACTGCAAGAAGGTCGACGCGCTCGAGCAAGCCTTCCGCCGCAACCACGTGACCGAAGACGTCCTCTTCGCCACCGGCCAGGGCATCGCCCCCTGGATGGCCAGCGTCACCTTCGGCGGTCCCGATCTGCGAACCGTCTATATCGGCTCGCTCAAGGGCTCGCGCATCCCCTGCTTCCGCTCCCCCATCCCCGGCCTGCCGATGGTCCATTGGGCGGACCGATAGCTCTACTTCCCCTGCCACCCGCCATCTACGTGGACGGACTGCCCGGTGAGATAGCTCGCCTCGTCTGACGCAAAGAAGGCGACGACGTGGCCGACCTCGCGCGGTTGGCCGGCGCGGCCGAGGGAAATCTGCGCGAGCACCACCGGCAGGATGTCCGGGCTCTTCATGACCCAGTCGGTCATGTCCGTCTCGATGAGCCCCGGATGCACGCAGTTCACCCGGATGCCCAGCGGCGTCATCTCGGCCGACATGTTCCGTGTGAGCGCTTCGAGCCCCAGTTTGGTCGGGGCATAGTGCGTGCGGCCCGGCAGTACTTTGGCGGCCTGGATCGATCCGATGTTGACGATGCTGCCTTGGCGTGCGTCGGCGACGAGGCGGCGGCAGACGACCTGTGAGCAGAGCCAGTTGCCGCGCAGGTTCACGTCCGTCAAACGCGTCCACTGTTCGTCGGTCAGTTCCAGGAACGGGACAATCGTCTCGATGCCGGCATTGTTCACGAGAATGTCGATGGGGCCGAGTTCGTCCCACACCTTCTTCACCATGCCTTCCACGTCCGCGCGCTTCGCCACATCGCCCTGCACGGTGATCGCGCGGCGGCCTTTCGAGCGGACATAGGCGGCGACATCCTCGGCCTGCGCGGCATGCCCTAGATAGTTCACGGCGACGTCGGCGCCCTCCTCCGCGAAGATCTCGGCAATACCGCGGCCGATTCCCCGGCTGCCTCCGGTCACGAGTGCCACTTTGTTCTTCAGTCTCACGAGGGTCCCTCCGTCTGCTTCGCCGGGCGATGAGCCGTCGGCTTTAGTCGGTCACATAATCGATTCTCGACTGGCGTTCGCGGGATTGTAGCGCGGCCGGGCGCCCGTGACACGCGCCTTTCCGGGCCCGCCGCCCCGCGGGACCAACAAGTAATGGATTTCAATTCCGCGCCGGAGTGCTAGGATGTCGCACGAGCGTGGGTCGCCGGGTTGTCACGATGAAAGCAGTTCACAAGCCGAAGAAGCCTCTGCCACGTGCCGTTGGCCGCCGCGTGATCGAACGGCGGGTGCTTCGCGAGGACATCCGCGATCAGCTGATCGAGAGCATTCTCGGCGGCCACCTGGCGCCGGGCGATCGCATCGTCGAAACGCGCATTGCGCAGCAGTTCGGGGTCAGCCAGGCCCCGGTGCGCGAGGCGCTTCGCGACCTCGAACTCTTCGGCTTCATCGTCACCTCCCCGTTTCGCGGCGCCATCGTGCGTCAGATCTCCGTCGAAGAACTGGTTCAGATTTATCCGATTCGGGCCGTGCTCGAAGGCCTGGCCGCCCGCGATGCCGCCACCCGCATCACCGACGCGGGGCTCAAGAAACTCGAGAAGCTCCTGGTGTCGCTGCGCAAGGCCGCGGCCCGCGGCGACCGCCGCGCGGCCGTCGATGCCGACTTCGCCTTTCACCTCGCCATTGTCGAGGCGTCGGGCAACTGGCTGCTGAAGCAGTTCTGGGAACGCATGCGGCTGGCGACAACCACGTTCCTGACCGTCTCGAAGTCGGAACACTCGCTCGGCGAGATTGCCGACCGACACACGCCGGTGCTCGACGCGCTCCGCGGCCACGACCCCGCGGCGGCCGAACAGGCCATGCGCAACCACATCGAAGAGCCGGGACACTGGCTTCAGACGGCCATGCGCGAGGCGGAAGCGCACCGGGCACCGCAGCCCGAACGACCGGTCCGGCGCAAGAAGCTCGTGGGCTAGCATCTCCTCGATAATCGATAGATAATCGGCTACCCGCCAACGGCCCTTTCCTCCGCGACGGGTGTGTGCCATGCCTGTTCGATCGTCCCTGCTCTCCATGACCCGACTCCGACGCCCCCCCGCGGCGACCAGTGATGTACTCCTGCGTCGCGGCATTCTCAAGCTCCTGGCCATCAAGGACTCCGACGTTCGTCTGCTGACGCTGGAACAGTGTCGCGACGCGGTCGACAAAAGCCTGCACGCCGGCGGTGCGTTTTCGGCAACCATCCCGCTCGTCACGCTGTACTACGGCGGCTTCATCGACGTCGACGTGGTCGATCCGACGCGACGGGGGCAGGATCTTTTCGTCCTGAGCAAGGGCCACGCGGTGGCCGCGATGGCGTCGATCTACGCGGAGCTCGGGTACTTCGATCGGGCGATCCTGGCGAACTCGCGCTCGTTTCACAGCATCCTCAACGGGCACCCGGGCCCCGTGCTGCCCGGGGTGCACCTGGCCACGGGCCCCATGGGCCAGGGGCTGGCCGTCGCGCAGGGTTTCGCCATTGCCGGGCGCACCTCACCGCGCTTTGACGCCTTCGCCATCTGCGGCGACGGCGAGATGCAGGAAGGACCGATCTGGGAAACCGTGATGTTCGCGGGCCAGAAGCACCTGGACAACCTGTGCGTGATGGTCGATCGCAACAACGGCCAGCTCGACATCGCGAGCCGCATGGTCTTCCCGATGCCAGATCTCGAAGCCGTGTTCGCGGCGTTCAACTGGGCCGTGCACAGCGTCGACGCGACCGACTACGACGCTATTTACGCGGCGCTCGAACAGTTCCGCTACGGCCCGCGTAACGGCAAGCCCACAGCCATCATCTGCCACGGATCGAAAGGCCACGGAGCGCTCTCGGATTTCATGAACAAGCACAAGGTCACGGTGCCCGACGCGCTCCTCGAGCAGGAGATGCGGCTGCAGGCCGAGCAGCGTGTGGCCCGCGTGCGGGAGTTCAGTGACTACCATCGAGGGCTCGAACCGGAAGCCGATGGTGCCGCGCTACAGGCCACGCTGCTCGAGATCGCGGAGCAGATGCACCTTGCTGCCTCGCGAACAGCCTCGGGAGATCTGCTGCTGCCGTCGATCGCCGGCCCCGTGCGGACTCGCCGCGTGCCTCCCCGCCAGAAGCGCGTGGCGTACGACGCTGCCCTACTGCCCCGCCTCGATGCGACGAAGGAATACGCCGCCAGCGACATCGTCACAGGGGCAATGAAGATCTTCGCCCGCGACAAAGCCGTGGTCTCGATCGATTCGGATCTCGCGTCGACGAGCGGCCTCGAGGCCGGGGTCGCCGCTGTCGATCAACGGCGCGCGCTCAACGTGGGCGTGGCCGAGGCCAACATGATGGGCATCGGCGAGGCGTTCGCGATCCTGGGGCACCAGACGTGGATCAGCACGTTCTGTCCGTTCTTCGACTGGAAAGTCATGCGACGCGTGGCGGTCGGCCATCAGGAGCGTCTCGAGGCGATGGCCGCCACGGACGGCTGGCTCAGCGAGGGACACGGGCTCGACCTCGTGATGCTGGCCACCGCGGCCAACTTCGAGACGCGCACGAACGGCGCGACGCACATGGGCAACGATGACAACCTCGTCTTCGATGCCATCGCGCATGTGAAGATCGTGGACATCTCGTGCCCGCAGCAGATGCTGGCGTTCATGCGCTGGAGCATGGAGGGGAATCGCGGACTGGTCTACGTCCGCGTGATGCGGACCGCCTCGGCCGTGATTTACGGCCCGGACTACGTGTTCGAGTTCGGCCGGGGCCACCGCGTACGATCGACGGCCGCCGATGCCGCGGTGATTGTCACGAGTGGCCGCGGCGTCCACGAAGCCCTCGCCGCCGCCGACTTGTGCAAGATGAGCGGCATTCACGTCGGCGTCGTCGACATGCCGTCGATTGACGAGGACCTGCTCGTCGAGCTGTACGAGTCCGGCGTGCTGATCTGCGTCGCGGAACAGAACAACGGGTTCATTCTGCAGCGCTTCCTCAAGCTGCTCTATCGTCGCCACAACGCCAACTGGAGCGGCGTCGGACGGCTCCTCTCCATCAACACGCTGGACGAGAGCGGACGTCCGCAGTTCATCCATTCCGGCACGTACGAGGAACTGATCGAGGCGTTCGGTCTCACGCCGGCGCGCCTGGCGGAAGCCATTCGGGCGCGACTTCGCCCGTCATCTGGCCATTGACGTTGCTAGCCGCAGCCCGGTGGCCGCGGTTCGAGGTTCACACATGAGCGTGCCTGCACTGCACGAGACAGAAGCGGAAGAACTTGACTTGCCAGGACGCCGCCTGCGTTGGGTCGTCGGCAAGGACGGCATCCCGTCGACGTACACGTCGACCTGCGTCATTCGCGTGGCGCCGGGTGAACGCGTCCGACCGGCGCATTCGCACCCGAACGGCGAGGAAGTGATCTACATCATCGCCGGGACCGGTCGCGTGCTCGTGGCGGGAGAAGTCGAGGCCGTGCGCGCCGGCTCGACCGTGCTCTTCCCGCAGGGCGCGGTCCACATGCTCCACAACACGGGCACGGACGAGATGAAGGTCGTGTGTTTCTTCGCACCGCCGACCAACCTCGACAACTACCGCATGCACGACGGCGTGGATTTTCCGGACTGACGGTCCGGATCGCCGGGAATGGGAGCGCCCGTGACGATCGCGACACTGCTCAACCCCAGTTTCTCCAGGCGCCGACCAGCGGCGCTCACGCTGGGTGTCCTTGCGGCAAGTCTGGCCTTGAGCGCGGCTGCGGGCCAGCAGCCAACCTTCCGCAGCAGCGTCGACCTCGTGGCCGTGGACGTGCAGGTCGTCGATGCGGACGGCAATCCGGTTGCACAGATCGACCCTGCGGACTTTCACGTCACGATCAGCGGCAAGCGCCGCCGAGTCGTGTCGGCGCAGTTCGTGCGCGATGCCGCCGGCACGCCATCCCCCCTGGCTCTCGCGAGCAAGGAGTCTCCGCTGCCGGAGGTGCGCGGATCGGGCCGCACGATGATTCTGGCCGTCGACACGGGCAGCTTCGAGCCGGGCACCGAGCGTCCTCCCATGGAAGCGCTCCGCAACGTCGTCGCAACCTTCGATCCGGCCGACAAGGTCGGACTCTACACGTATCCGCGTAGCACGTGGATGGCACCGAGCATCGATCGCGCGCCGTTGCGCGTGCGCCTCGACGGGATCGCGGGCGACCGCCAACCGCTCCGGAGTCACTACAACCTCCGCCCGTGGGAGATCGTCGACATCACCGCGCAGTCGACCAACCCGAACTCGTTCCTGACCGCCTCCCGCAACCAGGGCCGCGGCCTGGACCCGACGGTGTCGGAGTCGTTCGATCCCGTGCTGAAGATCCAGCGCCGCGAGTGCCCGGGGGAAGCGGACTGCCCCATCCGTATTTACGAAGAAGGCGTGGCTCTCGCCACCCAGTTGGAACGCGAATCACAGGCGAGTGTCGCGGGGCTCGAGGCGCTGCTCGAAGGTGTCGCCCGCATCCCGGGCCGCAAGTTCGTCGTGCTGGTCAGCGCGGGCCTGCTGGTGAGCGACCGCCTCGACGGCCGACCCGACGTCGGCGACATGGCACGGGTGATGGGCCAGGCCGCCGCGCGCGCCAACGCGACGGTCTACACGATCCACGTGGACACGCATTTTTCAGGCGGCGCCAACGCCGAACGCAAGGGCGCGGGAAGCACGGACACCAATCGCGAGCGGGCCATCTTCGGAAACTGGCTCGATAAGTTTTCAGACGGCGCCGGCGGCACACGCATCCATGTGCCCGTTGGGGACGGATCCTTCGCCCTCGCGCGCGTCCTCCGCGAATCATCCGCGTACTACCTTCTCGGCGTGGAGCCCGAGGCCGCTGACCGTGACGGCCGGGCGCGCACCTTGAGCGTCAAGGTGGATCGGAAGAACGTGAGCATCCGCAGCCGGCAATGGGTGGTGATCCCGCCCGCGGCACCAAAAAGATAATCGATTATACTCGGCGCTCCGGAGCCTCATGTGTTCATGCTCAAGTCCTTGCCCCTTCTCGGCGTGCTCGCGCTGACCGCATCTGTGGCTGGCCAGGCGCCCACCGCGCCCGGGCGCATCTACACGCTGACGCCGTCAACCGATGGCATGACGCTCAAGACGCCGGACGGGCGCGTCGTGTTCGACTACCTCACGCGCAAGCCGGCGTCGAGCGGGCTCACCTCGCCGAGCGCCGCGTGCTTCCATCCGGTGATGACGCCGAATGGCGAGCGCCTCACCGCGCTCGCCCCCGACGACCATCCGCATCATCGCGGGATGTACATGGCGTGGCACGATGCCGAATTCCATCAGCCGATCGACGTGAGCCGCATGGGGCCCAATCACCCGCTGTTTGGGTGGAACGTCACGAAGGTCGACTTCTGGGGCTGGGGCGCCTACGCACCTCGTGACGGGCGCGTGATTCAGAACACCTCGCTCAAGCTGTCGGCCGCGGATCTGAATCACGCCCAGATCGACATTCACAACGATTGGATGGTCGGCACGCGCAAGATGGCCGACGAGGCGACGGTGACGAGGGTCACCGAACGCCAGGGCGTGTACGTACTCGACATGCAGTTCACGGTCACGCCCGTGGTCGACTACGTCTTGAACAAAGCCTCGTTCGGCGGCTTCAATGTGCAGGCACGCAAAGACGGCCAGTCGTACTACACGAACCCGTCGGGCATCGTGACGTATCCGGACCCGCACTACTCGGTACCTGAACTCAACTGGCCGGCCTCGGCCTGGTACGGCTACGTCATCACACTCACGAACGGCCGGACGATCGGCGCCGCCGTGATCGATCACCCGCTCAATCCGCCGAGCACGTGGCACAACTCGCGGACACTGTGGATGCTGAATCCGAACATCTCCGCCCTGGGTCCCGTTACGATTCGTCCCGATGCCCCGCTGACACTCCGGTACCGGGTGGTCGTGCACGACGGTCCGACCCCCACGGAAGTGGTGCAGACTCTCGCGACGGAATTCAGGGCAACGAAGTAGCGCCCGGATCACCATGGACTACCAGCTCAGAAACGCCACCGCACTCGTCGTCGCTGGCGCACACGGGATCGGTGAAGCCATTGCCAACCTGCTCACGCAGGAAGGTGCACAGGTCATCGTGGCGGATCAGGACGCGGACGCGCTGCGCGAGAAGGCGGCACGTTGGCGCGGAACCATCGCCGCCAATCTCGCGACGGCCGAGGGTGTGAACACGGCTGTGTCCTACGTGACGAACACGTTCGGTCAGGTGCCGGACATCCTGATCAACAACCTGGGCGTCGGCAATTCCACGCCTTTCGAGGACATCACCGACGAGCTCTGGGCGCAGTCGTTCCAGGTCAACCTGATGGGGTGCGTGCGCGCCTGCCGCGCGATCGTGCCGCAGATGGCGGCGCGCGGCTCGGGCTCCGTCGTCAACACGGGATCCGATCTCGCCAAGCAGCCGGAACCCGGCTTCATGGACTACGGCGCCTGCAAGGCGGGGCTGCTCTATCTGACGAAGGCGCTTGCCAAGCAGTACGCCCCGAAGGTGCGCGTCAACACCGTATTGCCGGGTCCGATCTGGTCGCGCATGTGGACCCGCGAAGGCGGTATCGTCGATCAGCTCGTCGCGCACTACGGCACCGACCGCGACACGGCGGTGAAGCGGTTCCTCGACGACCGTCAGATGCCGATGGGCATCGGCCAGCCGGAAGACGTCGCGCATGCGGCCGTGTTCCTCGCGTCGCCCTTGGCGAAGTTCATCACCGGCGCAGGCCTCGACGTGGGCGGGACGATTCGAGGATTGATCTAGGACACCAGGAACTGAGAACGTCGATCTCGACATTCGACTCGAACCGGAAGGCGGAACGGACGGCTATGAGCGTGGACTACAAGGGCTTCGGTCTGCAGGACAAGATCGCCATCGTCACTGGCGCATCACAAGGGATCGGGCGTGCGATTGCCATAGGTCTCGCCCAGGCGGGAGCGCACGTGGTGCTCGCCAAGCATCCGAGCGGCGACCTCGATCGGGTGAAGGACGTGCAGGCAGAAATCGAGAAGCTCGGCCGCAAGGCCATCATCGTCCTGACGGACGTCTCGGACGTGAAGCAATTGCAGGTGATGGTCGATAAGGCCAAGGAGACCTTCGGGCGTGTCGACATTCTCGTGAACAACGCGGGCTGGACGGGCACCGGCCCTGCGCTCGACGTCACGGAAGAGGAATACGACAAGACGATGGACGCGTCGCTGAAGAGCGTGTTCTTCGCGTGTCAGGCCGCGGCGAAAGTGATGATTCCGCAGGGCGGCGGCCGCATCATCAACATCGGCTCGAACTTCGGCGTCGTCGCCTTCAAGGGCCGCGCGGCGTATGCCGCGGCCAAGGCCGGCGTGCACCACCTGTCGAAGGCGCTGTCGCTCGAGTGGGCCAAGCAAGGCGTCCTCGTCAACGTCGTGGCGCCGTGCATCACGGAGACCGTCTCGCGCAAGAACATCATCGAGCGTCCGGGCTACAAGGAGTGGGCAACCGAACAGATGCTGCCGGTCGGCCGCTGGAATCAGCCCGAAGACCTCGTCGGCGCCGTGCTCTTCCTCTCGAGCGAGATGTCATCGATGGTCGTCGGCCACGTGTTGATGGTCGATGGCGGATGGACGATTCACTGAGCGCGCGCCCGGACGTTCCGTAGCCTCCCGCCCTCCGCCGACCGCAGTCTTCTCCACGGAGGCGAACGTGCTAGCGCTTCGGGGTCTTCGCCGACACGGTCACCGGCGTCTCGCTGTATAGCGCCGGCAGCAGCTTCTTGAAGTTCGCGATCTTCGGGAGATCGTTGATGACGATGTAGGGATACGTCGGGTGAAGGATCAGGAAGTCCTGGTGGTAATCCTCCGCCGGATAGAACGCGGCGAATTTGTCCACACGCGTCACGATCTTCCGAGGGAACGCGGCGGCCTTCGTCAGTTGGGCGATGTACGCGTCCGCCACCGTCTTCTGCGCATCCGTCGTGTAGAAGATGTTCGATCGATAGCTCGTCCCCGTGTCGGGTCCCTGACGATTGAGCTGGGTTGGATCATGACCAACCGAGAAGAAGACCTGAAGCAGGGTCCCGTACGACACCGTCGCCGGGTCGTACGTGATTTTCACCGTCTCCGCGTGTCCCGTCGTTTCCGTGCTGACGTCGTCGTAGGTGGGATTCACCTTCGCGCCGCCGGCGTAACCGGAGATGACCTGCGTGACGCCTTTCACATGCTGGAACACGCCCTGGATGCCCCAGAAGCAGCCACCGGCCAACACCGCGGTCTGCGGACCGGCCGTCGTTGGCGCCGGATCGACGGCGGGGGCTGGAAGCGTCACCCCCGCGTCGCCCGCGCGCATGACGGTCGCGAACACACCGGCGCCGATGGCGACGACGGCAAGGGTGACCAGAATAGGACGAACACTCGAAAGCGCGGCTGCGGGAATGCGACGCATGAAGACCTCAACAGCAATATAGCCCCAGGGGGCCCGAAAATTCCGACGGGTCCCATGGAGCCCTATCGAGCTAACGCCCTGACCAACCCGGTCAGACTGGTTGCAGGCGCGGCCCACATCGACCTGCGACCCATGTTCGCGTCAAGGCAATGCGCGAACAGAACGGGATCTGCCGCCAGTGCGCCGACGATGCGATCAACAAGCGCTGGACGGGTGGAGAGCGAGAGCATCAGGCGCGTCAGGTCGCGATTCGATTTAGTGACGGCGTCGACGGCTCGGAGATACGGTCTCAACGCAGAAGCTGCCAGGACGCGAGGGCCCGGACCGGCAAGCAACGGCACGACGTGTCGTTCGAACTCTTCAGCTTGGGTGAGGGCGAGCCCGACCCCCTCGCCCGTCAACGGATCCAGATACCCCGCAGCATCGCCGACGAGAAGCACGCCGTCCCGCGCGCGTTCGCGCGGCTGATGGCGGAAAGGCCCGGCGGCCTCGGCGCGATCCGTCGCACGCCGGCCGGCCAGCTTCTCAGCGAGCGCGGGCATCTGCGCCAGAAACAGGTCGGACACTCTCGGCGGCCAGGGCCCGTCGCTCTCCCCTTTCGAACGTTCGAACCCTCCGCCCCTCGCCCCCTCGTCCCCTCGTCCCCCCGTCCCCTCGTCCCCTCCGCCCCTCGCCCCCTCGTCCCCTCGCCCCCTCGTCCCCCCGTCCCCCCGCCCCCTCGTCCCCCCGTCGAAGATGGCGTCCTGATCCCAGAGCCACGCCACAT
>JBDTNQ010000118.1:0-13342 GCA_039933635.1 Acidobacteriota bacterium
ATGTTCGGAAGTTCACCGTGGCGGTCGACGAAAAACAGACGAACTAGCGACCTCGCCCCCTGGTCCCCTGGTCCCCTGGTCCCCCGGTCCCCCGGTCCCCCGGTCCCTTCACCACGTCAGCTTCACGAGCGAGACGCCTTGCCTCGGCAGGGCGAAGTCGACCTGCACGGTCCCGTTCGTGACCGCCACGCGGCGATCGGATTCGAGCTTCGTGAGCGCGCCGGCGCGCTCGAGCTCGGCGTATTGCGCGGGCGTCGGTGTCTGTGGCGACCCCATCGCCTTCCAGCGCGCGTAGGCGTTGCCGTGATCGTTGTCCACGCGGTAGTGCGCCAGCGTCGGACGGCCGGCGGGCAGACCGGCAATCGTCACCGAGACATCCGCCCCTGTGCCCGGCAGGTCATCGTCGTGATAGTTCCACACGAGCACGGAGGCCGATCGGGCGTCCCGGGCGGCCAGCGCGCTCACGTCGGCCGCTTCACGCACGCTGCGATCGCGCACGTCGGCCGTGGGCAGGCCCGCCGTGCTACGGACGGCCACTCGAGTCCCGCGCATCAACCCCAGCATCCGGAAAATGTTCACGACGGGTTTGTCGATGCCGTTGGTCGCCAGGTCACGAAAGCCGTCGAAGTACGGCTGCCCTTCGAACAAGAATGCCCAGGTCACGGCACCGATGAGATTGACTTTGCGTGCGTCCGCCAGCTCGTAGGTGCGCGCGATCTGCTCGGCGGTGTAACTCGAGTACATGGTGCCGTTGCGGTAGGCGTTCGCCGGATTCGTACGCACCGGACACGCGGCGCAACCCTCGGGATCAGATTCGCCGATGATGATCGGCAACTTCGCGAACTCGGGAAACGACGCCACGATCGAGAACCCGTTGTCGATGGCGCGCAGCTGGTTCGACACGCTCATCCGCACATGGCCTTCTGGACGCACCGTGGGTGCGCCCTTGGCGTGAAACGTGATGACGTCGAGTGGCGCGCCGATCTTGCCCGTGGCCGCGTTCGTGCCTCGCGCGCAGTGTTCGAGGAACGCCCTCAGCCACTGCTGCGGCCGCGCGCCGTTCGGCCCGGTCGTCTCTGGTCCGCCGATACGTCCCGTCGGCAGCGCGCGCTTGAAGCCATCCGCGGCGTAGTCGTAGAGCTTGAGGTATTCCTCCTGCGTCCCCTGCCAGTACCCGATGTCCGGCTCATTCCAGACCTCGAACCACCAGCTCTCGACTTCCTGGCGCCCGTATTTCTGCACCAAGTGCTGCGTGAGCTCGAAGATCAGCGTGCGCCACTTGCCGTAATCGGCCGGCGGATGCGCCCAGCCCGTGTAGATGTCGTTGTAGTTGTCGCCCGGTTTCCAGTTGTGGCGATAGGGCTGGGGCTTGGCCGAGAGCGCCTCCGGCATGAAGCCCAGCTGGACGATGGGTTTCATCCGCCGCACACGATAGGTCTCGATGATGCGATCGACGATCGTCCAATCGTATTGCGGGCGCCCTGACGCGTCCTCGGTATACGCGTTCGTCGATCCCCACTTGAGCGCCGGACGGCCGTCACCGGTGGTCAACAGGTTGTGCACTCTGACGTACACGGGCACGGGACTCGCCGCGGCCAGCTCCGTCAGCAGCTTCTTGCCGTTGTCCGTGTAGGTGTAGTTGGGCTCGTCGTAGCCGAACCAGGCCCAGATGGGCGTCATCGGACCGACGGACGACGCCGTGTCCACCCGGATGTCGACGTCGGCCTGACGGCCGGCCACAATCGTCAGGGAGGTGACGATCAGACAGAGTGCGATCGGGAAACCCGACCGCCGGATCATGGGTGTCATAGGTACGAGTGCCGAAATGGTAGCACGACGAGTCCCTGCGATCGCGCTCCTATCAGACAGGAAACCCGATGCGCATACCATTGTGCCGGGTTCCAACCGATGCAAAGGCGCTCACTGAACATCGTCGGCGAGCTGATCAACAACTCGTACGCCCGCGCCCGGAAGGCGTTCACGACGCGACATCTGGCCGACTACCAGCATCTGGCGCGACTCCAGGCCGACCTGGGCGTGCGGGCCATCACGATGAACCTCGATGGCACGCAACGACTCCAGGTGAAGATGCAGGAGATGCTCGACCGGCTTCCGGACGTCATCGCCGCCGTGCAGGAGGTGACGACGGTGCCGTTGGCGTTCGACAGCCCGTCCGTCGAGTACCACAAGGTGGCGCTGGCGACCTACGACCGGAACAAGGGCGGCGCCCCCATCCTCAATTCGGTCTCGGCCTCTCGCGAGCACCTCGACCAGATGCTCGAGCTCGTCGCGCACTACGACACAGGCGTCGTCGTGATGGCGTCCGAGCATTTCGTGCCCGGTGGCACGGGTCAGTGCCTTCGTGCCGAAGACTCGTACAGGACCGCCAGGTACTTCGTCGAGCGCCTCGTCATCGAATCCGGGCGACGTCTCGATCAGATCGTCATCGACCCAGGCCTGGCGCCGGTGGGCGCCGACACCTACGGTCTGGTGAACATGGGACTCGATGCGATGCGACTCATCCAGCAGGATCCCGATCTCCGTGGCGTCCACTGCATCGTCGGCCTCTCGAACTTCGCGTGGGGGACGCCGAAGGGCGTGCGCGAACAACTGGAGAACGCATATCTGACGCTCGCCATGGACGCGGGACTCGACTACGCGATTGCCAATCCGGAGAAGCAACCCGCACCGCTGCCGCCGGACCACCCCATGGTGTCGCGGCTGCGCGAGGCGCTCGCCGCCGGGCGGCCCGTGCCGGGCGAAACGCAGGGCTCAGCTGGCGCGCGGCAGACACAAGCCATCCTGGACATCTGCTCGGACGTCGCCACTTCGAACTAGTTCGGCGGACGACCAAGACCCGGATAGGTATGTGCGTGGAAGCTTTCGGGCGGCCCGAGATAGCTCGGCGGCAGGGTGGCTCCACCGGTGACCACGACGATCTTCTGGACCACGACGGCGGGATCAACCATCCATATCTTCAGCGTGTGATACCCCGCGGTGGCGATGTCGTGAGAAGTCGAGACCGTGCGCGCGTTGTTCTTGACCGATTCCTCCCAGTCGCGTCCGGCCGCGTTGTGGACGGCCGGCACGACCGTCACCACCTGCGGCGGGGCGTCGTCGATGGAGATCGCCATACGAAGCCCGCGGCCAGGCACGAAGTTCAACGTCGGCGCCAGGATCGCATTCACCGTCGCCTTGCCGGGCGTGAAGAGATACATCCGGTACTCGAGGCTCGGCGAGTCCGTGCCCGGCATGGCCGCCGGCAGATCAACCGACGCCTCGGCGCGCATGCCCGACAGAGTCCGGCCGTAGTCCTCGATTCGAATCCACTGCCGGCCACCGGCATCGACCCGGTTCGTGAAGTGCTCTGGCTCGATGGAGACATAGCCGGCACCCTCCACGAACCCCGCCAGGTTCTCGCGCGTGACCTCAATGGAGTTACGCGCCTCCACGTCCACCGAGCCGGTCAGGCCCGGCGTGACTATCGTGATCGTGCCGAGAGCGACGCCCTTTGGGGCCTGAGTCCAGTCGATCGAGACCCACACGCGGAGATCCTTCTGCACGACGCTGGCTACCACACTCGCCACAATCCACGGAGCGCTGGGCGTGACGGTGACGTCGAACGGCGCGCGCCCTCGATTGAAGACGTCGATATAACTCCGCTGCTGGTTCACAGAATCGAACCGCAGATCGGCCGCACCGGGGCTCACAGCCGCCGACGTCTCGTTTTCAATCCCCGGGCTCGCTCCATCGAGCACGTCGACCGCCGTCAGCTTGATCGCATCCATCGTGTCTTCCGGCGGATCGCGCCACGTGGTGTAACCGATGTGAGACTGGTCCATGAAGTGGTCCCACTTGCCGCCGGCAAACGTCTTGTTGAAGTACGTCATCAGGTCGCCATCGGCCTTGTATAACTCGCGGGTCCGATCGGCCCAGTCGTTCGCGCTGGCGCGCCCCTGCGACGCATAGTGCGCGTTTTTTGCCGCAGCGACGTACAGCTCGTTGACGATCGCGGAGGCCTTCGCGGGAAACAACGCGAGCTGATAGAAGGCGTCCTGCTTCGACGCGGGCAGCACCTTCCAGAGCGCTTCGGCCTTCACCGTGAGCGCGTTGTAGTCTTCGACCACGCGGTCGGCCTCACGAAAACTGGTGAGGCTGTACGTGCCCGCTTCGAGCAGCTCGGGCTTCCGGCGACCGTTGAACTTGCTGTACGTCGCCACGATCTCCGCGGCGCCCTTCGCGTACGCGGCCCCGAACTCACGGGACGCCCACTGCTCCGTGAACTCGTTCACGTTGTTGGCGTTCCACCGGGTCGTGTTCCAGCCCAGGCTCAGGAAATACTCGGTCGGGAGCTCGTAGCCTTTGAAGTGACCGACGTTGACGATCCACACGCGATCGGCGCCGTACTGTTTGGCCAGACTCATCTGCTCCCAGATTTTGGCGATGGGGCTGGTGTTGACCCACTGATAGCTGCGCGGCCCGCCGTGGTAGTCGAAGTGGTAGTAGACACCGGCGCCACCAGGCCGCCGCCGCTCCTCCGGCGTCGGCAACCGTCGCACGTTGCCCCAGTTGTCCTCAGCCCACAGCAGCGTCACATCATCAGGGACGCGCAGTCCGTTCTCGTAATAGCCCTGCACCTCCTTGTAGAGGCACCAGAGCTGCGGGACCTTCGCGACATCTGAATTGACTTCTTCCGCCAGCATCTTCCGCTGGTTGGCGACGATGGTCTCGAGCAGGGCCATGCTCTGCGCCGCGCCTTGCACCATGGCGGTGTCGTTCTCGCCGCGGAGACCGAGGGTGTAGATGTTCTCGAACGACTTGCGCGCCTTGACGCCGTCGCGCCAGAAGGTCTCGAGTTCGGGCGCGTGCGTGGCGTAATTCCAGTTGCCGTACTGCTGCCGCTGATGCCAATCCCACTCTTTTTGCGCGCGCAGCATCGGCTCCTGATGCGACGTCCCCATCACGATGCCGTACTCGTCCGCGAGGCGTGGGTTGTCCACATCGTCCTCGGCGAACGCGTTATTCCACATGGCCGGCCAGAGGTAGTTGGCCTTCATGCGGAGCAGCACCTCGAACACTTTCGCGTAGAACTGGCCGTTGAAGTTCGCGACGGTGCCGGGCTGTCCGCCCGGTGTCAGGTGCTCGCCGAACTTCGCGCGCACCCAGTAGTCGAGATCCGGCTTCTCGTCGTTGAAGAAGATGCCGCGGTACTTCACGCTCGGCTCGCCCTGGGCGTACGTGCCAGGCGTCATGAAGACCGCGTCACGATGGTCGGGCGTGACGTCCGCCCACCAGTACCAGGGCGACACGCCGATCTGTTCCGAGAGGTCATAGATACCGAAAATCGTGCCGCGCTTGTCGCTGCCCGCTATGACCACCGCCGTGGACACGCCAGGCATCGGATTCGCGACCGTCTCGACGAAGAAAGACTCCCATTTGCCCGAGATGCCACTGACATCGATCTTCTTCTCGCGCGCCAGTCGGTCGATCAGGGGGCTCTTCCCCACCGTGCCGACGATGATCATCGTCCTGGCCGGTCGGGTTCCGTCCTTTACCAGCAACGGCGTGAGTCCCGTGACGCGTCGAATGTCCCCCTGCAAATCGCCGGCGGCTCGAATGACGCCCGGCCAGTCCGCCGCGTCAACCCAGATCGGCGCGGCCTGCTGCCCCTGCATGAGGACGACGCTGTTCCTGGTCGGCGTTGGCGTGATGTAGGTCGGCTGGCCGAGCGCCCGGGCGGACGCGGGCAGAAGAACCACGGCAAACGCCGACATCAAGACGGTGCGAGCTGCGCGCATGCCGACATGTTACGCCCGCGCGATAATCGATAGCGGTTGCATTTGCAGGCGGGCTGATCGAAAGTACGACACCCATGTCGCACGGCACCATCGTCTGGCCGAGCAAGGATCAACCGCGCGCCGGGCGCGATTGGCGCGCGCGCTAACGGCCGACACCAGCGACTATCGGCCGCGCGCGCGGAGCGAAGGCCGGCGGCTCGTGTATCAGGAGTAACCGATGTCCCGTACGATTCAGTTACACGCGGATCTCGCCATCGATCCGGCCAAGGAAACCGAGGCGGTCAGCTATTTCGAAACCGTCTATCGACCGACCGCCCAACGGTTCGAAGGCTACGTCGACCTTCAACTCTTGAAGCTGACCGCCGCGCTCGTCGGCCGCGCACCGGTCGGCGTGAACTACCGTTTCTCGATCACCTTCACGACGGAAG
Organism: Acidobacteriota bacterium; assembly: GCA_039933635.1. Lineage (GTDB taxonomy): Bacteria > Acidobacteriota > Vicinamibacteria > Vicinamibacterales > SCN-69-37 > JBDTNQ01. The sequence continues at coordinate 6,227 of JBDTNQ010000118.1, forward strand.
CCCTTCGCCTGAAATGGGTCGCGTCGGAAGCCCATCAGGACGTGTGGACCACGCTCGAGACCTTCCTGACGTCGAACGACTACGATTTTCTCCTCTTCGAGGTGATCTGACAGGCGCCTGCACAGCACCACTGCCGCTGTGCGAGCTCCACGTTCCGAGGTCACCGTTCAGTAGATCGCCACCGGCTCCACGGTCGATCCCGTTGCGCCCTTCATCTTCAGGGGCTGAACGACGAGCGCGAACTCGTAGACGCGCTGGGCGGCCAGTTCGTCCAGCTTCATGTTCTCGAGCAGGTGAATGCCGTTCACTGCCAGCATGATCTGATGCACCGGCAGTGACAGCTGCTTGTCGGGATTGGGCGCGACCTCGACGGGCCAGTTGTCCGATCCAACAAGCAAAGGACTTTGCCGGGCGAGCCACTCGGCCGCCGGCACGCCGATCCCGGGACACGAGGCGACGAAGCGCGCGTTGTCCTTCTCCCAGAGCGTGCCCCATCCCGTGTGGACGATGACCGCGTCGCCGGCCTGGAGGGTGAGCTGCTGCTTCGCCAGCGCCTGCTGCAGATCCTGCACCGTGATTTCGTAGTTGTCCGGCAGCACCGCCACGCCCTTCAGCGCCGCGACGTCGATCAGCACGCCGCGCGTCATCAGCGTGCCGACCTTCTCAATGCCGAGCTTGGTGAAGCCCGTGCGACTGGAAATCGCGTCGATGTCGAAGCAGTTGTAAAACTTGTCGCCGATCATCTGGTGCGCGAACCCGTCGAATTGCGTCCCGATCTGGCCCATCTCGCCGTAGACGATCTCCTCGTTACTGCCGCGCCGGTTCGACTCGGGATAGACGACCGTGCGTTTCGTCAACATCTCGAACCGTCGCGTCCCGAACATGGGCATCGCCGGCGACAACACGTGCCCAAGCTCAATGACCTTCCCGGTCTTGATCGCCTTCGTGGCGCGAAGGACCGTGTCCGTGTTCATCTGGTTCGCCGAGCCTCGCTCGTCGCCGGCGCCCCACTTCGACGGGCAACGGCTCGCATCCGATGGCGGCGTCCAGGACTGGGCGGATGCGGGAATGGCCGCACAGAGAAGAGCGACAAGGCTGATCGATCCGGCAAATAGGCGCACAGGATTCTCCAGTGGCCCGCATTGTGCCATGCCGGAGCACAGGCTGTCGGACAGGCGTCGAGACCGCCGGAGTTGACGGTCTAGAGCACGCGCCGCGCGGCCGACGCCGCCGGCAGTTTCAGCGTCGCGCGGAGACCGCCTTCCGGCGACCCTTCGAGACGAATCGATCCACCGTACCCGTCAGCCAGGTCGCGCACGATCGCCAGACCGAGGCCAGAACCCGGTGTCGCCTCATCTGCGCGAACCCCGCGCTGGAGTACGCGCTCACGCATCGGCGCCTCGAGGCCAGGGCCGTCGTCATCGATCCGGACGACTACGTCGTCGCCCATTCGCGAAGCGGACACGACGACGCGCGCCTTCGCCCACTTGCAGGCATTGTCGAGGAGGTTGCCAATCATCTCTTCGAGATCCTCGAGCGGCACGCGAACGACGTGATCGGCGGCAACGTCGGCCGTGATGGCGAGAACGCGCTCGGCGTGAAGGCGGGTCATCGCCCGGACCAGCCCGCCGGTCACCTCCGCAACAGAGACGCGCGCGGATGACGACGCTCCGGATGCGGCCACGCGGGCCTGGGACAGGTGGAAATCGATCTGTCTGGACATGCGATCCACCTGCAGACGGATGGACTCGGCGAGGTCGTGCTGGCCCGCCGCGTCCGCGCGCGCGGTGTCCTGCATCAGGATCGCCAGCGGCGTCTTGAGACCGTGCGCCAGGTCCCCGGCCCTCGCCACCGCCCGGGCGACGCGGCGTTCCCGATCGCCGAGCAAGGCGTTGAGATCGTCGACAAGCGGCACGACTTCGGATGGATAGCTTCCTTCCAGGCGGCCCGTCCGACCGTCGCGGACGTCAGCAAGCCGTTCGCGCAGCAACCGGAACGGCGAGAGCCCGCGACGGATGACCGACACGCCGGCGGTCACAAGGGCTGCGCCCGACAGGGCCACCAGCCCGTTATGAACCAGCAGGGTCTGGCGAGGGTGGCGACTCACGACGAACATGGCTAACGCGGTGGCGGCCGCGAGGATGCCGAGGGTCCAGAACACCGCTCCGGCCACGAGGCGAGCGTGAAGGGATCGCTCCTTCACGCGTCCTCCATTCGATAGCCAAGGCCCCGCACGGTCGCGATGGCGTCGCTTCCGACCTTCTTGCGCAGGCGCGCGACGAACACCTCGACGGTGTTCGAGTCGCGGTCCGCATCGTGCGCGTAGATGTGCTCGGCGAGTTCGCTCTGCGAAACGACGCGGCCGCGGTGGTGCATCAGATAGGACAGGACGCGAAATTCGTGACCGGTCAGGGGCACGTGCGCGCCGTTCAGGGTGACCTTCGCAGCACGTGGATCCAGGACGATGGCGCCGCTGCGCAGGGCAGGCGCGGCCTGCCCGGTCGATCGGCGAATCAACGCGCGCAACCGCGCCAGGACCTCTTCGATCTGAAAGGGTTTGGCGACGTAGTCGTCGGCGCCTCCATCGATGCCGATCACCTTCTCGTGCCAGCTGCCGCGTGCCGTGAGCACGAGCACCGGAACCGTCACACCAGCCTCGCGCCATCGGCGCAGCAGCGCCAGGCCGTCGAGCACCGGCAGACCGAGATCGAGCACCACCGCGTCGTAGCGCTCGGTCGAGCCAAGGAACTCCGCGCGACCACCATCGCTCGCGCAGTCCACGGCGTAGCCGGCGTCGGCCAGCGCCGTGGCGAGTTGCTGCGAGAGCGCCGCCTCATCTTCCGCCACGAGCACTCGCACGCGTCCTCCGCTCGTGTTTATAGCGCAGATGACGCTGAACGGGACGTGAACGGACCGGCCGGTCCGTTCGCGCGCTCTACGGACGGACCGGTCGTCGGGTGGATCTGCGCCAAGCGCCGGCGCAGGGCGGGAACGCCTAGCCCTTCTTGCCCTTGTTCTTGCTGGCCGCCACGGCCGCCATCCAGTAGGCCTTCGAGCCGATGTAGCCGCGAGTGTCGGGCATCGCCGCGAGGACGGCGCGACGGACTTCGAGGATATCGATCTTCCCTTCCTTCTGATACAGCAGGTCGCCGCCAGGCGCGATCACCAGTGTCAGGGGCTGGGCCGCGTCCCACTTCACACCGAACGCGGCCTGTAACGCGGCGCGATCGGCCGACGCAAACTGCTTGTTCGGGCTCGATGCGTACTGCCCCTTCAGGAAGTTCATAACCGCCGTGCCCTGTGCCGGAGCATCCGTCGACACCGTGACCAGGTTGAACGCGCGCTGCCGGAACATGCGGTAGGTCGTCTCGAGATCGAGGAATTGATCCATCGAGAGCTTGGAACCGGTGGACCAGAAGCTGACGAGCGTGACCTTGTCCGTACCGTTGGTCCGCAGCGCCTTCAGCGCGTCGGCATCCACCAGGTCCACCGTGACGGGTTCCGCCTGAATGCGCGCCCACTCGCGACCGACGTCCTGCGACTTGTACATCCACTTCGTCGTGCACCCGAAGGCGCGCGTCTCGGCCACCGGCACGGGCTTGCCGGCGAGCATCGCGTCGATCGCGTTGCGCGCATCCTGCGACTTGACGAGGTCCTCGCGCTGGTTGTCGTCGATGCGTCCCTGATAGCGGAGTTTCCGCTCCTGGTCGAACAGGAAGATGTGCGGCGTCGCCACCGCGCCAAATTTCATCGAGAGCGCCTGGGTCTCTCCGTCGTAGAGATAGGGCCAGTCGATCCCGCGGAACGCCGCGCGTATCTTCATCTCCGGCAGCGAGTCGGTCACGTCCGTGTAGCCGAGTTCATCCAACCGCACGGCCTTGGCGTTGTTCGGATTGATGGCGACGAGCGTCACGCCCTTGGCCTTGTAGTCGGCGTACAGCTTCTCGATGCGGGCCTCGTACAGCTGCGACACCGGGCAGTGATTACTCTCGAACACCACCGCGAGGATCTTCGACTTCATGAACTCGCTGCTCTTGCGCATCTTGCCGTCAATGCCAGGCAGCGTGAATTCGGGCAAGGGCGATCCGATCGGCAGCACCGGGTGCTCATCCGCCTGGATCCCACGCGCCGCCGGCTGCGCCGGAGCGGGGGCTGGGGTGGGCGCCTGCCCTTGCGCCGTGGGCCATGCCACCGTGAAGCCGACAACGAGCGCGGCGATGCCGACGGCGCTCATGAGGTGATGACCGCGCGACGAGTCGGGATGCTGCCGATGCTCTACTGCACTCATGGGATGCGTCTCCTGCGTGACGTGTGATCGTTGTCGCTACTGCTGGGTCCAGTACGCCCGCTGACCCTTCACGGTCGGGTCCTCGGGCAGACTGGCGAGAATCGCCCGCCGAAGCTTGGGAATGTCAGATGCGCCGAGTTCCTGATACAGCACGTCGCCATTCGAGGCGAGCAGCAGCGTGAAGGGCACCGAGGCGGGCATGGCCGGGTCGAACGCGGCCTGCAACCCGTAGACGTCCGGCGTGCCGAACTGAAGATTGCGGTGGGAGGCGTGCTGCTTCTGCAGAAACTCGATGACCGCCGGGCGCTCCTGCGGATCGTTCGTCGACACCGTGATGAACTCGAGACCGCGCGGACCGTACATCCGATACGTCGCCTCGAGGTCGGGGAACTCCGTGATGCATGGACCGCACCATGTCGCCCAGAAGTTCACGAGCAGCAACTTGCCCGTGCCGTTCTGGCGTAGAGCCTTCAGAGAGGCGGCGTCCGCCGCGTCAACCTTGACCGGTTCCGTGGCAATCGCCTGGCGCTCAGCGTCGGCTTTGGCGATGTCCTCTCGGTCAATCACCGAACAGCCCTCGGCCGTGGTCTCGGCCGCGGCCACGGCTCGTCCGCCGATCAGCGCGTCGACTGCCGCCCGCGCCTCATCGCCATCGATGCGCCCCTGATAGCGCAACCTGCGATCGCGATCGAACACGAATACCTGCGGCGTGGCGACGACGCCGTACTGGCGGGTCACCGCCTGCGTGTCGCCGTCAGACAGGTACGGAAAATCGAAATGCGCGAACGCCGCGCGTGTCCGCATGTCGTCGAGCGACTCACCAACGTCCGAAAACCGGAGGTCCGCAAATCGCGTCGCAGCCGCCGCATTCGGGTTGATGGCGACGATTGCGAGTCCCTTGTCGCGGTAGGTGCGCGACAACGTCGTGAGCGCCGCCTCCGCGCGCTGTGCCGCGGGACAGTGGTTGCAGGTGAACACCACGGCCAGGACGGGACTCTTCGCGAACTCGGCCAGGCTATGGGTCTGGCCATCCGCGCCCGGCAGCGAAAAGTCCGGCGCAGGTGCGCCGATGGCGAGCGACGACGCGCCACGATGGCAGGCCGCCATCGCGCACGATAGAAACATGAGAAAGAAGATCCGGCGCATTGGTAAGGCTGTGATTGGTGGGAGGGTATCACCGATGGCGACTGGCTGAAAAGGACCTGTCAGACAGCATGAGGCGCCGCCAGTCAGCAGGCAGCAGCGTCGGGGCCGCCGGATTCAGGCCTGAGGCATCAGCGTGCGGCGCATGACCAGAATCGTCAGGTCGTCCCCGAGCCTGCCTTCGTCGGTGAACGTGCGGACGTCAGCGAAGACCGCGCGACAAGCATCCGCCGCGGGCAGATGGCGCGCATCGGCGAGGCTCTGCTGCAGCCGCGCCTCCTCGAAATAGCCGCGATCGGGATGTTCCGCCTCGGTGATGCCATCGCTGTACGCGACGAACAGATCGTCAGGCCCGAGCGTGGCGCTGCCAAGGGTGTACGTGGCCCGCTCGAAGAGCCCCAGCGCCATGCCGCCGACGTGCAGAGGCACCCACTCCCCGTCCGCACGCCGGATCAGGGCCGGTGGATGCCCGGCGTTGACGTACTCGAGGTGGCCGGTCGCGGGGTCGTAGCTGCCCACGAAGAACGTGATGAACCGCGTGCCAGGAGCCTGTCGGACAATCTGGCTGTTCAGGCGAGTGGTCAGCGGAACGAGCTCGGTCAACTCATCCAGCAGCACCCGCTCCATCGCCAGGAACAGCGCCATCAGTAGTGCCGCGGGACTGCCCTTGCCCGCCACGTCGCCGACGGCAATCAGCAATCGGCCGTTGGCCAGCGGCCGGATATCATAGAAATCCCCACCGACCGTGTTCGCCGGCTTCGACATACCGAAGACGTCGACGCCGGGCACGGCAATCGCGTCAGATGGCAGCATGGCCATCTGAATGCCGCGCGCGATTTCGAGGTCGTTCTTCAGCGACAGTCGATCCGCCACCTCGAGGATGACCAGCAGCGTGAGCAGCGCAATCGACCCCAGCAGCATCCACCCGCCGCGGCCGACGACGTGCTGCGTGTGATCCGCCGAATGCACGTCGATGCCCGAAAAGTGGCGAACGAAGCCGAACACGGCGAGGATCAACGCCACACCGAACACGAGCCTGCGCGCGGGTGAGAGCTTGAGCCCAAAAGCAATCAGGAACGCCCGGATCTCGGCGCCAACGCGCTTTGGGCCCTTCAGGTGCTCGAAGTCCGCCGGGTCAAGGCGGCTCGTGAACGCGCGGTACGCGTCCCGGGCATCGCGCGTGAAGACGCGGGTCAGATCCTTGCTCGTCACGTCCTTCGTGTAGACGTCGAGCAATTCGGATCGGCGCCGGTCCTTCGGCATGGGCGGCATCGGGAGAGAGTATGCCGAAGGTGGCCCTGGACCTAAAGGTCCAGGGCTCCACGGACGAGTCCAGCGTTCATGGACAGTCCGGCGTCCATGGACGAGTCCAGTGCTCCGACCGTCCGTACGGAGCCCCGGACCTTCAGCTCCGGGGTACACCTCGCATCAGGCCCCAGACCGGCGTACACCCCGCATCGGGTACCATTCCGTGCCCATGTCTCGCGTGACCTCTCTTCGTCTCACCCGGGCCGTCGTCCGTTTCGCGCGCCCGCGCATTCCCGATCTCGCCGGCACCGTGCGGACCGCACTCACGGTCCAGCGAAGCATCTTCCCGAAGGCGGGCGCGATCGCGGTCGGCGTCGGCAGTCGTGGCGTCGCGAACCTCGCGGAGATCGTCAAGACCTCCGTCGTCATCCTGCAGT
>JBDTNQ010000119.1:0-13278 GCA_039933635.1 Acidobacteriota bacterium
CCGATGATGTGCACGCCGAGCAACTGGTCGTAGCGCGTCTCGCCAACGATCTTCACGAAGCCCTCGGTGTCGCCGGTGATGCGAGCGCGGCCCAGGGCACTGAAGGGAAAGGTTCCCGTGCTCACGGCATACCCTCGCGCCCGCGCTTCGGACTCGGTCAGGCCCACGCTGCCGATCTCTGGCTCGCAGTAGGTGCATGACGGCACCTGATCGTAGTCAATCGCGTCGACGTCCCGCCCTGCGATCCGCTCAGCCAACCTGATGCCTTCCGCGGATGACACGTGCGCCAGCTGCGGGTGCGATCCCGCGCCCATCGTGATCACATCTCCAATGGCGGAAATGCCCGGAACGCTCGTCCGGAACAGTGCGTCAACGACGACGTAGCCGCGATCGAGTGTAAGGCCCACGTCCTCCGCACCGAGACCATCGGTTACCGGTGCGCGTCCAACCGCGACGAGCAGCTTCTCGACCACCAGCGATTCCGCCTGACCGGACGAGGACTCCGTGACGACGCGCACGGCGCCATCGGCGACCGCGCTGGTCACCTTCGTATCCGTGCGCACGGCGATCCCGCGCTTCTTGAATGCGCGTGCCAGCTCTGCCGACACCGCCTCGTCTTCATTCGGCACCAGCCTCGACTGCAGTTCGATGATCGTGACGTCGCTGCCGAAGCGTCGAAAGATCGAAGCGAACTCCACGCCGACGGCTCCGCTCCCCAGCACCGCAATCGAGGCAGGCACGCTGTTCAAGCCAATCGCCTCGTCGCTCGTGAGGATCGACGTGCGATCGATCGTGAGCCCCGCCAGTCCGCGCGGTGCCGACCCCGTGGCGACGATGATTTCATTCGCCACGAGGGTGCGTGGCGCCTCGCCGGCGACCTCGACGCGCCCGCCGCCCGCGAGCCGTCCCGATCCTTTGATCCAATCGATCTGGTTCTTCTTGAAGAGGAATTCGACCCCTTTGGTGAGGCTGGTCACGATCTTCTGTTTCCGCGCGTTGACGCGCGCCATGTCGATCGACGGTGCGGCGGCCGTGCCCAGATTCACACCCCACTCCGCGGCATCCTGCGTGATTTTGAGCGCGTGCGCATGCTCCAGAAGGGCCTTGGTCGGGATGCAGCCCCAATTGAGGCAGGTCCCACCGAGGACGGGCTGGCGCTCCACGACGGCGGTCTTGAGGCCGAGTTGCGCGGCACGAATCGCGGCGACGTAGCCGCCCATGCCGGAGCCTATGACGACGACGTCGTACCGATCGGCCATGGCGGCCAGTTTACCCGCTTCGCGTCGGTTCTGAGGGAGAGGCTTCGACGAACAGGTAGGGCGACGCTTCGGCGCGGCAGGCTGCCCTGCGCCGAAGCGTGCTTCGTTCGATCGCCGAGGAGACGACTACTTACGGGGGAGAACCGCGTCTTTCAGCTGTTTGGCGATTCGCGCCTTGACGACCGTCTTGGCGGGAATCTTGATTGGCTCGCCAGTGGCCGGATTGCGGCCTTCGCGCGCCTTCCGCTTCTGCACGACCAGCTTGCAGATGCCCGGCAAGACGAACTCACCAGACCGTTTCAGTTCCTTTTCGGACAGACGGTTGAGCTCGTCGAAAAGATCCCGTACCTGGGTTCTCTTCAAATCGAACTTGTCCGCGAAGTGCGCGAACAGCTCCATCTTGCCCATGCGTCGGGCGTCGGCCATGCTTATTCTCCTGGCAGGGGCGCGCGTGTCATGAGCTGTCGTCGAAACCGCGCGCGCCAAACGGTCGGACGGCAAAACCGTGAAATCGGCTGCCATCGTAGTCTCCGTTTTCAAAAGATGTCAATGAAAATGGGCTTCTTCGCAAGACGTCACAATTGACACCGGGAGTCTAAAGACTCCCGGTGTCGTCAGTAGAATTGTCCATGCTCGAAACCTTCCCCAACCCACGCCCCGAGCGCGACTACGAGATCCAGATCCGCTGCCCGGAGTTCACGTCGGTGTGCCCCAAAACGGGTCAACCGGATTTCGGCGAGATCCAGATCGTCTACACGCCGGAGGCCGTCTGTATCGAGTTGAAATCATTGAAGTACTACCTCCAGTCGTTTCGCAACCAAGGCATCTTCTACGAGGCCGTCACCAACCGGATCCTGGACGATCTGGTCGCCGCGTGTCAGCCTCGCCGCATGCGCATCACCGGTGCGTTCTCCGCCCGCGGCGGCATCACGACAACCGTCGTCGCCGAGAAGCGCTAGAACGCCAATCGGGCACAACCCTTGCCTACTTCCCCGTCGAATCAACGTAAACGCGTCTGATTCGGCGGGATCGTTGCAGTTTCTGCAACCCCGCCAGCGTGCGAGGTGCAGAACATGCAAGCGTTACTTCCAGCTCCGGGTGCCAGCGTCTGGATCCGGCAGCACAAGTGGATCGTCGAACGCGCACGCGTCGATCGCAGCGTCCTGCGCCTCGACGTCGCCTCCGGCGCTCGTCGTCTCACCTTCCTCGTTCCCTTCGACCGGCCAGTCGTCCCCCATCCGCGGCTGCGCCCCACGCGCGTGCGGCGACAGCAGGCGCTGGCCCGGCTCGCGCGTGCGCTTGGCGCCAGCCATTCGTTCGATCTTCCGCATGCGGCTCTCTGTGCACCCATCGACATCCTGGCCTATCAACTCGAACCGACCCTCGCGCTCCTTTCCGGAATTCGTCGTGTACTCGTGGCAGACGATGTGGGGTTGGGGAAGACGATACAGGCGGGACTGGCACTGGCTGAATTGCAGCACCGGCGGGCCTCGTGCCGCGCGCTGGTCGTCGTACCTGCGCCTCTTGTCGACCAATGGGTCCGAGAACTTCGCGATCGCCTGTCCCTGGAAGCCACGGCCGTCGACCAGGATGCGCTCGATCGCCACGCGCTGGAACTGGCGGTCGGCACCACGCCCTGGGATCGACCCGGCATCTGGATTGCCTCGCCCGACTATCTGAAGCAGCGACACGTACTCGGCGGCATCCCGCTCACGCCGTGGGACATGGTGATCATCGACGAGGCTCACGGGGTCGCCGGCGACTCCGACAGGCACGAGGCGTGTCACGAACTGGCGCAGCGCGCGCGCCGCGTCATGCTCCTCACCGCAACACCGCATTCGGGCGACGACGACCGTTTCAGGCGGCTGCTCGGCATAGGCCAGCTCCCGCGGGAGAACGACGGGATCCAGATGTTTCGGCGCAGTCGAGCCGAGTTCGCCGGGCGGCCCATGCCTGTGGCGCGGTGGCCGCACGTGGCGCTCGAGCCGGCCGCGCGGCAAGTGCTCGACGCGCTCGTGGCGTTCGAGCGCGCCGTGCTGCGCTCGGCGAGCGCGGTCCAGAGGCCGGGCGCGCAGCTCCTGACCTCGGTCCTGCGCAAGCGGGCGGCGTCCACGTTACACGCGCTCGATCAGTCGCTGGGACGACGGCTCGAGTGGCTCCAGGCGCCGGACCGCGCGTACCGCCTCGAGTGGCTGCAGCCACCGCTGCCCTTCGTCGAAGAGGAAGCGCATGACGATGAAGAACGTCTGGCGTTGACGGCCGCCAGCGGACTCCCGGCCGCACACGAACGCGCGTGGCTTCGCCGCCTGCAGCTGTTGTGTGCCGCCGCCCTGCCGCGGGATCCCAAAGTGCACCATCTCACGTCGCTGTTGATGCGTAGAGCTGAGACGGCCGTCGTGTTCACGGAGTACCGCGCGTCGCTCGACTGCCTTCAGAAACGACTGTCGGACATGCGCGCCGTGGCGGCGCTTCACGGCGGGCTCACAGTCCGTGAGCGTCGCGACCAGCTGCAGATGTTTCTCGAGGGCCACGCATCGGTGCTCCTCGCCACCGACGTCGGCGGTCAGGGACTCAACCTGCAGTCGCGAGGACGATGGGTGATCAACGTGGACGTGCCGTGGAACCCCGCTCGACTGGTGCAGCGGGTCGGACGGGTCGATCGTATCGGCCAATCTCGTCGCGTTCACGCAACCACGCTCTGCCTTCCGCATGCCGTTGAGGACCACGTGGTCGAGTCGATGGCCCGGCGCGAGGCGCGCGTGAGGCACGTGATGGGTGCGACCCCGATCAACCTGGGCGGAGCCCGGATGACCGAGCGCCGCTCAGATCCGGCCGCGTCTGCCGCGCCGCCGGCCGCGCTGACCGTCTGTACGACGTTCCGCCGCAGGGCGCGAGCGATGGCGCGGGCGCTCACCGCGCGACGCGCGTGGCTCGGCAGGTGGCGCGGCCCGTTCCTGGTCGAATCGAGGCCCTGTCGGACGAGCGGCGCCTTTCCCGGCGAGTCGGGACGAATCGGCGGCCTGCTCGCCATCCTCACGTTTCCCATCCTCGATGGCTCCGGAACCATCGTGGAACAGCACATTCGTGCCGTGCGGATCGACTACGCCAGTCGTTGGACTTCGGAGGCGGGCACGTGGCTGCCGCTTGCCGGACAGGCCCTGTCGCGGTCAATCGGTGCTCGCGTCGCGCGTGTCCGTCGCGTCGAGGAGGCACGAGCCGCGGCCGAGATGTCTATTGAGAGCGCCGTCGGCGACGTCGTCCATGCGCTGAACGCGCCGGAAGAGACACAACTGACCTTCTTTTCGCGGCGCGAGCACGCCGATTTCGATCGTGCGCGCGAAGTCACCGACGTGGGGGATGCCGACCGCGCGGGGCGGGTGGCTGATCTGAGAGCCGCCCGGACGATCGATGCGGGACACCCGGCCCTCCTCGCCGTGTTCGAGAAGCGACCATGAGCGCGTTCCCCGGCTTCAGCGGCACACTCTTTCCTGGGCGATATCTGACCGACGCGCTCGTTCGCGACGCCGAACGGCTCGGCCGTTTCGCTGGCAACGACGCCCTCGAGGTCCGCCTCGCATCATGGTGGGGTCGCGCGACTCACACGTGCGGTCCCACGACCTCCACGCGAACCATCGTCGATGAGCTGGCCATGCCGCTTCTGGCCATACTGGGCTTTCGCGCCCGCTCCATGACATTCAATGACGACGAGGCGGACGTCTGCCTCGAGACGCGACGGGGGACGACTGTGGCCCTGATCGTGAGACCGTGGGCGTCTCGGCCCTCGGCGCGCCTCCGTCACACCTTCGGGTTCGCGCAGGCGATCGACGCACGCTGGTGTTTCGTGCTGGCGCCGCCATTTCTCTCGGTCGTCAGCGTCGGTGGCCACGCCACACGGCGAGCCATCGACATCGCCTTGCCTCACGCCGTTTCGCCGCCAATCAGCCCGCAGTTCGTTCTGCTGACGCGGAACGACATGTTCGACCCAGGTGAGCCGACGGGACGTGCAGCACCGTTGGACCTGCTCGTCGCACGAGCGGGCCAATTCCAGGATCGCGTTCGCCGCGATCTGCAGGGTGGCGTGAAGTCGGCGCTGGTGAGCATTCGTGACGCACTGGCGGGCGGCATGCGTCGCGGTCAGGTGCTCGACGCGGGCGATGAATCACTCACCGTGGTGTATCGGATTCTCTTCCTGCTGTTTGCCGAGTCGCGCGAGGTCGTGCCCCACGCGAACTCCGTCTACTCGCAGGCGTATGCCATGAATGCGCTATGTCGCCGGGCTCTCGCCGGCGAGGCGCGCGGGACCTGGGACGGCCTGGCTGCCATGACGCGGCTGGCGCGCACGGGGTGTCATGCAGCGGGGCTGGATGCGGCCGCATTCAACGGGCCTCTGTTTGCCCGACGCAGCGCACCCGTCGTCGAGGGCGGCCGGCCGATCGCGCGGCCGAGTCGCCGGTCGGACGCCCGGGACGAGGCCGCTCGCCGCGCGCTGGTCGCGCTGGGGTCGCGTCCGGGCGTGGCCGGCCTCGAGGCGATCAGTTATCGCGACCTCGGGGTGGAGGAGCTCGGCGGTATCTACGAACAGGTGCTGGACCTCGACCGAAAAGACGGCGCACGACGCCCCGATCGCGGGCATCGACGACAGGCACATGCGTTGGCCCGCAAAGAGACGGGCACGTTCTACACGCCGCAGCCACTGGCCGATTACCTCGTGCGGCGCACGCTCGGTCCACTTGTCGCGAGCGCATCGGCCGACGACATCCTCCGGCTGCGCGTGGTGGATCCGGCGATGGGTAGCGGCGCCTTTCTCGTTGCCAGTTGTCACTACCTGGCGCACGCCTATGAACGCGCGCAAATCGATGAGGGCCGGGCGTCGGCTCTCGATTTCGATGAAGATGCGCGGGCCAACATTCGGCGGACGATTGCGGAAAGGTGCCTGGCGGGCGTGGATCGCAACCGCACGGCTGTGCACCTGGCCCGGCTGTCGCTCTGGCTCACGACGCTTGCGCGCGGCAAGCCGTTGACGTTTCTCGATCACCGTCTCCGTACCGGCGACAGCCTGACAGGCGCATGGCCCGAGGATCTACGGCGGCCTGCCGGACGGCCCTCAGGAGCGTCCTCTGATTTGCCGCTCTTCGAGACGTCGGATCTCGAGCACGCCCTGCGGGCCATCGCCAACCCCCCTCGAGACCATGGTCAACGGATCGAACGACACCGTGCGCGATGTTCGGAGCAAGGAAGCGCTCTGGCGACACCTATCCGGTGACGACTCAGCAGTCGCGCCGTGGCGGCGCGCGCTCGACCTCTGGTGCGCCCGCTGGTTCTGGCCGGCGTCGGCGGGAGGGGCGCCTAGTGCCGCGGAGTGGCGCGCACTTCTCGCATACGTCGTCGATGACGACCGCACGCTGCCGCGGTCGGTCCTGGCGAGTCGCCTGCGCGAGTTGACAGGAATCGCACGCGAACAGTCCTTCTTCCACTGGCCGCTCGAGTTTCCCGATGCGTTCTACGAACGGGACGGCACCCCGCGAACCCGCCCAGGATTCGACGTCGTCATCGGCAATCCTCCGTGGGAGATGCTGCGGGCTGAGGCCGCCGACCGGGAAACGTCACACTCGGGAAGCCAGCCGCGGACAGGTCGACGCAACAACCAGGCCCTCACGCGCTTCATCCGGGAGTGTGGAGCGTATCCGTCATGTCAGCGCGGGCACATCAATCTCTATCAGCCGTTCGTGGACCGCGCCCTGGCGATCGCTCGCCGCGGCGGGCGGGTCGGCCTCGTCCTTCCATGGGGCCTGGCGTCCGACGACGGGACGTCGATGTTGAGACGACGGCTGCTCGAGGAGACGGCCATCGACGCACTGGCGGGGCTGGACAACGCCGCCGGCCTTTTCCCCATCCATCGCGGCATGAGGTTCCTCGCGCTCACCGCGTCGCCTGGGGGCACCACCCGCGAGATCCGGGCGACGTTCGGCCTCACAAAGCGCGAAGATCTCGACGCGCTTCCCGAGCCGGGACTCCACTCATCCTCAACCTTCCCGGTCCGGCTGACAACGACGCAGATCGAGTCTATCGGCGGACGGTCCCGGCGCATTCCGGACATTCGCAGGCCCGCCTCGCTGCGCTGGATGGAGCGCGTCTTCGGTGCTCTTCCGCGGCTCGGGGCGGCCGACGGGTGGAACATACAATTCGGCCGCGAGTTGAACGCCACCGAAGCACGCCCGTACCTGACCGCACGAGGCATGCCGGTGATCGAAGGCAAGCACGTACGCCCTTTCGCGACGGACGTCGGAACGACAAGTCAGCGTCTGGATCGCGCCACTGCGGAGCGCATGCTTCCCTCGCATCGATTCGATCGGCCCCGCCTCGCCTACCGTGACGTCTCGGCGGTTTCGAATCGCGTCACACTCATCGCCGCGATCGTTCCCCCATCCGTCGTCACGACCCATACGCTCTTGTGTTTGAAGAACCCACCGCCGCTCGTGCGGCAGCAGTTCCTCTGCGGGCTCTTCAACTCTTACGTGCTGAACGCGATCGTCCGTTCCCTCATCGGCGGTCACGTGACGACGACGGTGGTGGAGGATTTGCCGGCGCCGGTTTGGAAGAACGACCGCGAGCAACGTCTCGTGGCGACGCTGGCTGCGCGCTTGGCGAGGAGCTGGTCACCGCACGACGAACGGCGACTTCAAGCGCTCGTGGCACGCCTGTATGGATTGTCGGGCGAGGAATTCCGCGATCTGTTGGAATCGTTTCCACTCGTGCCCAGCGCCGAGCGGGACGGCGCGTTGGCTCTGCTGAGGAGGAAGACGTCGGGCCGGGCCCAACCCATCAGATAATCGCTGACGTGCCACGCTGGCTCCGATACCTCACCGCTGGTGCCGCAATCCTCGTTGTGGCGGCGGCTGGCGGCCTGGTCTGGAAGGGCCGGGCCGAGGCGGACAAGCTCGTGACCAATCCGATCGCGACGCGGCGACTGCCCACCAAGACGCCGCTCGACTTCGGCCTGGTTTACGACGACGTGTCGATTGCGGCGGCGGATGGCGCACGGCTGGTCGCATGGTACGTGCCGACGGTGAACGGCGCGGTCGTGGTGGCACAGCACGGCTACAAGTCGCAGCGCGGCGAGATGTTGAACGAGGCGGAGATGCTGCACCGCCACGGCTATGGCGTGCTGATCACCGCGATGCGCGCGCACGACATGAGTGACGGCACGGTGATCTCCTTTGGGCGGACGGAACTGGCGGACCTCGGCGCGTGGGTGGAGTTCGCGCGGCGGCAGAGGAGCGTAGACGCGTCGCGTATCTCCATTCTCGGCAACTCGCTCGGGGGCACGCTGGGAATCGAACTGGCGGCGCGCATGCCCGAAGTGCGGGCGGTCGTCGCGAACTCGGCGTTTTCGTCTCTGAACGACACCATCGACACCAGCGTCCGTTTCTTCACCGGACTGCCGCCGTTTCCGTTCGCACCCATCATCCGGTTCTGGGCGCAGCGGGAGGCGGGCTTCGACGCCTCGGACGTGGACGCCACCCGGTGGATCGGGCGGATCAGCCCGCGGCCGGTGTTCCTCATGCAGGGCGGCAGCGACGTGGTGATCTCGACGGCCAGCGGACAGCGTCTCTACGATGCGGCGCGCGAGCCCAAGCAGTTGTGGTTCGACCAGCGGGTGGGGCACTCGGGCTTCGATACCGCGCATCCAGAGGAATATGAACAGCGCGTGGTTGCCTTCCTCGATGCGGCGCTGCGGCCGTCGTAGGCCGCTGTTCTCGTTGGCCTTGACCTTCGTATTCCTCCCACCTTCACACGTTCAGGAGTAGCCGTGCCTGTCCTTTTGCAGACGATCGGACTGTTGATCATCTCGAACTGCTTCATGACGCTTGCGTGGTACGGCCATTTGCGAACGCTGAACGACCGTAAGTGGTACGTCGCCGCGATGATCAGTTGGATGGTGGCGCTCTTCGAGTACCTGTTCCAGGTACCGGCCAACCGGATCGGGTACACCGCGCTGAGCCTCGCGCAGCTGAAGATCCTGCAGGAGGTCATCACGCTCTCGGTGTTCGTGCCGTTCGCGATGATTTACATGGGCACGCCGTTCAAGCTCGACTACGTATGGGCCGGGCTGTGCCTGATGGGCGCCGTCTACTTCATCTTCCGGGCGTAGACGCACCCACGAGTTACTTCAGGTCCACGCGCACATCCACGGGCTGATCGAGCTGGACCGACAGCACGTGTCCACGCGCGAGCGTGACAGGCTTCCCGGGTGTGCTCAGGACGACGACGGTACCGCCGCCACCGCCCGCGGCCGCACCGATCGCAGCACCTTGCTTGCCGCCGATAATCGCGCCAATGATGGCGCCGCCTGCCGCGGGGATGCCGATCTTCGCGGCATCGTCCCGCTTCGTCGCCGGCGCGGTGCGCGACACGTCCGCATCCAACGGGTAGTTGCGATGGTCCGCCTCGAGCGTGGTGAAGCGCAGGCCCAGACTGGCCTTGCCCTTCACGCGGCCCGAGGGCGTGGCCTGGGTCACGACGCCGCGGACGGTCGATCCCGCCGGAATGACCTCAACACCGTCAACGAGAACCGGTCGCGTGAGTTCGCCTTCGACGCTGTCCTCGACATGACTCGACTCTGAACTGAGTGAGGAGAGGAGACGCACGGACAGGGCTGTGCCGGATGGCACGTGCACTTCGCGGAATGTTGCACGGGGCGGCACTTCCGGCACCGATGCCGAGGTCAGGCGGACGTCCGCGATCTTGTCGACGGGGACGGTGCGTAGGAAATCACCGGTATCGACCTTCACGGCGTCGGCGTTCTTCTCCGTGAGTTTGCCCTCGACGAGCCCACCATCCTGTCGGGTCACCTGCACTTCGGATCCGACGGGCACCTTGTCGATGTCGCCTTTCCGGGCACAGCCAACGGTGGCGGCAAGAGATAGGACGAGAAGGAAAGGAACGCGGGTCATGGTCATCTCCTGAGGGCGTGGCGGGCAGGGCCCGGCCAGGGTGGGAAGCGGCTTTCGCCTCAATCAACGCAAGATCCCGGCCAATCCAACGCATGTGTACTTTGACCCGCAAGCCCGGTCTAACCCCTATGTATGGAACGCCATCGCCCTCTCTTAGGCTGTCGCGCGCTGTCTGCCCTGCTAGCGCCGCTGGTCCTGTTGGTGCAGCCTCTGGCCGCAACGAAGGACACTGTGGTCCCAACAGCGCCGGACACGGCCACCATCGTCCACGTTCTCAATCGAGTGACCTTCGGCGCCCGCCCCGGTGACGTGGACCGAGTGCAACAGCTGGGACTCGATGAATATCTCGATCAGCAGCTGCACCCCGAGCGGATCGACGATGGGACGCTGGAGGCGCGGCTCGCAACGTTCGAGACGCTGAAGATGAGCAGCAACGCGCTGGCGGAGAAGTACTTCATGCCGGCCGCGGAGATCCGCCGCAGTCTGCAGCAACAGCAGAAGGCCGCACCTCAACCGGCAGGCGACAGCATGTCACCCGGAACTCCAGCTGACGCGCCGGCGGACAGGGCGCAGGCCCTGTCGAGGCTCGCCCCTGAGGAGCGGCAGGCAGTCGCTGCGCAGCGAACGGTGATGGCGGAGCTCACACAGGCAAAGATGTTGCGCGCCGTCGAATCCGAACGGCAGCTTCAGGAAGTGCTCGCCGATTTCTGGCTGAATCACTTCAATGTGTTCGTTGGAAAGGGTCAAGTGCGTGAGTTCCTGACCGAATACGATCGCGACGCCATCAGGCCGCACGTGTTCGGCAAGTTCCGCGACCTCCTCGGTGCGGTCGCGCACAGCCCGGCCATGCTCTTCTATCTCGACAACTGGCAGAGCTCGACGCCAACGCCGCAGCCGGACGCGGAGGTCATCATGGGACGGCCCGGCGCCGGCAACCGGCTGACACCGCAGCAGCGCGAACGCCTGCTCTCGCGTCGGCGGCCGGCCAGCACACAGGCGAAGCGGCCGACGCGCGGCATCAACGAAAACTACGCGCGCGAAATCATGGAGCTGCACACCCTCGGCGTCGACGGCGGCTACACGCAGGACGACGTCGTTGCGCTGGCGCGCATCCTCACGGGCTGGACGATCGATCGGCCGCGCCAGGGCGGTTCATTCGTGTTCAGGCCAGGCATGCACGACACGGGCGCGAAGACCCTGCTGGGCGTGACGTTCAAGAACGACGGTGAGCACGAAGGCGAGCGCGCGCTGGACCTGCTGGCCCAGCATCCGGCCACCGCGCATCACATCGCCTTTGAACTCGCGCAGCGCTTCGTCGCGGACCAACCGCCGGCGGCGCTGGTCGACCGGGCGGCGAAGACGTTTCTTGCGACGAAGGGGGACATCCGCGAGGTCGTCCGCACGATCGTCACGTCGCCAGAATTTCTTGCCTCTGACGTGCGACGCGCGAAGGTGAAGACGCCTCTCGAGTTCGTCGCGTCTGCAGTCCGTGCGACCGGCGCGACGATGGTGAACGCGCAGCCGCTGGTCGCGGCCATGCAGAATCTCGGGATGCCGCTTTATGGTTGCCAGCCGCCGACCGGCTACGCCATGACCGCGGATGCATGGGTCAACACCGGAGCCTTGATCAACCGCATGAACTTTGCCGTGCAGCTGGTGACTGGGGGGCGCGTTCTTCCGCAGCCGTCCGCGGGCCGTGGCGCAGGGACGCCGGACCGGCCGCTCGCGCCAATCGGTCGCGGCCGCGGAGCCGGCGCCCCAGGCCGCGGGCCGATTCAAGTCGACGTGCGGATGCTGGCGCCCGACACGAGCGCCGCGTCACAGGCCTCGCTGATCGATCGTCTGCTCGCCGGCCAGGCTTCGGACGCCACCCGCCAGACACTTGCGCGCGCCGAGACGTCGCAGAACCTGATCGCGCTCACGCTGGGATCCCCGGAATTTCAGCGCAGGTAGGACGGCCTCAGCCGTAAAGGAACTTCCCATGATGACGCGTCGCGTATTTTTGAAGAACGGCAGTCTCGCGATGGTGAGTCTCGGATTCGCGCCGGCGTTCGTGGCGCGTTCGGCGCAAGCGGCCGAGGCGCGGCGCAAGATTCTCGTCGCGATCTTCCAGCGCGGCGCCGTGGACGGGCTGAACATGATCGTGCCATTTGGAGAGCGCGCCTACTACGCAAACCGGCCGTCGATTG
This sequence comes from Acidobacteriota bacterium, assembly GCA_039933635.1. Classification (GTDB taxonomy): domain Bacteria; phylum Acidobacteriota; class Vicinamibacteria; order Vicinamibacterales; family SCN-69-37; genus JBDTNQ01. Next base: position 12,403 of record JBDTNQ010000119.1, read on the forward strand.
CGATCGCCAAACCCGGCACCGCGGACGGCGCGGTGGATCTCGACGGCTTCTTCGGCCTTCATCCGCGTATGGCGCCGATTGCGCCCCTGTTCGCCCGCGGCGAACTCGCCATCGTGCACGCATGCGGCTCGCATGACGAAACGCGCTCGCACTTCGACGCGCAGGACTACATGGAGAGCGGGACGCCCGGCGTCAAGAGCACGCGCGATGGGTGGATGAACCGGTACTTGCACGCACGCGAACACGAAAAAGCGAGTCCGTTCCGCGCGGTCGCACTCGCGCCGCAGCTGCCCCGATCTCTGCAGGGGCTGGAGCCCGCGCTCGCCATCGGACAGCTGGCCCAGTTCGGCGTCCATGCAGGCCAGGCCACTGACATGATGTCGACGTCGTTCGAACAGCAGTACAGTCAGGCGGCTGATTCCCTGCTGAGCCCCACAGGACGCGAGGCCTTCGACGCGGTCACCATGCTCCGCGCCTCGAAGCTCTCCAACACGTCGCCCGATAACGGCGCCGAATATCCACGCTCGGGATTCGGCGAAGCGCTGCGTCAGGTGGCGCAACTGGTCAAGGCGGACCTTGGTCTCGAGGTGGCATTCACCGAGCTCGGGCAGTGGGACCATCACGCCAACGAAGGCGCGGCCGTCGGACAGCTCGGGCAACGTCTGGACGATTTCGCACGCGGTCTCGCGGCCTTCAACCAGGACCTCGGCGATCGCATGGCCGACGTCGTGGTCGTCACCATGTCCGAGTTCGGTCGCACGCTCAGGGAAAACGGCGCTCGGGGTACCGACCATGGGCACGGCAACGCGATGTTGATTCTGGGCGGGCCGGTCAAAGGCGGCAAAGTCTATGGGAAGTGGCCGGGCCTCGAGCAGA
>JBDTNQ010000120.1:0-13214 GCA_039933635.1 Acidobacteriota bacterium
GGTCCGTCCGGCCCCGGGCGCCCGCCGCCGTCACCGTTGCTGGGGGTGTGACCACCGTGCCGGTGATTTCCGGGGTGCGCCACGTTGCCGTTGCGTTCGCCGCCGCCGCTGAAGCTACCGCCACCGCCGCCGCCACCAAATCGGAATGGGCGTCCGCCGCGTCCCTGCGGGCGCTGGTGCATGGTGAATTCGGGAATGGGGCGTTGGGGGGGCAGCTCGCCTTCGGTCTTCGGCAGCGCGGCGCGTATCAGGCGCCGGTGCGCCAGCCAGGCGTCGGCCTTGGCATCAGCGTCGGACTTTTCCTCGTCTGCGTCCGTCGGCGGTTCCGATGCGGCTGAGCCAGCCGTAGGGGAGGCCTGCGCAGCGGGCGCGACGGCCCCGGTCGGCTCGTCTTTGGTGCCGGCGTCGTCCGGTTTCACCACGAGTGTTCCGCCGGTCAGGTCTCCGAGGACCTGGTCGTAGAGACTCTCTCCTGCTCTCTTCCTGATACGGGGTTCGCGTCCATTCTTATAGACGTGCTCCGCGTCGCAAGTCGTGCAGCGGGTCTGCTTAATCGTGTCATCGACGACGGCGACGATGGCGTGGTTGGTAAGGCGTCGTTCGCGGGGACAGTAGTCGTCCACGATGTCGCCGAGACGCAGCGTGCGCTGCTCCATTCAAATCTCCCGAAGGGCGTGCAAAGTTCCGATTCTGCTGGGCGCCCGGATCCGGCCTATGGCTCGGATCGTTGACCTTGGGGCGCGCTCAGTTTCAGGGCCGGATAGGACCCTGACACGGAAGGGCTATCGATCTTGCAGGTCGCTGCAGGGTAGCAGGAAAGAAGGACTGGTGGCAAGGGACAAAAAGAGGGGGAGCGCGAGGGTGACGGGAGCTAGGCTGGCGCTCCGAGCTTGAAGACGCGCTGGGACCTGGATCGGATCGCAGTCCGCGAATCGACTATAAGGTAGGGCGCAAGGAGATCGAATGATCGTCGTGATCGGTGGAGGCGTCGTCGGTCTTGCGATCGCACGGGCCTTCGCCACAGAGAGCCGGGACGTCTGCGTCCTGGAACGGCACGGACGCCTGGGCACCGAAACATCCACGCACAACAGCGGCGTTATCCACGCCGGACTGTACTATCCGCCGGGCTCGCTCAAGTCGTCCCTGTGCATCGAAGGCCGCGAACAGCTCTACCGCTACTGTGCCTCCGCGAACCTGCCCCACGTTCGATGCGGCAAGCTGATTGTCGGCCAGGCGGACGAAGAAGGAGAGCTGGCCCGCATCCACAAGCTGGCCACCGATGCGGGGGCCAGCCTCGAGCCGGTTGATGCAGCCTTCGTCGCCGCGCGCGAGCCTCACGTGAAGGCGTCGGCAGCTCTCTGGTCGCCAGATACAGGCTGGGTCGAAGCGGAGGCGCTCATTCGCGCGCTGGAAGCGGAGATTCAACGCCTGGATGGCATCGTCCTCGTCGGCTCCCCCGTCATCGGCATCGAATCCGCCTCCGACGGCGCGCGCGTCGTCACGCCGCACGAGCGAATTGAAGTCGAACTCGTCGTCAACGCTGCCGGCCTGTTTGCCGACGAGGTGTCGGCCATGGCGGGAGGCGAAGCCTTCACCATTTATCCGTGTCGAGGCGAATACGCGACGCTCGCTCCACACGCGCGGCATCTGATCCGCGGGCTGGTGTATCCGGTTCCGCATGCGGCCGGCCACGGACTGGGCACGCACTTCACGCGGACCATCGACGGTGAAGTGTGGCTGGGCCCGACCGTCCACTACCAGGACGACAAACGGGACTACGAAGGCGGACGCGCGCCGGTCGAGTCGTTCCTGGAGCCCGCTCGCGCGCTGGTGCCATCGCTGACCCTGGCGGACCTCCGATTGGGCGGCAGCGGCATCCGCCCGAAGCTGCACCCCGCATCGGAACGCTTCGCGGATTTCATGATCCGGCGCGATTCGAAACAACCGTGGCTGATTCACGCCGCGGGCATCGAGTCACCAGGGCTGACGGCCTGCCTGGCGATCGGGGACATGGTGGCGGAACTCGCTCGGTGAGTCAGTCTGCCCGGGGTTCCGCTTGCGCGTAGTTGCGGCGCAGGCCGACTGCGAGCGAGCCGACTCGCAACGTCTGAAAAATGGCAGCAGAACGGGGCGACACCGGCGTGGGATGGGGCCCCACGCCGCGCACGCTCAGCCGAACACCGTGGCGCGCCATTTTTCCGGCTCGTCGAGCCCGGAGGCCGGCGGTGCGACTACGCGCAAGGGAACACCCTCCCGGGATTGCCCCTCCGGCTCCGCGGAGCCCGGCCAAGCGGCCACCCAAGCGAGATTCTGGATCGCGGGTCCGTCAGAAGGTCTCAGCCGCCCGGCCGCGGCGCGGTGTCGAGCCAGGCGATCGCCGCATCCTCGGCATCGTGCCCCGCGGCGAGATTCTCCGGCGTCAACGCCACCACTTCATCGGGCACGACCCCGCGTCCCTCGAGACGCAGTCCCGTCGACGTCACGAAGTCGCCAATCGCATAGAGCAGCACATCGCCGTTACTCAGTTGCTTCGTGGACGCGGGAAGCGCCTGGCCCATGCTCGTCGTCCCGAACACCCGCACGCGATTGAGACTCTGAAGGCCGCCCGCGAAGCATTCGGACGCGCTGCCGGTCAAGCCATCGACGAGCAACGCGACGGGACCTGCGTAGGGCTGGACGCGGCGCCCGTCGGACGTCGAGAACCGCGGGTTCGCGCGGAATTCGAGATCCGCCTGGCGCATGTGCATGCGCCCCAACACCGCGGGTTCCGACAGCAGATGGCCGGCCACGCCACGAATCATGTCGGCAAGCCCGCCAGGATTGCCACGCAAGTCAATGATGAGCCCGTCCGCGCGCCTGAAGCGATCGATGGCCTGGGCAAAGGGTTCGCCCAGCGGCGCCATCCAGATGTTGAATCGGATGATGCCCACGCGCCGGCCGCTCGACGTGTGCGTCTCGACCGCGTCGAGATACGCGGACTGCACCGGGAGATTCCCCACGGTGACGGACACGCCCGGCGCCTCCACGCGCGCCAGCGCAACGTCGAGTTCGACACCCGCCGGGGTTCGCACCCGCATGCGGACGCGCGATCCGGACGGCCCGGAGAGCGCATTGGCCACGCGCCGCCACAACAACAGCGCGCGCACCCGGTCGCTTGCCCCCTGGTCGGCCGCCACGAACGACGCCACCTCGCGGCCGTCAATCACCAGCACGCGATCCCCCGGCTTCACATCCACGCCCGCCGCATGGCCCTCGGGCCACACCCGGGTCACGAGCACCGCGTCCCCGCCCGCCACTCGCACGTCAAAGGGCACGGTCTGCTCGCCGCGAAAATCACCGGGATCGTCGGACGGGCCAATGAGCGAGAGGTGCGACTGTCCGAGCCGCGCCAGCATCTCGCGAATCGCCTTCCGTCCGTCGTCGTCTGACGATGCCCGCTCGACGCGTGGCCTCAACTCGTCGCGGACAGCCGTCCAGCTCTGGCCACCGAAGGTGGGATCGAAGAAGGAGTCATTAATGGTCTGCCACACCTCGTCGAACGCCTTCAGGGTGGCGGCGCTCCGCTGCGCGGACGCGGCCATCGTCACGCAGAACGCGCCGGCAAGGCACGCGGCCACGAATGCTGCGGCGCGACGCATTACTTTGTGAGTAGCGGCTTCACGTCGGCGGGAATCTGGAAGACGGAGTCGGGAACCTTGTCGTAATCAACCGACGTGATGGTCACGACCTGCTCGAGCCCCAACGCGCGTTGCACTATCGTCGTGGCCTGCAGCAACGCGCCGAACTTCTTGTAGTCGCGCGTGAAGTTCGTGGTGGGCACGACGCCCTGGGGCAACGTGCGGGTCATCTCCGAGCCGGCCTGCAGACCGGACGTCAGGTCGAAGTACTCGAACTGCTCGTTGCCGGACGGCAGCACGACCCTCACTTTGTACGTCTGATGGCCGTCGAACTCCGCCCGACCAACGACCTCCACACTGCGCACACGGTTGTTCATGTGCAGCGGCGCGTCGAACCACGCGTCCTCCGACGCTTCCTGCAGCTGCTTGCCCGTCAAGAGCTCGGGGCCCGAGACGGGGTTCACGGACCAGCCGACCTTGCCGTCGTAGCCGTTCTCGACCTTCCCGATACCGGTGATGTTGAGCCGGTACACGACGCGATCCGGGCGGGCCGAAAACATCTCCATATCGCCGGAGATGCCGGGTCCGACGATGGTCATTTTCCCCACGGCATGGACGGACTTCACGGCCAGGAAGGCCTTCTGGCCGCCCAGCGCCTCGATCGAGCGTGCAATGACCTCGCGCCCGGACGGGAGGGGCGTGTCCTGAATCGAGGCCGTCGGCGCCGCGGCAACGGACATCGCGGTGGCGAGGAGAGCAACCAGAGCGCGAGTCATTGAAGGGAGATTAAGAGACCGGGTGTAGAAGTGCAACACCCGGTCTCTTGAGTCACCGTGCAACACCCGGTCCCTTGAGGCACCGTGCAACACCGGTCTCTTCAGGGAACCGAGAACCGCGAACCGAACCCAGAACCCGGAACCCGGAACCCCTTCGGATGTAAGCTACGCCCATCACCCCATGCTCCGAGGCACCCGCAACGGCGTTGTCAGTCGTATTCAACCCATTTCCATTCACGGCCAAATCTCTCTGGACGTGTTCTGGGTCGATCCTGAAGATCCGGAAGCCGAGATTCGGCACGCGCGTGTGGGCGGCGAGTCCGCGCCCCGCGACATGGCGCCGGGCGACACGGTGGTGTTGCACTACCTGATGGGGATGATTACGCAGATCACCAAGGACTGAGTCCAAGAACCGGGTCTCCCGCGGTCATGAGGGGGGACGCTCCCGGTGTCTTGAGGCTACTTCCCGTGTACATAAAAAAAGGCCCGTGTGAACGGGCCTTTGCAAGTCACCTGGCTCCCCAGCTCTTCACGGCACTTGCCGCAAATTCAGACGACCTGCTGCCGCGCATCTAGAGCAAGGCGCGTACCGCACGAGTGCGCATGATTTCAAAGCCAAAAGGCGGCAGGGCGTGTAAGGCCCCGCGTATATTTGCCACACATAGGCAAATACTTACCACTAAGTGGTTTCTATGTGCGAGCTTGGGCGATTGCCTCTCCACATGACTCTTTGGACAGACTCTTTGGACGCTGTCAGACCATCGCGCCTTCGGGGTACTGGAGGGCGAGCCGGAGCTCCTTCGAAAGCTGATCGACGGTCGACCCTGAACGCTTCCAGGCGCCGTCCGTTTCGAAACGGAGATCGCCGATGCGTCGGCCCCATGGCGCGATGACCCGACCGATCGCCCGGAAGTCCGCCCGGTCGGCGTGCTGCTGATCGAGGTGCTTCACGATGTCAGGCGCGACACGGATGAAGGCCCGGAGCGCCGACGCGTTCTTGATGCTGTACTTCCGCCCGTTCCAGGCGGCGCCAAACACGACGGAGATCTGGCGGAAGTAGTTCACGAAGAACCGCTTCGACTCCTCGCGAAAGTCGTCGCCCTTCCGTCCCGCGCCGAACGCCTCGCTCGCAAACAGCTTCTTCAGCTCCTGCGCGAGTGGCGCCTGCGCCACTTTGCCCCGGCCGACGCCGAGCAGCTTGATTTCACCGTGCAGCGGCGATTCCTCGCGTTCACTCAGGGCCCGCACCACGTCGTGCGCGGCCGCAAGATTCTCGTCACGATAGAGCTGCCGGCCCGACAGCGACACGAGATGCGACGCGTTGAGCCTCGTGTGTTTCGCGTTGATTGTGACGAACATCTGTACGACGTGATCTTCCGGCAGGCGGTCGAAGATGACCGCGGGCACCGTGAAGTTCTCGCCGGCGAACTGTTCCATACCCGCGTGCAGCGCAAGCAGCCGATGTTGTCCATCGATCGCACGCAGGATGCCTTCGCGCTCGGGCACCTTGAGGATGCCCAGCGACGAATCGCCCTCGACCGGTTCGAACTTGAGATGTTCGTCGCACGAGATGATGACGGCGCCTGGAATCGATGGCAGATCGCGCGCCTGCCGGCATTGCTCGTAGTACGCGACGAGCTCGTCAATCTTCTTGCGGATGATCTGGCGTTGATACGCCTTCTCGTTCGACGCAATGCGCCGTTCGAGCAGGTCCCACCGGACCTTCGACTGTCGTGCGCTCCCTCGAACGCCTTGTGTCCCCGACGCCTCTCCGTAGTTGAGGACCTCGAAGCGCACGAGCTTGTCGATGTCCTTCGCGGTGAGAGACGCCTGGTAGAACTGAACGCCAAATTGCTGCATCCGGAGCGCGGCGACGCTGATCATAGGCAGCCGGGGTCCCTTCTGGCCCCTCGGGTAACGCCTGGGGAAGCCGTGGCGTGTGGACGGATTCTATGGGGCTTATGGCTTACGGCTCAAGGCTTAGGGACGGCGGGCTACCGGAGGACGTCGAACTCAGGCGCCAAAAGCCAGGCGAGCGAAGGTCCCGCGTCAATTCGCCGCACCGATGAGAAGGGGCGCCGTTGTCGCCTTGATCGACCCGCCGGCCGGCTCCTCCGTCAACGCCACGGCCCTGACGACCTGGACGCCGGAGGGAAGCTGGATCGTGATGTCCAGGCTGCCGGATGCGTCAGGGTCGAATACACCGGCACTGATAGGAGCGGCGCCGGCACCAGGCGGAACGACCCAGAGCTGGTAGGTCCGATTGGCGGCCAGCCGGGGCAGGTTGTCGGCACGCAGGACCAGCCCGGTGGCCTGACTGACGAAGGCGTGGCCTGTCGCCCCCGGGGCGCTACCCTGGCCTCGAAGGTCGACGCGGACGAGATCCGTGGATCGCAGCACGCCAATCGTGTTCATGAGCCTGGCGGCTTCGGTACGCGTGGTCATCAATTGCGTTCGGAGCGTGTCCATCCGCTGCCCCATGGCGGACACGGACTCCCGGGTGGCGACGAGCTCCGTCCGCAGGACCCAGGCGTAGACGCTGACGCCGACCAGTCCGATGAGCGAGGCGGCAAGGGCGAAGGTCAGGATCGGGCTCGGCGCCGCCCGGAGCGGCCTGGGCGCAAAGGACAAGGGCGTTCGCCCGTCGCCCGGCTGTACGGGTCTCCCGTCCTGTGGCTGCGCGGTTGCGCGCGCGAGGGTTCGCTCGCGGAGGGACGCGGGTGGCTCCACAGGATCCACCGAGAGGGCGATCCCGGCCGACACCCGACGCAGGTCGGCCAGCGCGCGGCTGCAGGCGTCGCACGTGGCCAGATGCGCCTCGAACGCCCGCCGCTCCTCGGCGTCGAGGGCGTCCAGGGCGTGGGCGGCGACGAGATCGTCGTAGTACTCGTGTCCCGTCATGACGTCGATACCAGCGCGTCGCGCAGCGTCATCATGGCGGTGCGCAAACGCGTCTTCACCGTGCCCAGCGGAATCCCTGTGCGCGCGGCAATCTCCGCGTGCGTCAACCCGTCGTAGTAGGCCAGATCAACCAGCGATCGCTGTGCGTCCGGGAGCAACCGCAGGGCCCCGTGCACACCGCGCGCGTCCTCCGCGCTTAGTGTGACTTGCTCGGGATCGGGTCCGTGGGCCGGCAGCGGTGCAATCGCGTCCGGGTCCACGCCAGACGCCTGATCGGGCCTCGCGCTTCGCGCCCGCACGCGATCGATCGCCCTGGTGCGCGCCAGCATCACCAACCAGCCGGCAACCGTTGCCCGCGCGCCCTCATACCGCGTCGCCTGCTTCCAGACCTGCGCGAAGACGTCTTGAACCACCTCTTCGGCGTCTTCCACGCGCCCCGTGATGCGCTTCGCCAGACCAAACACCGTCGACGCGTAGCGATCGTACAGATCGGCCAACGCTTCGGCGGATCCGGCGGCGATCGACCGGATCAACTGTCGATCGGCCTCGGCCGGAACGTCTGCGAGTAAAGGATCGAGCCGCACGCCCCTCAGAGACTACTACGGGCGCGCCGCCCCAGGAGATTGGACCGCCGCCTCAAGGCGTCAGGGGATATCGCCTGCCATGGGACATCTGGGGACTCGCGTCCCCGCGCATGTACGCCGGCACGATCGGTCCACGCGGCGCGTGGCGAAGCCACAGCCGGGCGGCACCGAGCATCACGAGCGTCAGGCTGACGTAGGCGCCTATTGCCCAGGGCAGTCCGAGGGCATGATGCAGGGGGAAGCTGAAGTTGCCGTACGCCAGTTCAACGTGCACCCAATAGACGAAGAGCGACGTGCGGCCAAACACGATGAGCGGGCTCGTCGACGTGACGGTGTGGCGCAGCAGCCACCACCACGAGATCACCAGCAACGACAGCATCGTGCCGATGCGCCAACTGACGATGGCGCTGGACCCGATCCAGAACCAGACCGGACGGGGCCATGGCAGAAGCGCGATCACGCCGGCAATCGCAAACAGCGCGGCGCCACAAATCGCCGTACGCTTGTGAAAGGCGCGATCGTTCTCCCCATGCTCGGCCAGCATCGCCCCGAAGAACGCGCCCGCGAGCAGGTAGGCGGCCGCTGGAAACAGGCTGAACACCGCGTTGTTGTCGACCACGCGGATGTAGCCGGCCAGACGCGGGTGTAGCAGCGTCGGCCACCACCACGTGGGCGTGAGCGGCGTCAGCACCGCGACGATGACAATCGACGGCGCCAGTAACCACCACCTCAACTCCCGTCTCGTCGTCGCCCGGCCCCACGCGAAGGCGGCATACACGAACGCGAGACCGAGGATGTTGAGGATGTCGGGTTTCAGCAGCCCATTCCACCTGCCATTCGGATTGAGCAGAAACGACTGAAGGCGAAACAGGTGGGCGATGAGAAAGACCTCCCAGCCGCGCCGCTGCAGCATCGCGCTCGCCGCGCGGCGATCGAGCCCGCGCGCCATGCGCGCGACGCCGGCGAGCGGCAGGGAGACGCCGGCCAGAAACAGGAACAGCGGCGCCGCCCATCCGGCAAAGAACGTGATCGTACTGAACACCGCCGACTTGCGGACCACGGTCTCCTGGACCGTCCACGAGTCGATCGAATGCCACATGATCATGATCAGCACGGCAACGCCGCGCAGCCAGTCGATGTAAAGGCGACGCGTGGGCGTGGGCGGAGGGGCGGGTGCTGGTGCGGGCGGAGCGGGCCAGGCCATCGAGAATCAGGGCGCAACGTGCCGCGGATGAATGGCGAAGCTCGTCTGCAGGCTCACGTCCGGCCGAATCGTATTCCAGACCGAACAGTACTTGGTGCGCGAGAGCTCGATCGCCCGCTCGACGACCGCCGACGTGACGTTGCCGGCAAGCTCGAAGTGCATGACCATGGACACGAACCGCCGAGGATGTTCGGCCGCGCGCTCGCCGGTAAACCGGACGGTCATGGCCTCCAGCTCGTGGCGCCCTTTCCGGATGACGTGCAGGACGTCCATCGCCATGCAGCCCATCACGGCATAGGCCAGCGCTTCGGGCGGGGACGTGACGCCTGCCGCGGAGCTCTGGAGCTCGATCGCCGGACTACCGGCGGCGTTGGCGAACTTCATGTCGCCGTGCCACTGAAGGGCGAGGTGCATGGGGGAATCGTACACAACTGCACCGGACTAAGGGACTCGCGGACCAACGGTTTCTAGGGGACCAGGGGACCGGGGGGACCGGGGGACCGGGGGACCAGGGGACCAGGGGACCAGGGGACCGGGGGACCAGGGGACCGGGGGACCGGAGGACCGGGGACCGGAGGACCGGGGACCGGGGACCGGGAGAGCACGGGACGGAGGGACCGCGCCCCCTCGTCCCCTCCTCCGTGGCCCCCTCGTCCCGTGGTCCCCTGGTCCCCTAGGTCCCCCTGGTCCCCTGGTCCCCTTGGTCCCTGGTCCCTAGTCCCCCGAGCCTTCCTTGGCCCGTGTTACCCTCGTGCCGTGACGGACGAGCGACGGAAGCATCAGCGAGTGATGCGCCCATTCGATGGGACGTTCAGCGGCGCATCCGGCGCGACGCGCTGCCGCATCACGGACATCAGCGTCGGCGGCTGTTTCATCCAGAGTCTGGCCGCGCCGACCCCAGGCGACACCACTTCCGTCAACGTCATCATCGGCAACCACAGCCTGTCGTTTCCGGGCCTTGTCGTGTACGTGGACTCGACCATCGGGTTTGCCGTCCAGTTCAAGGACATCCCGGCCGAAGAACTCGACGAGCTCAGTCGCCTGCTTGCGGCACTCGACGGGTCGAAGGCCAGCGCGTAGCGCATTCCACTCTCCCATCCCCGCGACCGGTTGCGCCCCACGAAGGTCGCAGCGTAAGCTCCACGCGCCCCCCGGGAGGATTCCGACTATGCGTTCCGTCATGACGATCACGTCTGCTCTGCTCCTGCTGTGCGCGCTTCTGGTGATTCCGGCTGGCGCCCAAATGGCGCCACCGTCGAAGGCCGTGAAGACCATCGCCGGCATCCTGATGACCATCAACCACTTCCCCAACGACGATCAGAAGAAGACGCTCACCGCGCTCGCCGCCGAGAGCACGACGACGGCGCAGGAGAAAGTGTTGATTCAGGCCATCAACGGCATGCAGCACAGCATCAACGCCGCGGACAAACCGAAGGTCGAAGAGATCGTGAAGGATCCGAAGGCGCCCGAGGGTGTCAAGACGATCGCGACGATCCTCGATAAGTTCCTGCACACGGCAGCCGCCCCGGACAAGGAAGCGCTCAAGAAGCTCGCGGAGTAATCGGAGGCCTCGGGGCCGGCACGTCGTCGCACGTGCCGCACCCGGGGCATCCTGCTTCACCTGTCGCCGAGGACTTCTTGCGGACTGGGCGGACGTACGGACGCACGAGGGCCATCAGCGCGACGGCGGCGAGCAGGGTGACGATGAGGACCTGGATGAGATCGCTCATCACGAGATCCCCAGCGCACGCAGGCCCTGATACGCGATGAACGCGCAAGCGTAGGCCACGCCTGACATGTAGGCGAGTTGCAGACCAGCCCACTTGATGTGACCGGTCTCACGACGCGTGACGGCGAGGGTCGGCAGGCACTGCATCGCCAGCACGAAGAAGACCAGCAGGCTGGTCGCGGTCGCCGTCGTGAAGATCAGGCTGCCGTCGTCTCGTCGCGCGGATCGAATTTTCGCGATCACGCCATCCGTGTCCGAAGCAGGCGTCGTGTCCGCCACGAGCACCGACATCGTCGACACGAAGACCTCGCGTGCGAGGAAGCTCGTCAGCACACCAACCGTCAGCTGCCAATCGTAGCCAAGTGGCGCGAACACGGGCTGAATGCCGCGACCGAGCCGGCCGGCAAAGCTGCCCGCCTGCTCGGCGCGCGCGGCGAGCGCGTCGGCTTCGGCCTGCAACGCGGATGACCGTACCGGGTCAGCCGTAGCGGCCGCCTGAGCGGACAGCGCGGTGGCTTCCGCCGGCACCGGCACACGCGGGAACGTGTTGAGCCACCACATGACGACACAAATCGCCATGATGGCGGTGCCGGCCGTCTTCAGGAATGCCAGGCCTTGATCCTTCGCAGTGACGATCGCGTTGGTGAACGACGGCGCCTTGTACGACGGCAGTTCGAGGATCATCGGCCGCGCGCGGCCACGCAGCAGCGTCCGCCGGAAGAGCAACGCGCTCAGCATGGCGGCGCCCGCGCCCAGGAGATAGCACGCCGCGAAGGCCGCGCCGCCGAGCAGCGGGTGATCCCTGAACAGCAGCGCCGTCAGCAAGACGTAGACGGGCATGCGCGCCGAACAACTCATGAATGGCGCGACCAGGATCGTCGTGATGCGATCGCGACGATCGGGAATCAGCCGGGTGGACATGATGCCCGGCAGCGCGCACGCGTGCGACGTCAGCAAGGGCACGAACGCGTGACCCGGCAGACCGAAGCGGCACAGCAGTCGATCCATCACGAACGCCGCACGCGCCAGGTAGCCGGTGTCCTCGAGCAGGCTGATCAGGAAGAACAGCAGGCAGATTTGCGGCAGAAAGACGACCGTCCCCGCGATGCCGCCGATGATGCCTTTCGAGACGAGATCGTGGACGAGACCGGCCGGAATAATCCGGCCCGTGAAGTCGCCGAGATACGCGAACGTCACCTCGATCAGACTCATCGGCACGGCGGCGAGCGCGAACAGCGTCCAGAAGAGGCCCACCATCACGCCGAGAAACACCACCAGCCCGATCACCGGGTGCGTGAATGCCTTGTCCATGCGCTCCGTGACCGTGTCGGTCGCCGAGCCCACAGCACCCGACCCGCCGACGCTGTCCTCGACGATGTCCTCAGCCCAGCTGGCCAGGGCAGCCATCGATGGGGCGGCCGCGTCCTCAATCGGCGCGACGGAATCGGCGGCACCTTGCGCGAGCACGTGCCCCATCACGCGGCGCAGTTCGTCGATACCCACGCCGCGGCGCGCGACGATCGGCACGACGCGGCAACCGAGGTGCTGCGCCAGGCGCTCGGCGTCGAGGCTGAGCCCGCGGCGCTGCGCCAGATCGACCATGTTCAGCGCCACGACGACGGGCAACCCATAGCGAAGCAGCTCGCCCGTGAGCATCAGATTCCGCGTGAGGTTGCATGCGTCGACCACGACGAGGACCGCGTCCGTGCGCCGCTCGGCCGAGGCCTTGCCGCCCAGGACGTCACGCGCGATGCGCGCTTCCGGCACGTCGAGCGAAAGCTGATACAGACCGGGCAGATCGAAGATTTCGACGACGGTGTCGTCGCCAACGATGGCGCGTCCGGTGCGGGCGCTGGTGGTGGTGCCTGGAAAGTTGGACGTTTTCGCTCGGGTTCCGCACAAGCGGTTGAAGAGCGTCGTCTTGCCGGTGTTGGGATTGCCGATGAGGGCAATCCGGGCGGTTTCAGGTCGGATGGGCGCACCGGCCGGCGCCGCGGCGGGCTCCGGGTCGCAGTGCGCAGTGGCCACGGGCGGTTACCCCGCGGTCTCGGGCACGACCATGATGCCCTCGGCCACTGACCGGGACAGCCCAATGCGCGTGGACTGGATCTGAACGATGCAGGGTTCGCCAACCTTGCAGATGCGAAGGACGCACCGGTCGGTCATGCCCAGGGCGCCGAGCAGGGCGCAATCCTGCGCCGGGAGGTTGGCCGTGTGAAGGCGCGCGACGTGCCCGACCGCCATCTGAGACAGCCGGACCGGAGCCGCAAGGGGTTCTGTACAGGAACGCTGGGAAGACTCAGCCACGGAACCTCGAATCGATCGGCGAGACGGCGGTACTGAGACCGTTCTCGTTTACGACCAAACGAGCATATCGGTACAAACCCGACCGGTCAAGTCGCC